>PBVU01000010.1:0-28230 GCA_002728775.1 Verrucomicrobiales bacterium | reverse complement strand
GGCCGTTGCACGATATCCCGGACGAGGCGTTCAACATCATAGCGGGCAATCTGGAGGACTCCGGCGTGGTCGTGTACGCGCTCGGCTCGACCATCTGCAATTGGCAGAAAACGGTGGAGACGCCGTTCGACGTGACGCTGGCCGAGGTGGAGCGCGCCATTCCGCGCATGAAACGGCTGGGCACGCAGTTCGTGCGGATCATGTCCTTCAAACCCAGCGACGACTGCGCCGTGACGCCGCCGGAAGTGTTCGAGCGTGTGGGCAAAGTGACCCAGCGTTTCCTCGATGAAGGCCTGCAGCCGGTGCACGAAAACTGCATGAACCACGGCGGCATGAGCTGGCAACACGCCGAGGAGCTTTTGGAAAAGGTGCCCGGCCTCAAGTGGGTGTTTGACACCGCCAATCCGATTTTCAACGCCGACCGCCGCGGAGACCAGCCGTGGGGCATGCAGTGCCCGTGGGAATTCTGGGAGCACATGCGCGATCACACCGCGCATATTCACATTAAGGACGCGGTGAAAACTGCCGACGGTGAAGAATACCATTTCCCCGGCGAAGGCGATGGCCGCGTGCGCGATATTTTGAAAGACGCCTTCGAGCGCGGCTACGATGCTGGCATTTCCATTGAGCCGCACATGACCGTTGTGTTTCACGATGCCGACGGCGGGCCCGCGCCGGAAGAGGCGATGGCCGAGAATTACGTCGAGTACGGTCGACGCTTGGAGAAGCTAATCGCGGAAGTGCGGACTTAATGCAGGCCGGCTGCGTCCGCAAGTGTGAGGCGGGGCAGGTCAGGCGATGCTGATGACTGTTTGAGTGAGCGGGTGGCGGCGCGGCATCATGGGTGATTTTAGTTGAGGGTTGAGAACTGAGGGCCGAGGGTGGGGCTGTGAGTTCGGATCGATCTCGAATTTTAAAATTTGGCGGAGGGATGTTTGCGGTGGCGCTGGCCGGATACGGGCTTTTGTATAGTCTGGACAGCGAGTTGCGGCGCGGGGCGGGGCCGTGGGAGATGGATTTTGCGGTGAGTGGGGCAGGGGAACCGGTGGTGCGCATTCGACAGGAGGGGTTGGGGATTTCTGGATTCGAGATTGAGTTTCCAGATGAAGCTATGCCGGAGGGTTTTGTGCCAAAGACTCTGCGGTTTGACGAGGTGGCTCCGAGGAATACGCCGGTGCCATTTGGGCGCTGGGTGTACCATGATCTTACGATTTTGCCAGGCGTGGTGACGCTGGAGTTGTTTCCGGAGATCAACGGGACACGGCGGCATGAGGTGGAATTGGTGCCGCGTAGGCTTTTTGTGAACCGGAAAGGGCATGAATGGCAACGCAAAGGGGAATTGCGGCTGAGGCAGGGGGAGAAATTTACTGGCGGGGCCCCGGATGCTGAGAGTTCGCGAGGGCGTCAGGGGAGCAGTTGGTGGCTTTGGCTGGTGGCGTTGACGCCGGTTTTGTTCGTGGCGGGGGTGTTTATTTTGAAGCGCCGACCGGCCGGCGCAGGGGAAGGGGAGGGCTCTTGAGCGCCTCGGCGGCGAGGGTGCCGATTTGCCTTCGCAATGGAACGACATTGCCTTGGCCGTCGGGGTGCAGTCGGTTACAGAGGAATATGACAAAGGTGTGGGATGCTGGGTCGATCCATATCGAGGGCCCAGTAAAACCTGTATGACCGAATGAGCCGATGGGGAAATGGGCGCCGCGGGGACTGCTGTAAACTGTGTCGACATCCCAGCCGAGGGCCCGGCGGGCAGGACGGTTCTTGGCATCCTTTTGCTCTGGGTTTTGGGTGCGGATCCATTCCATCACGGTTTCCTTCTTGAAGATACGCACGCCATCCAGTTCTCCGCCGTTGAGGATCATGCGGCAGAAGCGGGCGAGGTCTGGCGCGGTGGTAAATAACCCTGCGTGGCCAGCGATGCCTTGGGTTTTGCGTGCCCAGGGATCATGAACGGTACCGTGAAGCCAGCGGCCATTCTCCAGTGTGGTGGGGGCAATGCGGTTGTATTTTGATGGTGGCGGGTTGTAGCCGGTGTCCTTCATCTTTAACGGGTTAAAGATTTCCTGTTGGCAGAAGGCGTCGATGGGATGTTTGCTGGTTCGCCGGATGATTTCGTTGAGGAGTTGAAAGTTGATGTCGCTATAGATGAAAACCGCGCCAGGCGGGTGCTGGGGAATCTCGGCGCAGCACTTGGCTATGCATTCGTCATGACCATCCCAACCCTCCAGCGAAATGCCGGGGCGCAATCCGCTGGTGTGGGTGAGGAGATGGCGAATGGTGATGGTATCGCGGCCATCGCCGGCGAATTCCGGGAGGTGCTGGGCAACCTTGTCGTCGAGGCCAAGTTTGGCTTGCTCCCAAAGGCGGAGCATGGCGGGGGTTGTGGCCACCGCCTTGGTGAGGGAGGCCACGTCATAAATGCTGTCGAGATGTGCTAGTGCGTGTTTGGGTTTTTCGCTGAGCTTGCCGTGAGTTTTGGCATCGTGAACGCCGTTGTGTTCAATCCATGTCACTGCACCGGGCAGATGGCCAGCGGCGCGGGCTTTTCCGATGGCTTTCCCGATGGCGTGCAGTTTGTTCAGGTGAAATGTGGAGCGTAGCGCGGCGGAGGGAGGAGGCGCCTCTGGCCAGCGAATGCACGCGGTGAGCAGGCCGAGGGCGATGAGTGGAGCGCAACGCACGCGCAAGGATAGGCTCGGCCTGCGATTGGCTCAAGTGGCTTCTAGCTTGCGGAGGGGATACTTTTCTGCGACAAAGGGTGAGCCTCGTGATGATCACACGGATTGTTATTTTTAACTTGGTGTTCGCGTGTGTCTGGTTCGCACGCGGGCAGGCGGAATACCAACCGGCGCCCGAATCTATTCAGCCCTTCTTCAAAGGTCGCCCGATGCCGCGGGTTTCACTGAGTCCAAACGGGGAGTATCTGCTGATTGTGCAGGGGGTGCGATTCCAGCGCATCGAAGATTTGTCACGTCCATACCTTGGCTTGGCGGGGGTGCGGATTGACCCGGTCAACAACGGGCCGGCTCATCCGGTTTATTACACGGAGTTTCGGTTGTTGCGCATGAGTGACGGGAGGGAGGATAAACTGCCTATGCCGGGCGGGCGTTCGCGCTTTAGCCTGCCCGTTTGGTCGCCGGATGGCAGCCGGTTTGCCTGTCTGCGTTATCTGAATGACCAAGTGGAAATCTGGGTGGGCAACCCTGCACGACGCACATTGTCGCAGGTAAGAAATGTGCGGATCAATGCCGCGTTCGGACGGCCGTTTCAGTGGATGCCCGATGGGAAGAGCTTGTTGTGCCAGGTAATCTCAAGTCGCCGAGGCAAACCGCCTTCTCGGGGACGGGTTGCGCCGGGGCCATTGATCCAGGACACGCGCCCGGACAAGGCGCCGCATCGGGACTCGGCGGATGGGCTGGAGAATGATTTTGATCGCGAGCGGTTCCTCTACTACTGCCAGGCGGAGTTGGAAAGGGTGGATGTGGACACGGGCAAGCGGACAAGGCTGCGCAAGTTGAATCGTTCCCATGCGCCGGGTGAGTCTTTGAAGCCCACCATTTTTTTTAATTACGATATTTCACCGGAAGGCCGACATATTCTAGTGGAACGGCTGCATCCTCCTTTCACGCTTCATGTGCCGGCGGGAATGTTTGCCCGGAGCGTGGAGGTCTGGACCTTGACGGCGGACGTAAAAAGCGCCACGGCATTGCCTTCGGCCGAAACCATTCCACTTGGCGGCGTGCAAAGCCGCCCCCGGGCGCATCATTGGCGGCCAACGGCTCCGGATACGCTTGTCTGGATCGAAGCGCTTGATGACGGTGATCCCACAAAACCTGCTGAGTTTCGGGATCGTATTGTCCTGTTGCCCATCGAGCAGGGAAGCAAGCAGAGTGAGTTGATGCGGCTGCCACATCGGTATTCGAAGATTTATTGGGGAGAGGATCCATCCGTGGCCTTGGTACGCGAATACAATAGCAGCGACAACCAGCACCGCGTATGGCATGTGAACCCCGAGGACAAAACGCGCGGACTGGGAAAAGTTTGGGACATCGCGGTGCAGGATCGGTACAACCATCCCGGTTTCCCCATGATGCGACAGCTCAAAAGTGGCAAGCGAGCAATGCGCGTTGTGGACGGGAAAATTTTTCTGAATGGATGGGGGGCATCCGAGGATGGGGACCACCCGTTTCTAAAGCGGTTCGACTTGGAGACGGGAACCGAAGAGGTTCTTTTTGAATGTGGAGACAAGGGGTTTGAGGCCGTTGTTGGCATTTTAAATGACCAGGGTGAAAAGGGCGTGGAATTTGTTACCCACTATGAATCATCGGGCGTCTACCCCAATTTCTATCGGCGGACGGAAAACGATGAGGCGCGCCAGGCGCTGACCAGATTCAAGGATCCGGTCAAGGCCCTTCGTGTACGCAAGCAGGTACTCACCTATTTCAGAGGAGAAGACAAACTGTCCTGCATGCTGTATTTGCCTCCCGGGTATGACCTCGAAAACCCGATCCCCTTGCCAACGATCCTTTGGGTTTATCCCCGGGAATACACGCGGGGAAGCGATGCGGGCCAAGTTGCGGGCAATCCCCGGCGGTTTGACCGCTTCACGGGTGCGGATCCGAGATTTCTAACTCTGGAGGGTTATGCCGTCTTGGATTTAAAGCTGCCCGTGGTGGGGGGGGGCGAGACAGCCAACGATCAGTTCATCGCGCAAATTGTTGCCTCTGCCGAGGCAGCCATAGCCAAGGCGGGGCAGATGGGCGTGGCAGACCTGAGCCGGGTTGGCTTGGGAGGGCACAGCTATGGAGCCTTCGCGACCGTAACCCTGCTTGCACACTCGGATGTGTTTCAGGCCGGCGTGGCACTCAGCGGCGCCTACAACAGGACGCTTACCCCATTTGGTTTTCAAAATGAAAGACGCACCCTTTGGGACGCCGCCGAGACTTACCGGAAGATGTCGCCCTTTTTTGATGTGCCCAAAATTCGCGAGCCACTGCTTTTGATACACGGCGAGGAAGACAACAACGCGGCTACCCTACCCATGCAGAGCCGCCGGCTTTTCCGAGCCATTAAGGGGCAGGAAGGGACGAAGGCTAGGCTGGTGATGCTGCCTCACGAGGCACACCTGTACCGCACTCGTGAGTCCATTGAGCATGTGCTTCACGAAATGGTGGGCTGGTTCAATGAGCATGTGAAGGACCGCAAACCGCCTTCCTCGCCACCCGCGGCCGGCGGTTAGCCGATAGCTTTACGGATGGCTGCGCAAAGTGCCCTCGGTTCGTCTGTGCCTAGGCGAATGTGCTTGCCGTTCTTCAACTCGATCTCAACCGCATCCAGCCCTGATACATTGTAAAGCCATCCATGGGGGGTGTACTTGATTCCAAAACCGTACCAAAATTTGTTTCGCACAGGATGGGCTCGGGAAATGTCGGGCACCATAAGTGTCTTGCGAAGCAAGCCGGGGCCAAAAATTGCGCGCACATGGTTGATGTCCACCGTGATGCGCAGGTTGTAGAACAGGAAAGCGAGCAGTCCCATGAATCCGAACAGAAACGGGAGAACCTTTCGTGCTTCTTCGCCGCCAAATGCCAAAAGGAGGGCTGTCGAAATAAAACATCCGCAGCCTATGCCTATCAGCATGGTGTGGCCCGGTTGTCGGTGATCGTAAATCACTCCAGTAATGCCTCCAGGTCTTTCAGAGCTTTTGGCACGGCTGAGTAGGGATCCTCGCGCGATTCATATTCCAGGGCGACATAGCCCTGATAGTTCGCCTCGTGCAAAATTGTTATCACGCGCTCAAGATTCGTGGGCTTTGTTGCGCCATCGACACGCAACTCCATCTTGACCTGAACATTGATCGCGAACGGTGCGGCGGCGGTCATATCCTTGTAGGGGTCGGCAGTCCGAAAATTTCCCGTGTCCAAATTTACGCCAAACCACGGATGGTTTACCGCCTTCACGAATTGGATGAGGCTCGCTGCATCACCAATGCTGTCGTGATTTTCAATTCCGAGAAAAATCCCCCGTTGCCCAGAATAATCACAGCATTCCCGAAGCGCATCGATGGCCCATGGGTCGGCCTCTTCGCGCGCGACTCCTTTGGGCTCACGTCCGGCAAAAACGCGGATGTGTGGAGCGCCAAGGGCCGCGCAGTGGTCGATCCATTTTTTGACATAGGCAATTTGGCTGTCCCGTTGCTCACCTTTTGGCAGGGAAAAATTATTCCCGACCGCTGATCCACTGATGTCCATGCCGCGCAGGAACGCATGGCGGCGAATTTCTGCAAGATATTTGGGTGTCACATCCGGCCGGAAAAAGTAACTTGTCAGCTCTGTTCCATCGCATCCGTGATCGGCGCAGAAGTCAATGAACTGAAACATGTCCATGGGTTTGCCGGCTGGCTCCCGCTTGCCGCCCTTCATAAAGGCGAACTGGTTGCGGAAGGAATAGGCGGCAAGTGAAAGCCGCAGGCGTGGTTTGCCGGCGCGTTTGAATGGTGCCCCCAGCGTAGCACTGGCGGCGGTTGCTGTGGCACCGATCAAGAATTCCCTGCGTCGCATGGCGGCAGTAGAGCACACCCTTGGATTGCGGTGAAGCGGATTGTCGGTTAGCCGCACCCGCAGTCACCGAATCCATCGCTGCAGAAATCGAAATCGTCCTGGCTCGGCGTCCGGCCAATCTCGAACGTTTTTGCCAGATACTGGTGTATCCGGTTTTGGATATCCTGAACCTCCTCCTGCGCCTCCAGAAAATCCGTGGCTACCTTTTGGCTCATGAAACTTTCGCGTAGTTTTTCAAATTGATCATACTCTTCCTGCTTGATTTCCAGCCCGTACTGCTGTTTCTGCTCCAGCAGGGCGCCCTGATCATTGAGTTGGCCGAAGTCATACTTCAGCTTTTCATCGTTCATGAACGCTTCGATTTTGGCATAAAGCTCCTTGAATTCCACCTGATTGGCGATGGCATCGCACAGGGCCTCAGTCTTTTCCTTGATGGGGCCGGCTTGGAGTACGCGGGTTTCGTTTTCCATGGCAATTCTCCCGCTCTAAACGGTCATGATTTCCTTTTCCTTTTGCTCGACGTGCTCATCGATTTTCTTGATGTAGTCGTTGGTCAGCTTTTGCACATCCTTTTCACCCTTGGTCAGCTCATCTTCGGTGATGTCGCCGGATTTCTGCTCAGCCTTCAGGTGCTGCAAGGCGTCGCGGCGCACATGGCGCACCGCCACTCGACCATCTTCAGCCATTTTCTTGACCACCTTGACCAGTTCCTGTCGGCGTTCCTCACTTAATTCGGGCATGGCCAAGCGGATGATCTTTCCATCCACCTGAGGGCTCACTCCCAAGTTGGCCTTTTGCAGCGCCTTGTCGATGGAGGACACCGTGCTGGCGTCCCATGGCTGAACAACGAGCAACCGCGTTTCAGGCGTGGTGATGCCGCCTAGTTCTTTTAATCGCATTTGGCTGCCGTAAACCTCCACCATCAGATTTTCCACGAGGGCAGGGGACGCCTTGCCTGTGCGGACGCCGCCAAATTCGTGGGTCACAACCTCTTCGGTCTTCTGCATTTTTTCCTCGGTCTCAAGCAGAATATCGTCAACTGGCATGCCGCAGTCTAGGAGGGCTGTGGGCCGCGCAAAAGCACAAACTTAATCAGCCATGAACCAGTGTGCCCACGGTTTTGCCTAGGATGACATTACGAATGTTGTGCGGTTTGAAGAGGTCGAAAACAATAATGGGCATCTTGTTGTCGAGGCACAGAGAGAAGGCTGTTCCGTCCATGACTCGCAGTTGTTTCTGGAGCGCATCGAGATAGGAAATTTTCCGGAACCGCTTGGCTTTGGGGTTTTTGACCGGGTCGCTGTCGTAGATGCCATCCACCTTGGTGGCTTTTAAGATGACATCCGCACCGATCTCATTCGCGCGCAGGGCAGCAGCGGTGTCCGTTGAAAAATACGGGTTGCCAGTGCCTCCACCAAAAATGACAACGCGGCCTTTTTCCAGATGCCGTATGGCGCGCCGCCGGATGAAGGGCTCAGCAACCTCGCTCATCTCGATGGCGGTCTGCACCCGGGTTGCGACTTGCTGTTTTTCCAACGCGTCCTGAAGGGCCAAGGCATTGATGATGGTCGCGAGCATGCCCATGTAGTCTCCCGTGGCACGGTCAATACCTTCCTCGCTGCCTTGTTGGCCACGAAAAATATTTCCGCCGCCCACGACAATGACCACCTGAACGCCCAAGTCGCGTACCTCGCTGATTTGGCGGGCCATGTCATGCACGGTTTCCGGGCAGATGCCGTAACCGGTATCGCCACCGAGCGCCTCGCCGCTGAGTTTCAGGAGCACCCTCTTGTATTTTGGCTTCCCCTTGTCCTTCACTTGGGACCGTTTCTAGCAGCACGTCGGAGTGGCGGTCAAATGAATCACGAAAAAAAGGCCGGGAAGTTGTCCCGGCCTTGCGAAAAGATTTTGGGGTNCACCTAGTCCACGGCNGTCTCACCAACCTGGAAACGCAGGAAGCGCTTCACCGTGATTTCATCGCCAACCTCCTTCGCGGTGTTGCCGATGTAATCCTTTAACGCTAGGTCGCCTTGCTTCACAAAAAGCTGATCCACGAGGCACTTTTCCTGATAGTACTTCTCAAGCTTGCCCTTGATAATGCCCTCGAGTGCCTGCGCCGGCTTGTCCTTGAATTGCTCAGCGGCAATTTCCTTCTCCTTTTCGATCAGCGCGGGGTCGATTTCGTCGCGCGTGACCGTGATGGGGTCAGCGGCGGCGATTTGCAGGGTGATGTCCTTTGCCAATGTGCGGAAGGCATCATTCTCAACCGTGTCCTCCTGGCCCACGGCGATTTCCACCAGCACGCCAATCTTGGAGCCGTGGTGAATATACGCGGTCACGCAGCCGTTGCCATCGACGGTCAGTGTTTCGTGCCGAGCGATCTGGATGTTCTCGCCGATTTCCGCCACAGCCTCGGTGCGTTTGGTTTCCAAATCTGCATTTGGATCAGCCAGCAGGTCTGCGGCCAAGCCGTTGCAGAAGTCCTGAAACTTGTCATTCTTCGCGACAAAATCCGTCTCGCAGTTAACCTCCAGCAGCACGCCGGATTTGGCTCCCGCAGCAATGGACTGGGCGATAACGCCTTCCTTGGTGGCCCGTCCCGCCTTTTTGGCGGCAGTGGCGATGCCTTTCTTGCGAAGTTCATCGATGGCGGCCTCAATATCGCCATCGGTTTCCACGAGAGCCTTGCGGCAGTTGCCCAGTCCCGCGCCAGTGCGCTGCCGGAGTTTGCTAATTAATGCTACTGTGATTTCAGCCATATAAAAACAGTGGTTCGCTTGGTTGGTTCTTGGTGTTCAAATGATTACCGTGAGGAAGCTTCAGGCTTCCACGGTGGCGGTTTCACCCGCGGGTTCCGATTCAGACTCTGGGGTTGCTTCTGTTGTGGGGGGAACGGCCTCAGAAGCAGGTTCCGCTGTAGCCGGCCCATCAGGCGTGGCAGCAGGTTCCACTGGCTCGGCCGTGGCGGCCGCCGGTGCCGGTTCGATGGATTTGCCCTGGCGGGTCAAATGCTCAGCGCGCGCCTGAGTGGTTGCTTGAGTGATGGTGTTCAGGATGATTTTGATGGAACGAATGGCGTCGTCATTGCCCGCAATGGGATAATCGACAAGATCCGGATCGCAATTGGTATCCACCAGCGCAACGATGGGGATGCGGAGCTTGCGCGTCTCGGCCACGGCATTGTGCTCGCGCTTGAGGTCCACAATGAAAACGGCATCCGGTTTTTGGTGCATGTCACGCACGCCGCCAAGGTTTTTCAGGAGCCGATTCTTTGCGCGGCGTAGTCGGGCCTGTTCCTGTTTTACGTAGCCCGTGATTGAGCCGTCCTCCTCCATTTGCTCGATCTTCTTCAACTTGCCGAGTGACTGCTTGACGGTGTTCAGATTGGTCAATTGGCCGCCCAGCCAGCGATCCGCCACGTAGGGCATGCCACAGGCCTCGGCGGTTTCACGGATGGCCTGCTGGGCTTGTTTCTTGGTGCCCACAAAGAGAACCGTGCCGCCATTGCGCAGGGTCTTGCCGAGAAACTCACAGGCGGCCTCCAACTGTTTGGCCGTTTTCTGGAGGTCTATAAGATGAATACCATTGCGCGCCTCAAAGATGTATTGCTTCATCCTGGGGTTCCAGCGGCGTGTCTGGTGCCCAAAATGGACGCCTGCTTCGAATAATTCCTTGATGCCTATTTCGCTCATTTTTCCTGATTTCAATCCCTGGTCGGGCCAAGGACATCCCGCGGAACACGGGATTCATGTTTGGTGTTAATGGGGCCGCCGCACCCACTCAGGTGCGGTTGGTTTAAGGCCGTTCCAATGACCGAGTGCCACTGGGCACGCGGAAAAAGGGCTGGAAAAATAGCAGGGTTGCCTCTAAACGCAATCCCTAATTTATGCCGGCCAACTGCAAAAGTGGAACTGAAGCCTGCGTGCTCGCGGGCGGTATGGCCACGCGGATGGGGTGTGAAAAGGGTGGTTTGGATTTTCATGGGAAAACGCTTTTGGAGGTTGCGCGTGAAACCGTGAAGTCGGCTGGGTTCAAATGCCGGGTGGTTGAGCGCGATGTCGTTCCTCGATGTGGCCCGCTCGGGGGCATTATCACCGCTATGAGGAAAACGCAGGCAAACCGGATTCTGTTTCTATCGTGTGATATGCCGTTTGTAACTGCCGGCTTGTTGGCGAGGATGGACGGGGAACAGGCCGACCATGTGTTTGCGGAATCCGAAGGCCGCGTGGGGTTTCCCTTCGTCATATCGGTGGGCTTGGAGGGGGTGCGCGAAACTATTGAGGCACAACATGCGGCTGGTAATTTTTCAATCCAATCCCTTGCGGCGGCCCTGTCTGCTGCGCGCTTGGCTGTGCCTAAGGAAATGCTTTTTAACATTAACACACCGACGGATTTGGAGGCTGCCCTCAAAAGGCGCGCTTGATCTTGCCGAGGTCGACGTTACGCTCGGCTCCTGCCTTGATGAAACTCGTCAGCATAAAATATGGGCGCTTTGCCCTAATCTTGTGGGCGGTGATGGCCCCGCCTTCCAAGGCCGCGCCTGCTCCGCAGGATTTATTGCCCCGAGATACCGTGGCCATGTTCACGGTTCCGGACGCAAAGGCGTTCGGCGGGGAGCTTGCCCGCAGTCTGCCCGCCCGGTTTTGGGGCGATCCGCACATGGCGGAATTTGCGAGGTCCGTGGAGCGGGGCATGCTTGAAATGCTTTTCAACCCGGGTGAAGGACGCAATCCGCTGAGGCTGTTTTCATTTGCTGAGGGGCAAGTTACACTGGGACTGGCGTTGCCGGCTGGTGGAGTCAAGGAGGCTTTTGCCGTGTTACTTTTGGATGGAGGGGAAAAAGCGGATGCATTGGCCGGTGAACTGGATGCATTGGTGAGGCAGGCTCGTGCTGGCGGGATGAAAGTTGGGGAACGGATGATCCGTGATGTGAAATTCCATCATCTACGCCCCAAGAATCTTCCGGCTGTTTATGTGGGAATGTCCGGCACGCTGTTGATTGCGGGGAATGATCCTGATCGATTGGAAAAAATCCTTGTACGCCAAGCGGGAGGCAAATCGCCGGCGCTGAATTCACATCCTTCCTTCGCGAAGCGTTTCAAGGCGCGATTTGCCACAACTCCGGCCTTTGGCTGGCTGGACACCTTGGCTTTGTTCAAGGAATTGCCGGTGACAGGGGTTGTGGATGAAGGAGTCAACCCCGGAGCATTGCTAAAGGCTTCGGGCCTGGACGAGCTTCGCTCCATTTCATTCTCCATCAGCGGTAATCTGTCTGAAGGTGAACTGTTTTTGGAGGTGCCGGAAAGTAATCGCCGAGGATTATTCGCGATTATGACGCCCGACCAGGCCAATGTAGCGCCACCACCTTTTGCCCCTGAAAATCTGGCTTCATTTATGCGCGTGCGGATTGACATGACAAAGGCTTGGAAGGTGTTTGAGGGTGTTCTGGTGGAATTATCTCCGGATGCGGGCAAGGCGGTGGATTTCATCGAGAGAGCGGCTCAAGCGGCAGATCCGCAATTCAATTTGCGCGATGGATTCATCAAGTCGATGGGGAATGATATTATTCTTCTTGAATGGCTCAGTCGTGCAAATGGTTTGGATAATCCGGATGCATCGCCAGCCATTGTGTTGGTCGAATCCAAAAAACCGGCGATGACCTTGAAGGGCATTCGGAATCTGGCAACCATCGTTTCGCCAAGAGGCCCGGAGCGGCGTGTTTTTCTGGGGCGTTCGATCTACACCTATAAGCTGGGTGATGGACTCGCCGAGCAGGTGGGGCCGGATGCGCCAAGCATTCATTTGACCACTGTGGCAAATTATATCGCTGTCGCGAAAAACCGGGGTCTGTTGGAAACTTTTTTGCGCGGCCCGGATAATCTGGATTTGCGCCCGTTAAGGGATCTTCCTGCATTGAAGTCTGCAGTCCAAAAAGTGGGGGGCTTTGAGTCGGGGTTTCTCTATTACAGCGATGATCGGGATTCTTTCCGTGAGTTGTTTCGCGTGCTGCGATCAACCCCGGATCCGGCGGCGTTGCTTGGGCAATATCTGCCATTGGGGGTCGATGGCAGGCCGCATGACTTGCACTGGATTGATTTCAAGAAACTGCCCGAGTTTGACCGGGTGAGTAGATATTTTCCATTTGTTGTGATTGGGATGACCTCGGGCAAGGACGGCTTCTCGATCAAGGGATATTCCTCGGCGAGCACGGAATGAGTCGGTCATTTTCTCCAGCAAAGCGCTGCGGGAATTAGGATTAGAGCGGAGGTCAGTGCGGTCAGGTAGCCGATGGCCGACAGCCAGCCAAAGGCGACCACCGGGGGAAAGGAGGCCAGCGAGAAAACCCCCATGACGGCCATGAGAATCACGGTGGTCGAGATGATGGGCGTGGCCTTGACCCGCAGGGTTCTTAAAACTGCTTCCCGTGTGCCTGCACCGCGTTTTCGTTCCAGTTGCCAATGGGTGATAAAGTGAATAGTGTCATCGACCGCGACACCAAAGGCGATGGCGGCCACCATGATGGTGATGGAGTTCAAGGGCACATCAGCCAAGCCTTGCACGGCGACAACGAGCCCGACGGGAATGATGTTAGCCGTGAACGCCAGCAGTGCCAGGGGGGCGGAGCGCCACAACACCGCCAAGACAAGGGCTATGAGGATTGTAGTGAAGAGCGCGCTGCCTTTCTGGCTTTCGACGATTTGGCGATCGGCCTTTTGAATGGCCTGGATAGGTCCTTGCATGGATATCTTCCAGCCTTCAGGCGCGGCCTGTTTGGCCTCGGTTTCAACAGCCTTGAGCATGGTGATATATTCACGGGATGGCAGGTCTTGTGTGCGGAGGACAAACCAGCCTTTCTGCCGGGTTCGGTTGTAAAGGGAATCCAGCAAGGGGAGGTCTTTCCGGACTTCAGGCTGGTCGAACTGGTCCAGCATGATGGAAGCCCGGAGGCTTGCAGGGGTGAGTGCTGCAAGTCGGGGGAGGTCGCGTTGTATGATTTCATCCGAAGCCTTGATGAGTCCGCCCAGTGAGTAGGTCATGGAAACGCCACTTTGTTTTGAGGTGAATTCATGCAGGTGATTGACAAGGCCAAAAAACTCCCCGCTGCGAACGCCGCCTTTTTTGCCGGTGTCGATCTCGAGTTTGGCGAAGTTGATCCCGCCGTAGGATTGATCCAGCGACTCCAGGGACAGGCGTGTGTTGCTTTGGGGGTTGAGAAATTCAACGATGCGTATGTCGGTACGGATTTTCTGGAGGCCGACAATGATCACAACAAGGGTAATCGTGGTTGCCGCGAAGATGATGGTTTGCTTGCCGGCTAGTCTCATGGGCAGGGATTCGAGCCATTGGGTGGTGTGGTCGATCTTTCGTTGCGGCAACGGTTGGAGGCCGCCCAGCAGTTTCAGAAGCACGATGCCAGGGCCGAAGGTCAGGGCAAAAAGCAGGCTGATGCCGGCCGCACCCAGCCGGCCAAATTCGGCAGTGGGGCGCACTTCGCTGAATGTGAGCGAGAAAAGTCCCACACAGGTTGTCAAGGCGGCATACCCGCTGGGTTGAAAGATCTGGCCAAGCATCGCACTGAGGGCGTTGTCGCCGGAGTGTCCGGAACGCAGGGCAGTTTGCAGGGCCGTGCCCATGTGGATGAGCAGGGTCAGATGAATTCCCGCGAGCAGAGGAAACAAGGGGGCGGTGAATGGGCTGACGTGCGAATCCATTGAGGGTGCAAGGCCGAGAGTGAGGGCAATGCCCGCTATCTGGAGGGTCATCACGAAAAGTACCAACCGGAGGGAGCCTCGGAATGTGATCAGCAACACGATGAACACGATGCCAAACATGGCCGGAGCAAATCGTTTCAGGTCCTGCTCGAGGTATTCCATGGTTTCGACTTCGCCATGCGGAAAGGACAGGACGCGAATGTCATGGCCGGCATCACGAAATGGCTGGAGACGCTCGTTTATGTCCCGGCAGAAGGCAGCCTTGGCCACTCGGTTGGTGGGGCCTTTCTGGGCAAACGCAAAGATCATGGCATTGCGGCCCTGACCATCAACAATGAGATTCCGAAAGAAGGGGAATTGGGTGGTCCATTTGCGAATGTCATTTATTTCATCGGGAGACAGTTGCGTGATGGGCTTGGGGAAGATGGAGGTGAAATCAAACCGGAAGATGGGGCGGTCATAGGTTTTCTCAATTTGTTTTACGGCGGCAATTTCCATTTTGATCTTTTGCCGGATGTCGCCCAAGGCCAGGGCAGGTGCGTTTGCTTCGCGATTGAGTACGGTCTTTATCCATTGGGTCAGCGGGATGAAGGGCTTTATGTTGTATTCCTCAAATCGGCTCCATTCATTGGTGGCATGGTGGGCGAGGCTTAGTGCAGCTCCGGCAAGTTGAGCCTGCTGGGAAAGGACGCGGGCACGGATCAGCGTTTTTTGCACCACCGACAACTCGGCGGATTTGAGTTGGTGGGTGTCGCGGATCAGGGCGGGGCCGACGATGGCCGCGGCGTGGACGAGGTTGCCGAGACTTGAGCGGGTTCCATTAAAATCACCGTGCCCAATCAGGGCCAAGTTATTGGCTGAAAGTCGGGAGTGGAGGGCGAGGGTTGATAATGTTGAGTCGATTTTGAAGGAAGGATTGATTCTCGGGCTGGCAAGGCTGAAATTGTGGGTGATATTGCTGCTGGCTGTCAGGGCGGTGGTGATTTTCACGATTTGCGAGATTGTTTTGGGCGAGAAAACATCTTCAGACTGGATGCTGACTAGCACCACCGCGGACTGGCTGCCAATGGTGTTGGCCAGCTGGCTGTTGGCGTCCTTGAAACTGGATAAGCTGCGTTGGTCCCCGGCAAGGAGGTCGGTCATTTCCGAGTGCACTTGAAATGAGGGGAGGGCAGAGAGAAAGGGGAGGGATGCCAAGGCCATGACCACGCCAAATAGAATGAAAGGCGCGACCGGAGGGTCTTTGGAGGGCGAATCCACGGGCTGCTTTTAGGCGGGTGGCAGTACGATGGCAAACATGGAATGTTCGCGGAGCGCAGGCGTGACAAGGCCGGGGCCACAGCCTAGGCTGGGCACATGATTTCCTCGCCGGATTCCTTTAGGCTGTCGCGGCGCGATTTGTTGCTAGCTGCCGCAGCCGGTGTGGCGGTGTTTCCCTGGATCAGTCGCGCCCAACCTCAGCCTGTTGCTCAGCCGGGCCGTTCCGAGCCGGGCATGCGGATTAAGCAAATTTATCGCACGACGCTGAAGGTGCCCTATCGTACTGTGCCCGCTCGCAACATGGCTCGTGAGTTGCCGCATTGGAAATACATTGAGATATTTGAGGTGGAGTTGGCGTCCGGTCATGTCGGGATTGGCGAAACTCTGTTGTGGTATACCTACAAGGCGACGCAGGATTCGCAGGTCGAGTTTGCCAAAGGGAAAAATGCGGCGGCGATCATGTGGGACGATGAACTGGGTGCCGGCCTGCAAATGGCTCTCTTTGATGCGGTGGCCAAGGCGATGGATGTGCCAGTACACGCCCTGCTAGGCAAGCAGGTGCATGACAGCACGCCATTGGCTTGGTGGGATATTGACCTGCCGCCAGAGGATGTGGCGGCTGAAACCAAGACTGCCTCAGAGGCAGGGTATTTTGCCTTTAAAACCAAGGGGCGCCCGTGGTTCGATATCTGGGAGCAGGCGCGCCAAGGGGCGGAGGCCGCACCCAGAGGATTTTCCATCACCTTCGATTACAATGACACCTTACTGGATGCAAAACGTGGCATCCCTATATTGAAGGAAGTTGAAAAGCACCCCATCACAAAAATGGTGGAGACGCCCATTCCGCAAGGTGATATCCCCGGGAACCAGAGAATTCGCCGCGAGACGTGGGCCAAGGTGGCGATGCATTACGGGAACCCATCGGCCATCGTGGCGTTACGACAACAAGTTTGTGATGGGTTTGTGATTGGTGGTGGGGCAAGCCGGGTGATGCGGCGTGGCACGGTGGCGGCCATGGCAGACATGCCGTTCTGGCTGCAGATTGTGGGCAGCAGCATCACGGCGGCTTGGAGCATGCATTTTGGGGCGGTGTGCAGTCATGCGATTTGGCCGGCGGTGAACTGTCACCAGCTCTACACGCACTCTTTGCTGGAGAGCCCGATTATTGTGAAACAGGGAAGGGCGACAATTTCCGACAAGCCGGGCTTGGGCGTGGAGCTGGACAGGAAAGCCATGAAAGAACTGGCCATTCCCAAGCCCGTGATGAGACCCAATCCACCTCGCTTGATCGAGACGCGTTGGCCGGACGGGCGTAAAATGTATGTCGCAGAGTCGGAGGTGAATTTCATGCTTCGGCTGTTTATGAAGGATCACGGATACCCGTATTTTGAGCCGGGGGTAAAGACGGCCGTGCGTATGGATGTGAAAAGTCGCGAGTGGCGTGACTTGTATGAGCGCGCCAAGGTGAAACCCGTTTTCAGTAGGATTTAATATGAGACGAGTGTTGTTGTGGATATGTTTGTCGGGAGGCTTAATGGCCTCACCAAGTTCAGATTTTCGCAAGCGGTGCGAAGTGTTGTTGGGGCAGAAAGGAAAGGTGGCTGAGGAAAATCGACTGCGGGAGTTCTTCAAGGCACACTGGGAATATTCAATGCGCGAATTTCCGGAATCGGCAACTTGGCGTGGGTGGCCGGGGCAAAACGATCGCTGGACGGACTACACTCCGGCTTCCATCGATCGTCGCAAAGGGGATACGCAGATGGGTGTGCGCGTATTGAAATCCATTGATCGTGCGGGATTGCCTGCAGCGGAGCGGTTGAATCTTGACTTGTCCCGCCACGGATTGGAGTTGGAACAGGACAGCTACAAATTCCCGGGCCATCTGTTGTTGATCACCCAGATGGACGGCATCCAGCGGAGCATGGCGGAGATGCTGAGGATGATGCCGGCCCGCAAGGTGTCGGATTACGAGGATATTTTGTCGCGATTGCGGAATTCAGAAAAACTTGTGGACCAAACGATTGATCTCCTGCGCGTGGGGTTGCGGGCCAAGGTGACGCCGGCAAAGGTTTGTCTGCGGGATGTGGCTGGGCAGGTGGCGAAGCAGTTGACCGAAGATCCGCTGGATAGCCCGTTGTTGGCTCCGTTCAAGGAGATATCAGGGGCGATTCCTGAAAAGGAGCGCATACGATTGAGGCGCGAGGCATTGGCGGCGTATCAGAAGCAGGCCGGGCCGGCATTTCGGCGACTGCACAAATTTCTCGAGGATGAGTATGTGCCGGGTTGCCGGGAGAGTATTGGATGCAGCGAGTTGCCCAATGGGCGGGAGTGGTATCAGCACCGCATTCGCGCAATGACCACCACCAGTCTGACGGCGAGGGAGATTCACCAAATCGGATTGGCGGAAGTGAAGCGAATTCGTGGCGAGATGGAGAGGGTCAAGGCGGAAGCGGGTTTCAAGGGGAGTTTGGCGCAATTCTTCGAATTTCTGCGCACGGACAAACGGTTTTATTACAAGCGCGGAACGGAGTTGCTGGCGGGCTATCGAGACATCAGCAAGCGTGCAGACCCTGAGCTGATCAAGCTCTTTGGCCGGCTGCCCCGGCAACCTTATGGGGTGCGCCCGGTGCCTTCCTATATTGAACGCAGCGTCACCACGGCCTATTACCAGCCAGGGTCAACCACCGCAGGCAGGCCGGGATATTTCTTTGCGAATACCTACAATCTTGCCGTGCGGCCCAAGTGGGAGATGGAGGCGCTGACACTGCACGAAGCTGTGCCGGGGCATCACCTGCAGTTGGCCATTGCGGATGAGCTGACCGGCCTTCCCGAGTTTCGGAAGTACGCACGGTACACCGTTTATGTGGAGGGGTGGGCCCTTTATGCCGAGAGTCTTGGGGAGGCGATGGGCTTCTACAAGGACCCCTATTCCAAGTTCGGTAAATTGACCTACGAAATGTGGCGAGCGATTCGGCTGGTGGTGGACACGGGCATGCATGACTTGGGATGGAGTCGGCAAGAGGCCATTGACTACTTCAAAGAAAATGCTGGGAAGACGGAGCATGACATCATCGTGGAGATTGACCGCTACATCGTTTGGCCCGGGCAGGCACTGGCCTATAAAATGGGTGAGTTAAAGATCAAGGAACTGCGTGCGCATGCAGAGAAGGTGTTGGGGGAGCGATTTGATATCCGGAAATTTCACGATGAAATTCTTCGCCATGGCGCCGTGCCGCTGGATTTTCTTGAGGCACGGGTAAAGGAATGGATCGCCACACAAGGCGAAAAATAGGGGCTGAAATTAAACCCGGCAAAGCGACTGGGCCTCCGCAACCTGGTTGGGGGTCATCAAGCGGGTCATTAACAGCTTGGCGCTGGCAGCCAGTTCCTCTCCTTGGGCGGCGGCGCGGCTGAACAGTGAATAGGCCTTCACGTAATCCTCCGGCACCCCTTGGCCACGCCGGTACATTTCCGCCAGGATCAACTGGGCGCGGGAGTGGCCCGTCTCCGCGGCGGCCTCGTACCATTTAACTGCCTCGGTATCATCCTCAAAAATAGCGCCTTCCCCGTGGTCATAAATCACGGCCAAGGCAAAGGCCGCCCCGGGGTGGCCCTGATTTGCGGCGGCTCGGTACCATTCGACTGCTTCAAGTTCATCGGCACGAACTCCACGGCCATGATGGTGCATCTGGGCGAGATTATACTGGGCGCTGGCAAGCCCTTTAGCTGCCGCCTTTGAATACCAATCCACGGCTGAGCTTTCATCGACCGCCGTGCCGCGACCTTGTGCGAACATGGCCCCCAAGTTGCATTGTGCACTGGCAACACCCTCCTCCGCAGCCTGCTGGTACCATTGAAAAGCGTCTTTTACATCACGCTTCAGGCCTTGCCCGGCATCGAGCATGTAGGCGAGATTGAACGCCGCAAGACCATGCCCGTTTTCAGCAGCACGACGATACCATTCGGCGGCCTTCAAATCATCAGAAGATACTCCCTCGCCATTTTCTAAAAACGTTCCAAGAAGAAATTGCGATTCTGTATGCTCAGCCTCGGCAGCGGTTTGATGCCAGCGCGCGGCTTCGGAAGCGTTGGGAAGAACACCATCACCAGTTGCGTACATGACCGCCAAGCGATGCTGTGCCTCAGTGTGCTGTTGTTCAGCGGCGTGCTCAAAATAATAGGCGGCGGCGGCGTTGTCGGCGGGAACCACAACGCCCTCATGGTAAATCACCCCCATCCGGTATTGGGCGTCGGCATGGCCTTGGGATGCGGCCAGTTGCAGCCAATGTGCGGCACTGGGCTCGTCGCCATCTTTTGAAAGCTGAACTCCAAGCTCATAGGCCATGGCCGGGGCCAGAGTTCCTTCCGTCGCGGCTTGTTCCAGCAATTCCTGAGCGCTCCGCTTATCACGCTCCACGCCTTGGCCGAGTGCGAGGCGCCGACCAAGGTTTTGGCGGGCAGCAGCCACCCCTTTGTCGGCGGCCATCTTGTACCACTTGGCGGCTTCCTCATCGTCTTGGGCTACTCCGCGTCCTTGCGCGAACATGATGCCCAGATTGTTTTGAGCAGGGGCATGCCCCTGCTCGGCGGCTTGGCGATAGAAGTGAACAGCTTCAGTATCATTGGCCTCGATTCCCTCGCCGTTCGCCAGCATGGTGCCAAGGGCGAACTGTGAGCCGGCATGACCTTTCTCGGCGGTCAGCCGAAACCACTTGGCGGCGGCCGTGGGGTTCTTCTTCACGCCACGGCCGTGCAGGCACATCAGTCCGGTGTTGAAACGGGCCAGCGTATTGCCCATGTCGGCTGCTTTTTGAAAGTGTTTAACGGCTTCCTTGAAGTCACGGCCCACGCCGGTTCCTTGGGCGTACATGACCCCCAAGTTGTTCAGGGCGAGCGGATGATCCTGAGTCGCCGCCAACCGGTACCATTTGATGGCCTCGTCGACATCCTTGTCTGTGCCTTGGCCAATGGCCAAGCGCCAACCGTAGTTGCACTGGCCATGGGCATTTCCGCGTTCGGCGGCCTGTCGATACCAGTAGACGGCGTCATCAGTTCCCGTGGTGATGGGTGACTTGGAAAATTTCGCCTTTATTGCACTAACGGTTTTTTGGAAATAGCTAACCGGAGCATTGGCGCGGCCCTTGGCGATCAGTACTCCCAAGTTGTTTTGAGCGGGCGAATAGCCTTGGTTCGCGGCCTTGCGGAGCCACTTTGCTGCCTTGGCGTCATCACTACATTCCAGCGAGAGTCTGAACATCGCCTGAGCGTCACCAGCATTTGCTTGCTGGAGCAGGGTGGGCTCTGTTTTGTCCTTCTCGGCGGCCATCAAGATTGTACCTTTTTACCGGTTTGGACGCCTGTGCGCCCGGAAAAAATGCACACCCATACGGCATAACACCGCTCCACACGGCCAAATTTGCCCTTGGATTCGTGCATAATTCCCTGTTTTTCCGATCTAATCCCAGAAAAGCAGGAGTTATGCCAAAAAAGCTCTTCTTGAGTGCCTTGGCGAAAGTCGGGAGAGGACTATTTGATTTTCTTAAACTGCGACTCGAACCTTTCCACCTCGCCATTGGGGTCTGTGACCTTGATGAGGATCAGGTTTCCTTCCGCGATTTGAAGGGTAATGGTGCCCGTGCGTTTCTTTCTATCGGTCAGTTTTGCTTGGATTNGTTTGCCATCCATTTTCCATTGGCCNCGCAGGANCAATTTTTTCTGATCGAGNTTNGGCCGGGCAATGATGGATCCATCGGCNTTGATTTGGATTTGGGCTTCCGCATCCTCNACTTTCCCACGGTATNTTCCCGCGAGTTTCTTGGCCACAGCAGGNGGTGCTTTTTGGGGCTTGGTGAGNTTAGNATTCTTGAAGCGAACCTCCTTGAATTNCTTCACCGTTCCATCCGGCTCAGCAAGCTTGACGAGTCGCAGGTCTTTACCCTCGGCCGTCAATGTTACCACGGCGTCTCCACCGTCGGCATCCACAGTGCAGGTGACGATGTCATTCTTGGCTCTCCATTTGCCGCGATGTTCGGGCATATCGGAGTCTGGATCCTCGGGGCGTGCGAACATTGCGCCACCATCGCCCAATGTCAGGTGCATCTTCTCTCCATCATACGTTCCAGTGTATTCGCCCGCATGCCTTTCCTTGCCGGTTTTGACTTGCTTGAAAAGGGGGGGCTCAAAGGATTTCACCTCGTTGTCATTTGATCCAACGCTGGAAAGGATCAACTCGGCCCGGTCGATTCGAAAGCGAATGAATATTTTCCCGCTGTCCACGCCCGGGGGCTTGACGGAGACGACGATGTAAGACTTCTCTACTTTCCAGGTGCCCTCAAGTTGTTTTTGATCGTCCCCGGGTCGAAGGAACGCCGCCCCATTTTCATTCAGGATGACGGCTCCGGTTTTTCCGTCCACCGTGCCTTCATAAATCCCGGCGAATTTTTTTGTGGCATCCTCGGCGGGCAGGAGCACTGCCGCTGCCATCAAGGTGGCGAGCATGGCTATACGTTGCATGTCCAGTCCTTTCCAGTGGGGATTATATTTCCCAGCCCTTGCGGTATTCCTTGCTGACAAACTGGGCCACCTTTTTGTTCGGAGAGGATAGCTTGGCAGCGTTCCATTCGAAGCCTTCGCCCACTTTCATGGCCACGTTGCCGAGAAGGATGGCTTCGGTGAGGTTTGCGGCATAGTCAAAATTGGAAAGCGCAATCCCGGGTTTGTTTGCCTTGATAGCCTTCACCCATTCCTCCTTCATGCCGCCGTCGCCGCGATTGTTGCGCGGTAGGCGAGGGGCAACCTTTTCGTATTTCGGCGCCTCGTTGCCTCCACGCTTCGGGAGGATTTTCCAACTGGAGCCGTAGTCGTTGGGCGAATAGAGAGTGCCCTTGGTGCCGACAACGAGCGAGCCGCTGTTGGAGGGCCTGATGCCGTGGAAGTAGTCAGGCGCGGGCAGTTTCTTTTTGCCGTCTTCCTTGCCTTCATACCAGTTAAAGGTGATCTCGCCGCGTCCCTTGATGGCGGGGAAGTTCATCTTGATAACCGCCCAGCCAGGAAAGGTCTCGGGATTGATGGGGCCAACGGTGACGGGCTCCACCCAGTCGGGCTGCGTAAGCTGGGTGCCCATGTAGGCCAGGTTGGCGGTGTGGCAGGCCATGTCGCCCAGTGCGCCGGTGCCGTAGTCCCACCAGCCGCGCCACTTGAAGGGGTGGTAGCCGCCGTTATACGGGCGCATGGGGGCTGGGCCGATAAAGGAGTCCCAATCGATGTGATCCGGTTTCTGCTGGCCAGGTAGACGATCCGTGATTCCCGGGGCTTGTGGCCATACGGGGCGATTGGTCCAGACATGCACCTCGGTGAGTTCGCCGAGCACGCCACTTTGGATGGCCTCGACACCCTCGCGCAGACCGGTGCTGGCGGTGCCTTGATTGCCCATCTGGGTGCAGACCTTGTTCTTGGTGGCTTCCAAGCGCATTTGGCGTGCTTCCCAGACGGTGTGAGTCAGGGGCTTTTGCACGTAGACGTGAATGCCCTGGCGCATGGCGCGCAGCGCGGCGGGGGCATGGGTGTGATCCGGCGTGGAGACGGTGCAGGCGTCGATGCTCTTGCCCATCTCGTCGAGCATTTTGCGGAAATCGGTATAGCGCTTGGCTTTGCCAAACCGGTTGAAGGAGCCGGCACCGCGCTTGGAGTCCACGTCACAAAGGGCAACGACGTCGCCCAAGCCGCCGGCTTGGCCAATGTCGCCGCCGCCTTTGCCGCCGATGCCGATACCGGCCATGGCCAGACGTTCATTTGCGCCAAAGACGCGGCTGGGAAGATAGTTGATTGCCAGGGCCGAGGCGGCGCTGGCGCCAACGAACTGACGGCGGGAGTAGTTTTTAATGAGTGTTTTGCGTGCCATAAATTGAGGGGGTTGAAGTTGTGGGTCTGCTTCGCCGAGTATCCGTGACAGCTCGGGGTGCGCAAGCAAATAAAGGGTTCGGGTGAAAGAGCCGCTTCGAGTGTCTTGGGGAGGCCGAGGGATCAGCCCTTCTCGATGCAGGCGTAGGCGTTGTGATTGTGGATGCTCTCGAAATTCTCGGCCTCGATCTTGTACCATGTTACGTGGGGAAGCGCATTGAACCGAAGCGCGACATTGCGGACGAGGTCCTCGACGAAAACGGGATTTTCGTAGGCTGCCTCGGTGACATGCTTTTCGTCCGGGCGTTTCAGGAGCGAGTAGAGTTCGCTGCTGCCGGAGGATTCAACGAGAGAAATGACATCCTCAATCCAGACGGTTTCCTCGGAGCGCAGCTGAACGGTGACCTGCCCGCGCTGGTTGTGTGCGCCGGTCACACTGATGGCCTTGGAACAGGGGCAAAGCGTGGTGACATTGGTGCGCACCTCCAGCACAAAGTCTATCTCCGGCCCATTGGCGGTGGCGTCGAATCGGGCCTGATAATCCATCAGGCCAGTCTTGCCGGTCACCGGGGCTGCTTTCTCGAGAAAGAAAGGAAAATCCATTTCCAGATGCGCGGTCTGTGAATCGAGCCTCTTCTGCATGGCGGTGAGAATGTCGGGAATGTTTTCAACGTGAACAACATTCCCGTGGGCGTTGAGGACCTCCAGGAAGCGGCTCATGTGGGTTCCCTTAAAATGATGGGGGAGATCAACATACATGCCAACGGTGGCGATGGTGTCTTGATGTTCGTGCGCCTTGTCTCGGATGCGAATGGGGAAGCGCAGATTGCGCACGCCGACCTTATCGATGCGTAGGTTTCGCTCATCGCGTCCACTTTGCACGTCATGCAGTTGTTGATTTGCTTTTGCGTCCATCAGGGCGCTGAGTATGGCAGGGGTGAGGTGGCTGCGACAACACTTTACAGCGGAGTCGGGACAGGTTTTAATATGGACATGCGCGTTGTTTGGTTTTTGGGGGTCTTCTGGTCGTGGGTCTCGTCGGTTGCCGCGGGACAGTTTGTGGTGGTGAGTTTCAACTTGGAGAATTTCGTGGGGCCGAACGAGCATCGGCGGCCGGTAAAGACGGCGGAGGCAAAGGCAAAGATTGTGGATTGTCTTTTGCTGGCCCGTCCGGATGTGTTGGCAGTCCAGGAAATTGGCAAACGCGGAAGACTGCTTGAGTTGCAGCAAAGGCTGAAAGCCAGAGGGGTGGATTTGCCTAAGTTGTTCTTCGTGGATGGCCCGGATCCTGCGATTAACCTCGGTGTCCTGAGCCGGTTCCCGATGAGGGGAACCGCGCACGAAAAGGTACGGTTTGTGTTGGGGAGAAAGCGGTTCGAGGTTTCAAGGGGGTTTGCCGAGGTGGAGGTGATGGTGTCCGAAGGGTATTCCTTTACCCTGATAAACGTGCACCTGAAATCAAAGCGGCCCGTGGGGTTCGCCAGCGAGGCGATGTTGCGTTTGCGGGAGGCGGAGGCGCTGCGGGCGCTGGTGGAAAAGCGGTTGGCTGAAGCACCGGAACGCAACTTGTTGGTGGTGGGTGATTTGAATGATTCCCCCGGGGCGGCTCCGGTCAAGGCGGTCATCGGACGGGGTAAAGATAAGCTGCTGGATCTGCGGCCGTTTGAGCGCAACGGAGATGCGACCCCGAGTGTTGGGAGGAAGTCGCCGCGTCGCATTACCTGGACGGCATACTACGCTGCGGAGGATCGGTTTTCGCGGTTTGATTACCTGCTCGCGAGCAAAGGCATGGCGCGGGAACTTGTGCCCGCAGGAACATATGTCTTGGCTGTGGCCGACTGGGGATTGGCGTCGGACCACAGACCGATTGTGGCTGAATTCAAGAACGCGGATGAGTGAAAACAGTTACCGATCTTTTGGCGGGCGGGGATAGGCCTTGAGGGAGAAATTGACTGAAATTTGGAAATCGTCTTCGCGGGAAGTTCCGGAACTGTCGAGCATGCGGAGGTCCAGATATCCGGTCCAACTCCGAAAATCCCGATAGAGGGTATAGCTGTGGTCAGAAAGGGTGCCGCGCTTGGCGTCGTAATAATGACGGGTGGAGAAGGACCAGTCTTCGTTGAACCGGTAGCCGAAGGAGGAGTAGAGGACGCTGTCGCGGTCGGCCTTGGAGTTTTTGCCGGATTCAAGGTAATAGAAATGGCCAAAGCTGGCGGACCAGTTGGTGTAGGGGGAGAAGGTGACGCTATTGTTGATGACGCGCCAAATGTCGTCATCAATATCGAGGCGCATTTGGGAGTTCAGGCTGATCCATGAGCGTGGGCGAAATGCCACTTCGGAAAAGATGTCGGCAAAGTCGTGCTGGTCAACGCGCGGATTGAGGCGCCAGTCGGTGTAAAGATTCCAGTCGAGAAAGTCCTCCACCAACCCTTCGCGCCGGGTTTGCAGCCGGTTGCGGATGCCGATGCGGAGTGCGTTTTGGCCGTCAATCTGGTCAATGGCGTTGTAGTCGGGGTAGTTGATGGGCAGCAGCCTTGAACTGGCGAGTTCATAATCGTAGGCGGGTAGGCCGCTGGGCTTCTTGTTGGGGCGGGGGACAAACACGTAATTGAGCGAGGGTTGCACGATGTGGCGCAGTCCGTTGAGTTCCAGCCAAGTGCTGGATGCGTCGGGATAGAAGCGGGAGAACTTCGTGGACAATTCCGCGCCGGTGTTAAACGTAAGCCGGTCCATGTCGTCAAAATCGGCACCGGTGCCGTCGGTCTCGCCATAATGCGTCCAGCGGCCACCCACGCGAGGAGTGAACTGCAGCCATCCAAAGAATGTTTGGGGAAGATAGAACTGGTGCAGGGTGTCCGTGCGCAGACCGCCAAACCAGTCGCTGCTGTCGTTGGCATACTTGCGGCGCAGGTAGGCAATGGAGGTTTCTTGATCGTAATAAAAGGGGGTCTGGCCCACGCGCTGGCGCAGTCCCGTGAGCTTTATGTCTGGGATGCGCTCAACGGTTCCGTAATGGTCGTTGAGCCGCGGTTGGGCAAGCAAGCTGAGGTTGAAATCCGTCCAGTTGTGGTTCAGCTCCAGGAATGTCTGTGGCTGTGTGTTCCGTCGGTAAATCTCCTCAAAAAAATCCCGCCTCACATATTCATCTGACTCATAGTTGAAGACCGTCAGCAGCGAAGTTTCGCCCCACTCGGCTCTGTGATTGAAGGCGAGCCATTGCCGCTCGTGGTTGAGGGGGTTGCTGTTGGAGTCCTTGAAGGGGTCGCTGTCAAAGGCGAAGTAACTTTCCAAGTCGCCCTCGCCCCATTCACCAAGGTTCCACTTTAAATCCGGACCGAAGGCGAAGCCGCGTTGTGTGCGGTAATCGAGCTTCATCTCGCCGTCAAGACGCTCCGAACCCGGCCAGCGCAGGGCTGTCAGCAGATAAGCTCCCCAATTGCTCCGGAAGCCTGGCTCAAGGTGGATGTTCCAGGGGTGGCTCTTCAAGCTTCGCTTGTAATAAGGCATGTAACCAATGGGGATGCCTCCCGCATGCAGGGTGGCGTTGTAGAACTCGATCTTCTCGCCGGGCACGATATGGACTTTCTTGGCCTTGATAAAATAGTCGGGGTCGGGGTGATCATCGGTGGTAAAGGTGACATTGCGGCCCGTGTAGTGACCAGCCGTCTGATTGCCTTCCATGGCCTCGCCCTTGAAGAAGACATTGATGTTGCCCCCTCGAAACTCAGCGGATTTCACCCGCTTGGTTTTAAAATTATATTCCATCCGCTCCGATCGCCATGTGATGCCCTCGCGTCGTAGGATCACATTTCCAACGGCAATCACTTGGCCAGTGGACTGGGTCAGTTGAGCCTCATTGGCGGTCATCTCGGCGGCGTCCGGCTGGCCATCGCGGTATTTCACCAAGACACCTCCGGTGGCATGGGCCACGCCGTTGGAAAACTCAATGGCCCCATCGGGGCCGGTGGACTCAATTTTCCAGTCCCCCAAGGGCTGTGCCCACGCGCCGCCCGTCATGGACAGGACACCCGTCAGCAATAATGAACGCAACCACTCCTTCATCAAGGCGGGCACTCAAGCAGATTCGCGGTCAAATGCCAAACCTGACTTATACGCAGGCCGCACATTGACATCAATTTCTTCCCGGAAAATACTCCCGTTGCCCATGAAACGCGGTGAAGGGAAAACCCTCATTTACAACGGCCAACTTGTAGACGGGGCCGCTGGCCCCGTTATCGAGACCGCCGCTGTCCTCATCGAGGAAGGTAAAATCACCTTCGCCGGAGCCGCGGTTGACTGCCCGGAAAATGATGCCGAGAAGATTGATGCGAAGGGTGGCACCATCATGCCTGGGTTGGTCGAGGCACATTTTCACGCCACTTACTTCAACGTCGCCGAACTGACCGACCTCGACATCAAGTATCCCGTTGAGTACGTCAGCCTGTTGGCCAGTGTGAATTGCCAACTGGCACTGCAGTGCGGTTACACCAGCGCGCGATCGGGAGGTTGCTTGTTCAACTGCGATTTCTGGCTAAAGGAGGCGATTGAGAATGACCTTATCCTTGGACCGCGACTATCGACCAGCGGGCGTGAGATTTGCTCGGCAGGCGGGTTGATGGATTGGAATCCGGAGTTTCGAAAGATCGGCATGGAAGGCCTCGTGTTTATCATCAACGGCGTGGAGGATGCCCGCAAGGCGGTGCGCGCGCTAGTCAAGGACGGTGTCGAATGGGTGAAGACTTATCCCACCGGCGATGCTGCTGCGCCGGACACTAACGATCATCACACCCTCTGCATGACCTTCG
>PBVU01000009.1:0-14642 GCA_002728775.1 Verrucomicrobiales bacterium | reverse complement strand
GACTGACAGGTATCCGCCTTTTTCCGGCAGAGAATAAGGCTGGCATTGGGTGCGGCGACTGGCGGACGGGAGGATTGTGGATTGAAGTTTGTTGCGCGGTGGGATTGTTCCGCTTAGCTTCAGCGGCCCTTGCGATGAAGGTCTTCATTGACGGAAAATTTTACGACGAGAAGAACGCAAAAATTTCGGTGTTCGATCATGGCCTGTTGTATGGCGACGGTGTGTTTGAGGGCATCCGGGCTTACAACGGCCGCGTATTCAAGCTCAAGGAGCACATCGATCGGTTGTTTTACTCGGCCAAGGCGATCCTTCTGAAGATGCCGATGTCACGTGCGGCCATCACCAAGGCCGTTGTGCAGACCTGCCGGAAGAACGGCATTCAAGACGGCTACGTTCGACTGGTGGTGACGCGGGGAACGGGAACCTTGGGGCTTGACCCGGACCGATGCAAGAAGGGCTCGGTGATCGTGATCGCGGACAAGATTCAGCTTTATCCGAAGGCACTTTATGAGCAGGGCATGCCGTTGATCACCGTGCCCACCACGCGGAACTACGCCAATGCCATCAACCCGGCGATCAAGTCATTGAATTACCTGAACAACATTCTCGCGAAAATTGAGGCGAAGATCGGTGGCTGCGCGGAGGCGATCATGCTCAACCCCGCGGGCAACGTGGCGGAATGCACTGGCGACAATGTGTTTATTCTCTCGGGGGGGAAATTGCTGACGCCGCCATTGACGGCCGGTGCCCTGCGCGGGATCACGCGCGGGGTGGTGATCGACTTGGCGCGCGAGCAAGAGCTTGAGGTCTCCGAGACAGACTTGACGCGGTATGACCTTTACTGTGCGGACGAATGTTTCATCACGGGCACCGCGGCGGAAATTGCGCCGGTGAAGTCGATTGATGGACGGGAGATTGGGCGAGGCAAGCCGGGGCCGGTAACCAAGAAGTTTATTCAGGCCTACCACGACTTGACGAACTCGGAAGGTGAGGCAATTTAGGGGAGGTCATTTGCATGAAATGCTGCCAAACAGGATGTGAAAATGAGGCGACGGTTCACCTGACCGAGATTGTGGAGGGTCAGATGAAAAAGATTGACCTCTGCGAAGACTGCGCGAAGGACAAGGGGGTGACGGATCCGCAAGGGTTTGCGTTGGCGGATTTGCTGCTCGGGTTGGGAGCGTCCTCAGAAATTGAAGCGGCCGGGGGTGGTGAACTGGTGTGCGATGAGTGCGGGTTCGCGCACGCAGACTTTAAAAAAAGCGGCCGGCTTGGATGTCCGGCGTGTTATCAAACATTCGCCGGGCCGCTGGAGGGAATGGTGAAGCAAATGCACAAGGGGACAGAGCACGTGGGCAAAGTGCCCAAGGCTCTGCAACAGGTCAAACGGGCCACCCAGCAGCGGGAAAAACTGCAGCAACGACTGGCGCGGGCCGTGGAGGAGGAGAATTACGAATTGGCGGCGCAACTGCGGGACGAGATCAAGGAACTGGAGCAGGAATCGGCGGCATGACGAAACTGCACGAATTTTTGGTTGGCACGGATGAATTTGCGGGGCGCGAAGCCAAGGGGGACCACGTTGTCTTGTCGAGCCGTGTTCGCCTTGCGCGAAATGTGATGGGCCGCCCTTTTCCCGGCCGGGCGAAAAAGGCGGAACGGGTGGAGGCTTGTGATTTAATTCAACCAGCGGTGTCGGGTCTCTCGGCCATGCGTGGGTGTTACAGTGAGTCGATGGCCAACCTGAAGGCTTTGGATAAACAGGTACTGGTGGAACGTCACCACATCAGCCGGGAACACGCGGCCAAGAATTCGGGCAGCGGGCTGGTGATGAACAAGGACCAGTCGATGTGCGTGATGATCAATGAGGAGGATCACCTGCGCATGCAGGCGTTGTTGCCGGGACTGCAACTCAAGCAGGTATGGCAAAAAATCGACCGGCTGGACACGAGCTTGGAGAAAAAGCTGGAGTATGCTTTTGACGGCCAGTTGGGGTACCTGACGGCGTGTCCAACCAATCTGGGCACGGGTATTCGGGTGAGTGCCATGTTGCACCTGCCAGGCTTGGTTTTGCAGGAACAGGTAAACCAGATTGTGCAGGCGGTGACCAAGCTGGGACATGCCGTGCGTGGCTTGTATGGCGAAGGAACTGAGGCACTGGGTCACATCTTTCAGGTCTCAAACCAAATGACGCTGGGCGAGTCGGAAGGGGACATCGTGGAGAGGATCAGCAAGGTGCTCCTCCAAATTATCGAGCACGAGGAGAATGCGCGCCAGACGCTTTTGCAAAACAAGCCGGCGGAATTGTTCAACCACGTTGGGCGGGCCTGTGGCATCCTTGCCAACGCGCACATTGTGAGCAGCAAAGAAGCCATGAACCAGCTTTCGCTCATGCGTTTGGGGGTGGTTATGGGATTGTTGCCAGATGTTGATAAATCGATGCTGGATGAATTGTTCCTCATCACCCAGCCGGCGCATCTGCAGCACATGGTGGGGGAAAAACTTTCCGGGGAGGAACGGGATGTCCATCGGGCGAGCCTGCTGCGGGAACGGCTGGGCAGCATCAGCGGGCTGCAATTGCCCGAATAACGGCCCATTTGGGTCGTCCAGTAAATAAGGGGATTTTTTCGTGTTTGGGCATAAGTTGGTATGCGGCATGCTGGACAAAAGGTGGATTTGGAGGCAAGTTTTGGAAGGAAATGAGTGACGAAGGGATGAGCAACTTTACGCCGCGGGCCCAGCAGGTGCTGGCGCTGGCGCGCAAGGAGGCGGACCGGTTCAACCACAATTTTGTGGGTACCGAGCATTTGCTGCTGGGCTTGATTAAGCTGGGGCAGGGCGTGGCGGTGAACGTGCTTCAGAAAATGGGGCTCGATTTGGAAACAGTGCGTCTGGAGGTGGAAAAACAGGTGGGCACGGGGCCCGATCAAAAACAGGTGGGCAACATCCCGTACACGCCCCGCGTCAAGAAGGTTTTAAATCTCGCGTCCAAGGAAGCCAAGGCATTGGCGCACACTTACGTTGGTACGGAGCATATTTTGCTTGGATTGCTGCGCGAGGGCGAGGGAGTGGCGGCGCGGGGGTTGAAGAACCTGGATATCGACATTGAGCAGACCCGGCAGGAAATTTTGCGGGAACTTGACCCCAACTTTGTGGGCGGCGAGGAAGATTTGGAGGAGGCCGATGAAGGGGATCCGCCCAAGGGCAAGAAGGGCACCAAGACACCCGCACTGAGGGCATTTGGACGGGATCTAACGGAGGTTGCCAAGAAGGGCGAAATGGATCCGGTGATTGGCCGGCAGGATGAGATTGAGCGGGTGATTCAGATTTTGTGCCGGCGCACCAAGAACAATCCCGTGCTGCTTGGTGAGGCGGGCGTGGGCAAGACGGCTATCGTCGAGGGTCTGGCACAGGAAATTGCGAAGGGCAACGTGCCGGAGATTTTAAGGGAGCGCAAGGTCATCACACTGGACTTGGCGCTGATGGTGGCGGGCACGAAATACCGCGGCCAGTTTGAAGAGCGCATCAAGGCGGTGATGGATGAAATTCGACTCGCGAAGAACGTCATCCTGTTTATCGATGAGTTGCACACGATCGTGGGGGCGAGATCGGCCGAGGGAACGATGGATGCCAGCAACATCATCAAGCCGGCCCTGAGCCGGGGCGAGTTACAGTGTGTTGGTGCCACCACGTTGAATGAGTACCGCAAGTATATTGAGAAGGACGCGGCGCTGGAGCGGCGGTTCCAGACGGTGAAGGTTGAGGAGCCGGATGCCAGTGAGGCGGTGGAAATCATGAAGGGGCTGCGGCCGAAATATGAGGATCACCATAAGGCAACGATTACGGATGATGCCCTTGAGGCAGCAGTGAACCTTTCCTCGCGTTATATCACCGAGCGTTTCCTGCCGGACAAGGCCATTGACGTGATGGACGAGGCGGGTAGCCGCGGGCGTATCAAGGCCATGACGCGGCCACCCGATATTAAGGGCTTGGAGGAAAAGATCGAGGAGATCAAGAAGAAGAAGGAAGAGGCGATCAAGGAGCAGGATTTCGAGGGTGCGGCATCCATGCGCGATGAGGAAAAGAACGCGAAGGAAGCTCTGGAGACGCGCATTAATGAATGGAAAGCCGCCAGCGAGGAAAAGTCGGTGGTCATTGATGACGAGGATATTTTACAGGTCGTTGCGAAATGGACCGGCATCCCGCTGAAGCGGATGGAAAAGGACGAGATCAAGAAGCTGCTCGACATGGAGAGCGAGTTGTCCCGGGTGATCATTGGCCAGGACGAGGCGGTGACGGCGTTGTGCAAGGCGCTTCGACGCAGCCGGGCGGACCTGAAGGATCCAGCGCGGCCAATCGGCACTTTTGCGCTGCTCGGCCCGACAGGCGTGGGCAAGACGCTCTTGGCCAAGACGATTGCCTCGGAATTGTTTGGCGACACCAAGGCGTTGATTCAAATCGACATGAGCGAATATATGGAGAAGTTCGCCAGTTCGCGGCTGGTCGGTTCACCGCCGGGTTATGTTGGCTTTGAGGATGGGGGACAGCTTACCGAGCAGGTTCGTCGCAAGCCTTACTCCGTGGTTCTGTTTGACGAGATGGAGAAGGCTCATCCGGACGTGATGAACATGCTCCTGCAGATATTGGAGGAGGGTAAGTTGACGGACAGCCAAGGGCGCACGGTGGATTTCCGCAACACGATCATCCTGATGACCTCCAACATTGGCGCGGACAAAGTCAAGCCCGGCGCAACCATCGGTTTCACCACATCGACCGATGAGATCGACTATGGCAAGATGCGCGAGCAAATCATGGATGAAGCCAAGCGCGCGTTCAGGCCTGAATTCCTGAACCGGTTGGACGACGTGATTGTGTTCCGGTCCCTGTCGCGTGATGATCTGCTGGTGATCCTTGACTTGGAGATGAACAAGGTCATTGATCGCCTCAAGGCGAAAGAGATCGATCTGAAACTGGATGACAAGGCACGTGATTTCCTCGTGGAGAAGGGATTTGATCCGCAGTACGGCGCGCGTCCGATGCGTCGTGCGGTGGAGCGTTATCTCGAGGATCCGTTGGCCGAGGAAATTCTGCGCGGCACCGTGCATGATGGGGAGCCCATCAATATCTCGGCGGACGAGGAGAAATTGACTTTCTCTCAAAAGACGCCTGCCGAGAAAGCGGTCTCTGGTCAATAAAGAGCGCCGTGTGGCGTGCATTTTCGGGAAGGGGAGGTAGATTGTTCAGATCATGAACGAAGCCGCGGGTGTGTTGACACAATTCGTGCTGGGCTTGGGGCGCATCACCTTGATGGGGGGAGAGGTGCTGCGCAGCTTGGCCACGGTGCGTCCGAATCTTCGCGAGGTGGTTCGGCAACTTCATTTCATTGGGGTCAAGTCCCAGTCGGTGGTTCTCATCACGGGCGGCTTCGCGGGCATGGTGCTTTGCGCGCAGACTTTTTTTCAGTTTGAAAAAGTGGACATGGGTTCTTCCGCATTGGCGGTGGTCAGTGTGGCCATGACGGGTGAGATGGGCCCCGTGCTGGCGGGGTTGATGGTGGCCGGGCGCATCGGGGCGGCCATCACCGCGGAACTGGGCACCATGCGCGTGACCGAGCAGATTGACGCGCTGCGCACCATGGCTACACACCCGGTGGATCATTTGGTTGTGCCGCGCGTGTTGGCGACGGTCATTGCCATGCCGCTGCTCACGGTGATCGCCGTGTCTGTGGGCATTGTGTGTGCTTATGTGGTGGGTACGACACTTCTGGGTATGGATGGGGCCTACTCAATCAAGCATATGGCGTTCTTCACCGACCCCATTGACCTATGGGCGGGATTGATCAAGTCCGTCTTTTTTGGTGCGGTTATTTCCGTCATTGGCTGTTATCGGGGGCTCAATTGCGGTCAAGGCGCTGAAGGCGTGGGACGCGCCACCAATCAGGCGGTGGTACACTCTTGCATCACGATCCTCATCTCCAATTTTTTCCTGACGCTGTTCCTTCGCAAATTTTTCATGTCACTGGGAATGTGGGGATGATTGAGGTTCGCAATTTAACCAAGCGCTTCGGCACGCAAACTGTGCTGGATGGGATCAGTTTTGCACTGGAGTCCGGGGAATCCGTCGCGGTCATTGGCCGCAGCGGTGTGGGCAAAAGTGTGCTGGTCAAGCATCTGGCTGCATTGATGAAACCGGATGCCGGCGAGGTGCGCTTGGATGATCAGGACTTGGTGCCGTTGTCAGAAAGGGAGCTTTTGCCCATTCGCAGCCGGTTTGGCATGCTATTCCAAGGAGCAGCATTGTTTGATTCCCTGACCGTGGCCGANAACATTGCCTTTTCACTNGGACGCGAGGATTTGACCGNCANNGACATTGGCNATCGTGTGGCCGAGGTGCTGGANCTGGTGGAGTTGCCGGGGATTGAAGCCAAGCTTCCNGCTGAACTTTCAGGCGGCATGAAAAANCGCGTGGGCCTTGCCCGNGCCATTGTNCACCGGCCCGAGATTATCCTTTATGACGAGCCGACCACCGGGTTGGACCCGATGGTGTCGGATAGCATTGACCAGTTGATGATGCGTGTGAATGAGCGACTGCACGCCACGACACTGGTGGTGACGCATGACATGCGCACGGCCCGACGCCTGGGTGAAAGGGTACTCTATCTGCATGGTGGAAGGATTTATCTCGACGACACGGCGGAAAATGTTTTCATGTCGAAAGACCCGGTGGTGAGCCGGTTTATCAAGGGAGAGGCCGACTTGAAGGAGGTGGAATTCGCATGAGCAGCAGCCGGCTGGAATTAAAGGTGGGCTTGTTCATGGTGGTTTGTCTGGCGTTGGCGGCGGCGTTGGCCATTCGTTTCAGTGAGACCCGCATGGGCTTGGCCGAAACCTACACGGTGGTCATGGAAACCCAGTCGGCGGGCAACTTGGTGGATCATGCGAATGTTGTCATGTCTGGGGTTCGCATTGGCTATGTCAATAAGGTGGAACTGCAAGATGACGGCAACGTGTGGATTTTCCTCAGAATATTCGACCGTTATCGCGTCCACGAAAATGACGAATTTGCGGTGGCCTCGGTGGGCTTGATGGGGGATCAGTATGTCTCGGTGTCACCCACGAACAATCGTGGGTCAAAGCTGGAAATGGACGGCCATGTGGTCGCACGGGAATCCATGAGCTTGGAGCGTATTGGGGAGAAAGCGGAAGGGCTGGTGGAGCGCGTGGATGGGATGGTCATGAAGCTTGATGGGCTGGTGGGCACTTTTTCCAACATGGTGCATCGGGTGGATCAGGATCTATTGAGCGGAAACACGCTGTCCAACTTGAACGCCACGATTGCCAATGTGCATGACGTGTCCGGCGAAGTGAAGATGTTTTCCGAGCGAATGGTTTTGGTGACCGAGCAAATGACCAACATTGCCCAGCGTGGCATCTCGGTGGTGGAGCGGGTGGAGGGCACGGTGGGGCAAATCCAGTCGTTGGTGGCAACCAATGCGCCGAACGTGGCGGCTTTGTTCGCGGATTTAAGGAGGACCACCGAGTCGATGGACAAGACTGTGGGGCAACTGGAAAAGGTCGTTGCCGACGCTCAGCCGCAACTGGCCAAGGTGATGGAAAACGCGGCCAAGGCGTCTGACTCCGTGCAACGGGCGGCCACGAGCGTGGAGCAAACGGTGGCCACCAACCGGGTCGTGGTGGGGCAATCGATCAAGAACGTGCGGCAGCTTACGGCGCGCCTGGATAAGACTGCGGAACAGATTGAGAAATCAGTGGTGGAAAACAGTGAAAGCATCAGGGGCATCGTGACCAATGCGCGGGAGGTCAGCGTGAATTTAAAAGAGGCAACGGGCAACATCAGCAGAGTGATCGCCCTGTTTGAAAAGGGCGAGGGTCTTGCCGGGGGCTTGTTTCAAGATGAGAAGATGAAGGCAGACTTTGCGCAGATGGTCACGAATTTCAGCCACACCTCGCTGCGGATGTCCACCTTGGTGAGCAATCTCAACGAGTACGGCATTCTCTGGAAGGGCGAACGATCCGAGCGTAGCCCTCCGCGCATCTTTCGACCCAAGTCCCGGCTTGAGAAATGATGGAGCCGGTCGCCGTCTTCAAAACCGCAAATGCGGCCGAGGCGCAGCTGGTTTGCTCCCGCCTTCGCGCGGCGGGTATTGCAGCCATTGTTCAGAATGAAATCAGCACCGTGATGGGCGGAGGACTGTCGCTGGAGCCCGCGGGCGTTCGGGTTGAAGTGCCATCCTCCCAGGCGGCCGAGGCGCGCGTTCTTTTGGAGGAAGAGCCATGAGCCGCGCACTGAAACGCTTGCAGCAAATTCTTGGGCCCGAAGAATTGCACTTGGATGAACGCACGCGCGCAAAGCACGCGGGCGACAAATGGTTTGCGACGGGAACCCCCGAAGCCGTGGCACTGCCCCGAAGTGTGGCTTCGGTTTCACGCGTGATGAAGTTCGCCTCGCGTAATTGCGTTCCCGTGACAGCCCGGGGTGCGGGATTCGGCTATGTGGGTGGATGCGTGCCATTGCGGGGAGGCATTGCACTTTCCTTGGCGAGGTTGAAGCGCATTAAGGAAATCAGTGTGGGTGATTTTGTGGCTGTTGTGCAGCCGGGCGTCATCACCGCCACGTTGCAGGAACGGGCGGAGGCAATGGGGCTTTACTATCCACCCGACCCTGCGAGCCGTTCCGATTGCAGTATCGGCGGGAACATTGCCACCAATGCGGGTGGGCCGCGAAGTGTGAAGTATGGCGTGACGCGGGACTATGTCTTGGGCCTGCAGGTGGTCCTTGCCTCGGGGGAAACGGTTCGGTTTGGCGGACGAACCCACAAGGATGTGACGGGTTTCGATTTCGCGAGGCTATTCACAGGATCAGAGGGATTGCTCGGGGTGGTGACGGAGGCAACCCTGAAATTGATACCGCTGCCGCCATACAGGGCGGGCCTCTCGGCAGGGTTTAAAACCATGAAAGCCGCAGCGCGAACTGTCCGGGACTTGTTCGCGGAAGGGCTTTTGCCGAGCGCTGTGGAATTGGCGGATGAATTCACACTAGCGGCTGCGCGCGATCGGACGGGGACAAGAATGTTTGACGGATGCAAAGCGCACTTGATTGTGGAGATGGATGGGCAGGAGTCATCCGTACGCTCGGAATTGCGCGGGCTGGAGCGGCTGGTCAAGGGAAACAGGCCGGTTTTTTTGCGCCGCGCCTTGGGTGCTGTTGCGTGTGAAAAGGTATGGGCGGTTCGGCGGGAATTTTCGTATTCGCTGCGGGACACGGGCCTGACCAAAATAAATCAGGATGTGGTGGTGCCCCGGGGCCAAGTAGAGACACTTTTTCAACTGGCATCGCGCCTGCAGCGGCGGCATGGAATGGCGGTGGCGTGTTTCGGTCACGCTGGGGATGGAAATATTCATGTTAACCTGATGCTGGATGAATCCAAACCGGGATTCCAGAAGCGGTGCAACGCGGCGCTGGATGAGTTGTTCAAAGGCGTGCTGGATTTGGGAGGCTCGATCACAGGGGAACACGGGGTCGGCATTGCTAAGAAGCCGTGGTGGCCCCTAGCCGTATCTCAAGAATCCCGCGCGGTGCATCGTGTGGTGAAGAAGGCGCTGGATCCAAAGGGAATCTTGAACCCGGGGAAATTTGTCTAGGGTGGGTTGCCCCGGGTTATTCGTCGTTGGGCCGGGCCAAGGTCACGCGTAGGTTCCGCTCCTGAAATGCGATTCCATTCAACTGGTCGACAGCGTTCTGCGCAGCTTGGGGCGATTCCATCTCGATGAAACAAAAACCGCGGTTGCGGCCGGTGCGCCGTTCGGTCAGGCGGTCGACGGCGTCCACGCCGCCGGCGTTGGCAAAGTGCGCGCGAAGTTCATCGGCCGTCGCCGAGTAGGAAATGTTGCCTACGTAAAGTCGTTTACTCATCGAACGCGCGGGATTTGACCGGGCCGGGCCGGGGATGACAAGCAAATTGGTCAGGCGCGGGGTTCGCCGGCCAAGACGACGAATTCACCACGCGTTTTGGTTTTTTCCATTTGCGCCAGAATTTCTCCTGCTGTGCCGCGCAGAAACTCCTCAAATTTCTTGGTGATTTCCCGGCCAACCACAACCGGGCATGTGGGCCAAGCCTCGTTTAATTCGCCCAGAAATTTGAGGATGCGATGCGGGGATTCATAGAACACCAGTGTCCCAGGCACGGCCGCCAAGGCCGCGAGGCGGTTGCGGCGTTGGCCGGATTTGTGGGGCGGGAAGCCGGCGAAAAAGAACTGATCCGTGGGCAGGCCCGCGGCGGCCAGCGCGGCAACGGCGGCGCAAGGACCGGGAACGGGCTCTACTCGGTGGCCTGCGTCCAGCACGTTGCGGACAAGGCGCTCGCCGGGATCACTGATGCCGGGCGTGCCAGCATCACTGATTAAGGCAATGGTTTCGCCATTTTCCAGGCGGCGAAGTATTCCAGCGCTGCGTCGGGCTTCGTTGAACTGATGGCAACTGAGGGTGGGTTTGCTGATTTCAAAGTGTTTCAGCAGTTGCCGGGCGCGGCGGGTGTCTTCCGCGGCCACGATGTCGCATTCGCGCAGCACGCGCAGGGCGCGCAGGGTGATGTCCTCCAGGTTGCCGATGGGGGTGGCGACAAGATACAGTGTGCCCGGCTGGAGTGGTGGCGTTTCCGGCATGGGCGTGGAGTGTGCCATGCGCCAATGGTTTTGCCAACGACGAGCGGTTCTGCTAGGCAAGGCCGGTGCCGGAACAAGCAGAGCAACCGCGGATGCGCAGTTACCGCTGGCCTTGGTGGTTGGCGGGATTTGTCCTGTTGGGGATGGCACTCATGTATGTGTGGATGCTCGGCGCGGTGGCGGAAGTGAAGCGCATTCGGGAGGCGACAGACAAGATGAAGGCGCAGCAGGGCAACAACGCAACGGCTTCCGGCAACGCTACTGGCAAACAATGACTTGGCGCATGCGTGTTCGTGGCGTAGCCTTGAGGGGTTCCTGATATGCAAACTCGAAGGACTTTTATTGCCTTGTTTGGTTTCGTCTGTTTTTGGATGGCTGTGGCTCAGGAAGCCAAGCGGCCGTTTGACACCAAGGGCATGGTGTGGGTTCCCGCCGGGGAATTCCAGATGGGTACGAACAAGGGGGAGGAAGACGCGAAGCCAATTCACAAGGTGGCATTGGATGGGTTCTGGATGGACGCGCACGAGGTGACAAACGAGGAGTTCGGCCGCTTTATCAAGGCCACGGGATACGTGACCATCGCTGAGCGCAAGCCGGACCCCAAGGATTTCCCTGGCGTGCCGGTCTCTGAGCTGAAGGCGGGGGCAATCGTTTTCACCCCGCCACCGCGACCAATCCCCGTTCAGCAATTGCGCGCGCACAATGCCTTTCTTCAATGGTGGCGTTATGTGCCGGGGGCCAGTTGGCGGCATCCGGAAGGGCCGGGTTCCACTTTGCGTGGCCGCGAGAAGCACCCCGTTGTCCATGTGGCGTGGTACGATGCCTTTGCCTACGCCAAGTGGGCGGGCAAAAGGCTGCCTACTGAGGCAGAATGGGAATATGCCGCCCGGGGTGGCTTGGCGGGCAATGAGTTTTGTTGGGGCAACGAGCTGACGCCGAAGGGCAAGCAAATGGCCAATACATGGCAGGGACGCTTTCCTGTCGAGAACACGGCCAATGACGGTTTTCGGTTAACGGCCCCGGTGGGGTCATTTCCCGCCAACGGCTATGGAATTTTCGACATGTCCGGCAATGTCTGGGAATGGTGCGCGGACTGGTACACGCCTGACTATTACAAAAACAGCCCAGCCAAGAATCCACCGGGGCCCAAGACGAGTCACGACCCTAATGAGCCCGGCGTGTGGAAGCGTGTGCAACGGGGGGGCTCCTTCATGTGTACAGACCTCTATTGCGGAGCTTTCCGCCCCAGTCATCGAATGAAAACCTCGCCGGATACCGGCCTGTCTCACGCCGGTTTTCGCTGTGTGGCCTCAGGCTTTCCGCCCCCCCAAAAAAATCCCTAACGGCCTCCCGCCGGGGTCGCCTTGGTCAGCGGCCAGTGGGTGGAGCGGGTGCGCGCGGTCCGGAGGAAGTTCTCGAACTTGATGATCACATCCGGATGTTGCGCGGCGACATTCTTGGTTTCCCCAATGTCTGTTTTCAGGTTGTACAGCTCCAGCCGGTCGCCCAACGCGGGGCGCACAACTTTCCAATCGCCCATCCGCGCCGCCTGCTTGCTGCCTCCCTCGTGAAATTCCCAGTAGAGGAACTCATGTTTTTGGGTTTGTGGCAGTCCTTGCAGTGTCGCGAGGAAAGAGACGCCATCCAGATCGCGCGGCGCGCGTGAACGGGCAATTTGGGCAAGAGTGGGCATGAAATCCCATGCACCCACCGGCAGTTCGCTGATTATGTTCGCCTTGGTCTTTCCGGTCCAGCGGATGATCAGGGGAACCCGAATGCCGCCCTCGTACAGGCTGCGCTTGATCCCGCGCAACGGGCCGGCGCTGCCAAGATATGTGGGGTTCACTCCACCCTCCGCGTGCGGACCATTGTCGCTGGTAAAAATGATGATGGTGTCCTTCTCCATTTTATACTGTGCGATCTTGTCCATGATCTTGCCCACGTCAGCATCCAGCCGCGTGATCATGGCCGCCTTGTTCCGCTCCGCCAGCGGCCAGCGGTACTGGCTGTATGGCCGGTTGTGGGGCACTTCCATGCCGTTGCCAGTCTTGCTGAAGAGATCATTGTTGGCGTGCGGCGTAGTGTAGGAGATGTAGAGGAAAAAGGGTTGGTATTTATTGTCAAACGCCGGTCGATAAATGCGGATGGAATTCAGCGCGGCCTTGGTGATGAGATCCTGCGAATACTCCACGCGCCGGCCTTCGCGATTGCGATAAATCGGCACCATACCATGAAAGGCGTTGACGCCCTTGAAGCCAGGCTCAAACCGCCACAGAAACTGCGGATAATAATTGTCCGCATGCTCCTGTGTGGTGAATCCGGCCCAATGCTCAAAGCCCTTCTTGAAGGGTTCGCCCGTGGTGTTTTCCAGTCCCAAACCCCACTTGCCCAAGGCGATTGTCTTGTAGCGCGCCTGCCGCAGCACCTCGGCAATGGTGATGTCCTTCGCGCGCAACGGAATGTTCTTGTTGCCGCGAATATATGTGTGCCCCGTGTGTAGGCCGGTCATCAGCGAAGCCCGGGCCGCGCCACCAATGGGTGCTCCCGCGTAGGCATGGGTGAAACGCATGCCCTCGGCCGCCAGTCGGTCGAGATAGGGCGTCTTGATATACTTTTGCCCATAACTGCCCAAGTCACCATACCCCAGATCGTCGGCAACGATCATGATGATGTTTGGCCGGGTGGGCCCTTGTTGGCCTTTGTTGGCCTTGGGCAAGACAGGGCCTTGGGCCGAGAGATTTTGCGAAACCAAAAAAGCAAACGCCAAGGAACATGCGAAACGCAACTTCTTTATCATGTACAATCCTCCTTAAAAGGTCGTGAACGACCGTGGCCATTTATTAAAGGGATTCGGCCTGATGGGAATCCAAAATTATTCACACACAGGCCGGTCTATGGGGATTAGTGGCAAGCCCGTTGCCATCACCCAAAACCACCGCCACCCAGCGTGATCCACTTGCCGCGCTGGAGGAATTGTGTTTTATTCACACCATGCGTTCCGTCGCAGGGAGGTTGCGTCAGACATTGATCCTAGCCGTCTTGGCCATGGCGTCCGCCTGTGCCGTTGTCCCCGGCACGGGTCGCATGCAACTCAACCTCATTTCCCCCGCCGAGGAACAACGCCTCGGCCGGCAGGGCTTTGCGGCCATTCGCCAGCAAATGCCGGTTAGCCAGGACGAAAACGCCACCGCCATGGTCCAGCGTGTCGGCCAGCGCATTGCCGACATCGCTGACCTTCCCAAGGCCGAGTGGGAATTTGTCCTGTTCCAGAATCCCGAGCCCAATGCCTTCTGCCTTCCCGGCGGCAAGGTAGGCGTGCATACCGGCATGTTGCCCATCACACAGGACGACGCGGGATTGGCGACGGTCATCGCCCATGAGGTGGCCCATGCCGTGGCCCATCATGGCGCGGAACGCATGAGTGAACAGATCCTTTTGGAAGGCATCGCTGTGGCCCTGTTCACCGGCTTGGCCGACTTGGACAACGAGACGCGCATAATCCTTTTTGCCGCCTACGGTATTGGCACCACCCTCGGCCGCGTGCTGCCCCACAGTCGTCTGCAGGAAACCGAGGCAGACCGCATAGGCCTCATTTACATGGCACGCGCCGGCTATGATCCAGCGGAGGCCGTTGCCTTCTGGGAACGCTTTGCCGAGTATAAAAAACAGCAGGGCGGCGCCAAGCCCCCCGCCTTCCTGAGCACCCATCCCATGGACGCGCAGCGCATCGAAAACCTCAAGCGTTGGCTGCCCCGGGCCAAACTCCAGTACCGTCCGCGCTGAACCCCAAAATGGCTTGCGCGCGCCAATCCGCTGCGCCAGTATGCGCGCCCCATTGGCGGGAGTGTGGCGCAATGGTAGCGCACCGGCCTTTTAAGCCGTTGGTTGTGGGTTCGAGTCCCACCGCTCCTACCAGTTTCTCATTTGGTTTTATGAAACGTTTTTCAGTGCTTTTGTTTCTGA
>PBVU01000001.1:0-10149 GCA_002728775.1 Verrucomicrobiales bacterium | reverse complement strand
GGCGCGGGTGTTGGCGGAGCGGGCGCGGGTGTTGGCGGAGCGGGCGCGGGTGTTGGCGGAGCGGGCGCGGGTGTTGGCGGAGCGGGCTCAGGTGTTGGCGGAGCGGGCTCAGGTGTTGGCGGAGCGGGCTCAGGTGTTGGGGGTGTGGATACCGGTGGAGTGGGCGTGGGAATGGGTGCCCCGGTTGGCAACCCTGTCTCAGGGTCAACTGCCGGCTGGCCGGGAGAAGTGGGTACTGCCGGAGGATTCTCTCCACCGGGCTGAGATGGTGGATTCTCCACCGTTGGCTGTTTCAAGGCTGCAAGTTTGGTTTCCGCATCCTCAACCTCTTTCTCCAAGGCCCCAACCCGGCGGTCAAGCAAGTCTTGTCGCCGGCTAAGATCCAAGATGGGTGGCGAATCCTTGGGGAGAATCTGAAGTGAAGTCTTGATCTGCTCAAGCTCGTGTTGAGTAGCATTTAGTTCCCCTCTGCTTTCATTCAACGCCTGCTCGGTCAATTCCAACTCGGACACCGAACTGCAACCAGACAACCATGCCATGACCACCGCGGCACACGCTGCAACCCAAACCTTCATTAGCAAAACCATACGCGTTGGCACACCGTTTCGCAAGCCGAGAGTCAGGCTTGAATTTGTCCCGCCGTAACGTACTCTGTCTAAAGCCATGGCCAATCCCATTCGACTCGCCTGTTTCATCCTGCTTTTTGGCACCGTCGCCGCCATGGCCGCCCAGAAGGAGCCCTTGTTCCCGAAAAAACTGAACACAGTCATCAAGCCGATCGGTAGTGACAAGTCGGTGAAGTGGGATTACGACATTGTTTATGTGCGGGCGCCGCGGGCGGGGGATGAGGTGCACAAGCGGTTTTACACGGACTTCTCCGCGCCGATCACGATGGAGCCGGGGGCGGACCTGATGCGGCTGCGGCCGGATGGGAGCGAGGAGGTGCTGGTGAAGGGCGGCGATGGAAGCATCACAGACCCGATGGTGTCGTTCGACGGGCAATGGGTTTACTATGTAAAGATTCACTATTTGAAGAAGGCGAGCCAGTGGAATCCGCCGGGAGCGGGCGCGGACATTTTCAAGATTCACCTGAAGACCAAGCGGATTGTGCGGCTGACGAATCAGCAGTTCGCGCCGAACCTGGGCGCGGGCGATTGGGCGAGTGATTTCCGCAATGCATCGCGCAAGGAGAATCGCAAGCATCACTTCGCCTACGGCGTGTACAACATGGGACCGTGTCCATTGCCGGATGGGCGGGTGGTGTACACGAGCAATCGCGAAGGGTACAAGCCGAGTCGCGGCTATCCGGCAGTGGCGCTGCAGCTTTTCGTGATGGACGATCGCGATACGGATTTGCCCGCGAACGAACGGCACCCGGCGAACCTCGAAAAGATCGGCCACCTGAACATTGCGGGTGCGCTGCATCCGGTGGTGCTGGCGGACGGGCGGATCATGTTCAGCACGTTGGAGAGTCAGGGCATTCGCAGCCGCATCTCGTGGGGCATCTGGACCATCCACCCGGACGGCTCAAACCGGGCGCCGTTGGTCAGCGCGTTTGATCCCGGTGGCGCGGCGAATGGATTTCATTTTCAAACGCAGCTCAGCGACGGCTCGCTGGTCATCGAGGAGTATTACAATCAAAACAACTCCGGCTTCGGCGCGTACATCAAGATGCCGCCGCAAGTCACCTTCAGCCCCGCGTACCGCAACGACCCGCGCAACCCCGCGCTGCGCTTTGGCCGGCATTACAACGGCAAGGGCAAATACTATCGCATGGCGTTCATGCCCGAGCAGGCGGTGAGCCTCACGCCCTTCGCGCTCAATGGCGAGGGCCCGGCCGATCCGTCCGTGCTGGGCGACAAAAAATCACCGGCCGTCGGCAAGTTCACCCATCCCAGCGGCGCGCCGGACAATCATCTGCTCACCATCTATTCGCCGGGCCCGGCCAATCATCAGTACAAGTACCTGCCGCAAATCGACGGCGGCATTTATCTCTTGAAAAATGGCGCGGTCATCCATGAGCCGGGCGACTTGCTGCTGATAAAAAACGACCCCAAGTATAACGAAAGTTGGCCGCGCGCGGTGGTGCCGTACTCGCGCATCTACGGCGTGAAAGAGCCCAAGCGCCTCGCGCCCGTGGCCAATGACGGCCAGGCCCACCCCGCCCTGCCCGCCGGCACGCCGTTCGGGCTGGTGGGTTCCTCCAGCCTTTACAAGCGCGAGAGTTATCCCAATGGCGTCGTGCCGCCGGGCAGTGTTACCGCCACGTATGCCGGCGGCCGCAATCCGTGGCGCGACCTCGATGCCTTCACCAGCCACGGCAACGGCATGCCGCGCAACTGGCACAACCAAGGCGCCGACGCCGGCTTGTACGACAACGCCGACATCCACGCCCTCCGCGTGCTGGCCATGGAGCCGACCACTGACCGCCATCGCGGCGCGGACAACGGCCGCGGCTTTTTCAGCCACGCGATGGAGCGCCTGCGCATTCTCGGCGAGATTCCCGTGCGCAAGTTTCGCAATGGCCGGCAACCCACCGACCCCGACGGCCAACCGGACACCAGTTTCCTCACCAAGATTCCGGCAGACACCGCGTTCACGTTCCAGACCATCGACCGCGATGGCATGGTGCTAAACGCCTCGCAGACGTGGCACCAACTGCGNCCCGGCGAAATGCGCGTGGACTGCGGCGGCTGCCATGCCCACAGTCAGNAGCCCACGGACTTCAAGCTCACNCTCGCCAGCAAGGCCGATTACAAAGTNTGGGACCTCACGAAGACCACCCCGCTGCTCACCGACCGCGCGCGCGACGAATCGAAAACCCAATGGGACGCCGCAACCGCCGGTGGCTTGCGCACCGCGAAACAGCCCGCCACCACCGTCGAGTATTTCCGCGACATCCAGCCCATCCTCAAGACGCACTGCACCGCCTGCCACACGAAGGAGTGGAAAAAGCCCGCCGGCAACCTCGTGCTCGATGATGATGACAACTGGATCAACGTTCCCAATCGCGGCAAGTTTCCCGGCACTTACTTTCGACTCGCCGTCGATGAACGCGCGAAGTTTGGCCACCGCCCCATTGGCTATTCCTCGTGGGGTTACCCCAACGCCTCGCGCTACATCCGCAAACTGCAATCGCGCCGCAGCCTGTTCACGTGGAAGATTTACGGCCGCCGCCTCGACGGATTTTCCAACGACGACCATCCCAGCGAGCCCGAGCCCGGCATTGGCCATTTTGAACATCGCGGCAAACGGGTCGACACCGCCCATGCCCGCGCCCGATACGATCTCGATTACCTCGGCACCGCCATGCCGCCGCCCGCCGCCATCCGCGGCACCTTCGAGGGGCCAGACGGCAAACCCATCAAGGTGCCCCCGCTCACCGACGAGGCCAAGCGCACGCTCACCCGTTGGATCGATCTCGGCTGTCCCATCGACCTCAATGCCAAGTTCGGCTGGCACCTCGACGACAACCGCCCCGTCCTCACCATTGCCGAACCCGCCGCCGGCCACTCCGGCAAACTCACCCGAGTACGCATCGGTATGGATGACTACGGCACCGGTCTCGACCTCGAGACTTTCACCGTCACCAGCACGCTCGAAATCAACGGGCACGCTCCCGGCCAAAACCTCGCGCCGCAATTCCGCAAAACCGCGCCGGGTGTCTGGACCTTGCCTCTGAAAAAGCCCATCCCACACCGCACCCACAAAACCGCCAAGTGGACCGCCGTCATCAAGGACAAACAGGGCAATGAGACGCGAATCATCCGCATTCTCGAAGTGCCACCCACCCCCACCACCGCGCGAAAATGAGAACACCGCCACCGCAACACCGATGGCCCACCCTCATCGCCCTAGCCATGACGGCCGTCACGGTGACTGCCGCGCCGCGGAATGTTTCAAAACTCATCCCGCTCGGCAAAATGCCCGCGCGAGTCCACGTCTTTGAAGACTACGAAACGGAAATCGAAAAACGCTGGTGGCTGCGCGGCACACCCGTGAAAGAAAACCTGCCGCCAAGCCTTTCCGCCAGCCGACCCAATTCCCGCGCCAGCCGCGCCACGGTCACGAAGGATTTCGACCGCAAACAAGGCGACCCATCCAAGCAATACAAGGCCGTCATCTTCAACCCCGTGCCCGGCCCGCCGATGGGGACGAACACTTGCCTGACCTTCCGCTACTGGCTCAAGGGCACGAGCACCTTGCGCGTGCAGATTTACAGCCTCAGCAAAAACTACCACCGCCATCTCGTGCTGCAAAATCTCCCCCAAGGCAAATGGCAAACCGCCACTGTGGACATGACCCAGGCGCGCCGCCCCGACGGCTCCGGCGGACCGCTCGCGGCCGATGAGCGCATTGATGATATTCAATTTTACATCACACCCGAGGCCGACCTGCGCATCGACGACCTCATCCTGTACGATGCTGCCGCAAAAGACGAGTCGCGCCCATTTCCCCGCCGCATTCTATTCACCGGCTGGTTCGACACCGGCAAACAGGGCAAGGAATGGCCCGGCGATTTCAAGATTGTGCCACACGAAAAACCCCGCACTTGGGACGCCGCGCAGGCCGTGCCACACCCGGAAAAGAAACTTCCTTGGCTGCGAATACAATTGCGTGGCATGCGCGAGTTGAGCAAACAGAACGAATTGTATTTCAAGTACTTCGCTCAGGCCGGCAAGGATGCCAGCCTGATCGTCAGGCTGGTCAACTCACAAACAGGCAACCAATACGCCGTTCGCATTCGGAATCTGAACGACAAGGAATGGGACGAGGTGACCATCCCCTTCGCCCCCAACCGGAGGCTGCCCGGTGACCGAACACCCACTATCGATGAAATCCACCTGATGCTGGAGTCGCCCGGCAAGCTGCTGGTGGACGATCTCTTGCTCTACGAACCCGGCGCGAAGCCCGGTCAAGACTCGTCGCGATAACGTTGGGCCACGGGAATACGACGGCCCATCCCGAATGCCTTGCTAGTCACTTTCAGACCCGGCGCAGCCTGCCGGCGCTTGTACTCGTTTAAATCAATCAAGCGCGTCACCCGTCGCACGGTGTCGGCATCAAACCCTTCCCTGATGATCCATCGTACTGATCGTCCGTCCACCACATAGTGCTCCAAAATGGCATCTAGCACGTCATAGGGCGGCAGGGAATCCTCATCTTTCTGGCCCGGCCGCAATTCGGCCGAGGGCGGTTTGTCGATGGTGGATGCCGGGATAATCTCCTGGTCCCGATTGATCCAGCGCGCAAGTTGGTAAACCAAGGCCTTGGGCACATCACTGATCACCGCCAGCCCGCCACACATGTCCCCGTACAAAGTACAATAGCCCACCGCCAGTTCGCTCTTGTTCCCCGTGGTCAACACCAGCGCGCCGAACTTGTTGGACACCGACATCAGGATCAATCCACGCAGCCGAGCCTGCATGTTCTCTTCCGTCACATCTTCCTCGCGCCCTTCAAACACCGGCGCCAATTCACCTTTCAAGGTATCAAAAGCTTTCTCGATGGGCACGATGTCCAGCCGAATGCCGAGGTTTTCCGCCAAGGCCTTGCCATCATCCACGCTGCCTTGGGAGGAATACTGCGAAGGCATGGCCACGCCGCGGACATTTTCCGCGCCTAGCGCCTCCACGGCCAGACACGCCGTCACCGCCGAGTCAATGCCTCCGCTCAGCCCGATGACCGCGCTTTCAAACCCACATTTGCCGAGGTAGTCCCGCACTCCCAGCACCAGCGCACCGTGCAGCAATTCCTCATCGCCACTCTCCCGTGCCTCAACCACGCCTCCGGCCAAATCCACCATGATGAAATCTTCCGCAAAACGCTTTCCCCGCGCCAGCAAGCCGCCATGGGCATCAAGCGCCAAGCTGCCCCCGTCAAAAATCAACTCGTCGTTGCCGCCCACCGCGTTGCAATACACGAGGGGAAGCCCCGTCTTGGCGGCCAAGCTGCCCAGCATCTCGCGCCGCATGCGGTCCTTGCCCAAGTGCCAGGGCGAAGCAGATACATTGAGAATCAACTCCGCCCCCCGCACAACCAATTGCTCCACCGGATCGCCGTGATAGCGCCGGTCCCGCCAAAAATCCCCGTCGTTCCACGCATCCTCGCAAATCGTCAGCCCCAGTTTGCGCCCCTTGAAACTCACCGGCTCATTGGCGCGCGCCGGCTCAAAATAGCGATCCTCATCGAAGACATCGTACGTGGGAAGCAGCGTCTTCGTGCGTGCCGCCGCCAGTTTGCCTTCGTGCAAGAGTGCCACCGAGTTTGTAGCCGCACGGCCCGGCTGTTTTTCATTGCACCCCACACAGCCCACCACCAGACCGGCCCCACCAATATCCGGCGCAAGCCGCTTCACCATCGCCAGACTATTCTCAACAAAACCATCCTTTAAAAGCAAATCACGGGGCGGATATCCCGTCACCGCCAGCTCCGGCGTCACCACTAAATCCGCCCCCGCGGCCACGCCACGCGCATAAGCCGCCCGGATCAGCGCCTCATTGCCCGCCAAGTCGCCGACCGTGGTGTTGATCTGCGCCAGCGCAATCTTCATCATTCATCCGGGAAAAATACTTCCATCAGTGTTCCCCGCTCCGTGGTGATCTTGTGCGCCTGCGAAATGCCATTCTTTTTAAACCACCCCTGCGGCATCTCCAGCACAAACCGAATCAAGTCGCTCTGGGCCTCCACCGCCGTTTCATTCAACGGCTCCAAGTCATGCAACTCCATGATGCGGCCGCTCGAGCCAAGGTACGCCACCGTCAGGGGCACCTTTGTATTCTTCATGTAAAACGCCGCCTTTTTGGCCTCGGCAAAAATAAACAGCATCCCTTCATTCTCGCCCATGGATTCTCGATACATCATGCCCGTGGCAATCTGTTGCTGTGTAATGGCCAGTTCAGCAGTGATTTCCCGGGACGGTTCGCCCACCAGTAGTTTTAATGTACGTAAGCGAGGCTGCGCCTTGGTAATAGGTGCGCTGGGGTTCCATGACGCGGGCGTGATGGGGGCAACCTTGGCGCTGGCCGGCGGCTTGGGCTGGGCCGGTGTCCCACCGCCGGATTGCTTGGCCACCCCCTCTTTTTCCCCATTGCCACTACAGGCAGCCAACAGGCACATCGCCATCGTGGTTAAAACCAACCGCAAACTCATGCGCAAACCTTGGCCAAAGCCCCGCCCCGGGGCAAGCCTGTTGCCACCTCAACCCGCCGGCGCAAGACAATCCGGCGCGTCATGACGTGCATTGTTCACCCGCGCACCCACTGCCATCCCCGCCATTTCCTCCGCGAGAAAAGGTTTCACGAACGCCTTTCCTTCATTCAACCACGCCTCGCCATCCTCCGGACGAAGCATCACCGGCATCCGATCATGCAACGACGCCAGCAATGTGTTCGGTTCCGTGGTCAAAACCGTGAAGTTCTCCACTGGTGCCGACTCAGCAGCATCCATGAACAAATCCCCCTGCGGATCAGGCGGTCGCACCCAGGAATCCCAAAGCCCCGCGAAACAAAACTGCGACCGATCCTTCAGGTAAAAGTGCCAAGCCTGCCGCCGCCCCTCGCGCCGTTCCCATTCGTAAAACCCATCCGCCGGCACCAGGCAACGCCGCTGCCGCCAAGCCTCCCGGTAAGCCGGCTTATCCGCCGCCGTCTCCACACGTGCATTGATGAAACGTGCACCCACCGAGGCCTCTTCCGCCCAGGACGGAATCAATCCCCACCGCATCTCCTTGAGAACCGCCCCCTTTTCCTCGAGCGCAATGACCGGTGCAGTTTGCGTGGGTGCAATATTGTAGCGCGGATGAAAATCGTAGGCACACGCCTCCAGAGCCAGAATCACCGCCAGTTCCTCCGGATTGGTCGTGCCCGTATACCGCCCGCACATCTGCCAAGCATGGAATATACCCCGGCAAAAAGCAGCAACAGAGTGGCGGTTGCCTTCGTCCGCCCAATGTGATTGGCTCGCGGGCATGGACCTGCAGCTCAAGGACAGGGTGGTCATCGTCACCGGCGGTTCCAAAGGCATTGGCGCTGCCGCCGTGCGTGCCTTTGCCGCAGAAGGCGCCCGCGTCGCCATTGCCGGCCGCAGCCCCACCGAGGGACAGGCATTGGCCAAAGAATCCGGCGGCATCTTTATTAAAGCCCAACTCGCCGAGGAATCCGCCTGCCGCCGAGTCATTGAAGAAACCCTCGCCGCCTTCAACCGCATTGATGTCCTGGTCAATAACGCCGGGTTCAATGACGGCAAGAACCTCGATACGTGCCCGGAGGAGTTCATGACCTCCGTAAATCTGAACCTGTCTCACGTCTACACCCTCACCCATCTCTGCCGCGAGGAACTTATCCGCAACAAAGGCACCATTATCAACGTCAGCTCCAAGGTCGCCGCCACCGGTCAGGGCCAAACTTCCGGCTATGCCGCCGCCAAGGGCGCCATGAACGCCCTCACCCGTGAATGGGCCATCGCCTTTGCCCCGCACAACGTCCGCGTGAACTGCGTGGTCCCCGCCGAGTGCATTACACCTCAGTACCAAAACTGGTTTGACACCCTCAAAGATTCCGCCGGAACCCGCGCCGCCATTGAGGCGCTCGTCCCGCTCGATAACCGCATGACCACTCCCGAGGAACTCGCAGACACCATCGTCTTCCTCGCCTCCCCGCGCAGCAGCCATACTACCGGCCAATTAATCTATGTGGACGGCGGGTACACTCACCTTGACCGCGCCGCCAGTGCCGATCACTCCAAGTGGGGCTAGACAAACCCAGCCCGCCCTGCCCACTGTGCACAGCCGAAAGCGCCTTCTTCCATCGCGACTCACATCGGCCCTATCACCAGTGCACTCGGTGCCGGCTCATTCACGTTCCCTCATCCCATCACCCGTCTGTACAAGAGGAAAAGGCTCAGTACGATCTGCACGAAAACACCCCGCAAGACACCGGCTACCGTCAATTCCTCAGCCGACTCGCCACCCCGCTTCTCCAAAAACTTCCTCCGCATAGCCAAGGCCTCGACTACGGCTGCGGCCCCGGCCCCACACTCTCCGTCATGCTGGAAGAAGCCGACCATGTGATGGCCCTGCACGATCCTATTTACCATCCCAACAGCACAGCACTGAGTCAATCATACGACTTTATTACCGCCACCGAAGTCTTCGAACACCTTCACCATCCCGCCCGGGATCTGGAAATCATTTACCGCGCCCTCAAGCCCAACGGCTGGCTCGGCATCATGACCAAACGCGCCCAAGACCCTGCCGCCTTCGCCCAATGGCACTACATCCAGGACCCCACCCACGTTTGTTTTTGGACCCAACAAACATTCCACTGGCTGGCCAATCAATGGCAAACAAAAGCACAATTTCCCGCCGCCGACGTGGTGTTAATGCAGAAGAAATGAGATTGGCTCCAGAGGTAGGACTCGGCGATAATTGCTGCCAATCTAGGAGTAAGATAACCCGTGATTTTCGACTAATCAAGGGAGCTTAACGACTAACCTCTTACTGCCGCACCCTACTCTTTACTGGCAATTCTGCTGACAGTTGGTTTGCTGCTTTGCGTTACGATGTATCAAGGCCTTCGGTAGCCCGATGTATTAATGAAACAATATCTTACCAAAAAATCCCGCAGTACGGCATGGCTTTTTTTAGATCATTAAGCTGGCCTTGAGTCAGCAGTAGGTTGCCTCGGAGGACCAAGTTTCTCAAAGTCGTCAGTTTCTCAAGACCTGCTAAGCTCGTGAGTCGATTGCTACCTAGATCCAAGACCCTCAAATTCGTGAGCTTCTCTAGACCATCTACGCTCGTGAGCTTGTTTCGATTAAGATCCAAAGTATTCAAATTCGTGAGCTTCTCCAGTACGGCTATGTTGTTTAGCTCGTTGCCTGCGAGGCGTAAGATCCCTAAATTCGTGAGCTTCTCCAGGCCAGCTACGCTCGTGAGCTGGTTTTCTACGAGATCCAAGCTCTTCAAATTCGTGAGCTTCTCCAGTCCAGCCACGCTCGTAAGCTTGTTACCTCCGAGATCCAAGACCCTCAAATTCGTGAGCTTCTCCAGTCCGGCTACGCTCGTGAGCTGGTTATCTTGAAGCCCCAAGCTCGTCAAATTCGTGAGCTTCTCTAGTCCGGCTACGCTCGTTAGATTGTTGCCTTCGA
>PBVU01000008.1:0-33825 GCA_002728775.1 Verrucomicrobiales bacterium | reverse complement strand
TTGACCTCGCCACCAAGGCCAAGGCCAAGGCCGATGCGACGCACAAGGAAGCCGATGCCGGCAAGAAGGCAGCGGATGAACACAGCAAGCAGCTGGAGACCGCTGTGGCGTCCAACAAGGAGGCCACCACCAAATCCGAGATGCCGATCCGTGCGATCGCGTTCAGCGCCGACAGTCAGCAGGTGCTCACCGGCGGTGACGACATGAAGGTGCACACCTGGTCCGCCACCACCGGCGAGGCGCTCGAATCCTTTAATGGCCACAAAGGCGCGGTTAAGGCGCTGGTGTTTAATGGAGAAAAATTCATCTCCGCCAGTGCGGACAAGACCGCGCAGGTTTGGAGCCTCGGCATCGAGTGGAAACTGGAACGCGTGGTGGGCACGGGCGATGCCAAGTCGCCCCTGACGGATCGCGTGAACACCATCGACTTCAGCCCGGACGGCAAACAGATCGCTACTGGGAGCGGCGAGCCGAGCCGCGGCGGCGAGGTGCAAATCTGGAACATCGCCGATGGCAAGCTCGCCAAAAACTTCGCCGAGGTGCACAGCGACAGCGTGCTCGGCCTTGAGTTTTCGCGCGACGGCAAATTCATCGCCAGCGCGAGTGCTGACAAATTTGTCAAAGTCACCGAGGTGGCCACCGGCAAGATCGTCCACAACTTCGAGGGGCACACCCACCATGCCCTTGGCGTTAGCTGGCTACCGCATGGCCGCCAGCTGGTCAGTGTGGGCGCAGATAACAGCATCCGCCACTGGAACTTTGAGGCCGGAGAACGCATCCGCCAACGCACCAACCTCGGTAAGGAAGTCACCTCCATCCACTACGTGGGCCTCACCGAACAGGCCATTGTGACGGCTGGCGACAAATCTGTGCGCCTCATCAATACCAGCAACCTCAACGATGCCCGCAGCTTCGCCGGCGGCACTGACTACATGTACGCCTGCGCCGCCACGCCGGATGCCAAATACATTGTCGCCGGCGGCGAAGACAGCGCTCTCCGGGTTTGGACTTTGGCCGACGGCAAAGCCGTGGCCACCTTCGAGGCACCCAAGCCGCCGGCCGAAGAAACAGAGGAGAATCAATAAAAAAGCTCCTTGTCGTCGATAAGAAAAATCTCGTCCATCAAGGCGACTGGACTTTATTTCTTTTGCGAACAATTTGCCGTTGCTGAGGGGCGTGGGCGCGGGTTTGATTCAGCGCATGGCGGCCACACGTGGCGGGAGCTTTTTTGTGGGTGTGGATGTTGGGGGGACCAAGATCCTTTCGGGGCTTTTCGATCGTTCATTGAATCTGGTTGCCAAGCGGAAGGTCAAGACCAAGGCCAGCAAGGGCGGGGATATTGTTCTGGAGCGTGTTGAACTGGTGGTGAGGGAGTTGCTCAAGGGACAAGGGGTGCGCCTTAAGCAGGTTGAGTCCATTGGCTTGGGGGTTCCCGGCGTGGTGAAACGTGGTCGGGTACTTAATGCCTACAATGTGGGGTGGGAGGATGTGCCTATCAAGACGGTCCTCGCGCGGCGTCTGCGTTTACCCGTGAAGGTGGATAATGACTGCAACCTGTTCACGCTGGGTATTCACCGAGTGGAACTGAAGGGCAAGCCGCGCTCCATGGTGGGAATGTTCTTGGGTACGGGGTTTGGGGGCGGGTTGATTCTCAATGGGCAACTGTATCGGGGGCACAATTTCGCGGCGGGTGAGTTTGGCCAGATGACGATTGATAAGAATGGCATCAAGACCGCGCACAGTTTCCGCGGCAGCCTGGAGTCTTTAGCAAGCAGGACGGGGATCGTTCGCCGCCTTCGTCGCGCTGTGCTGGAAGGGGAGACGACCTTGCTGCAAGAGGAACTGGGGGCGCAGTTGAAGGGGGTTCGCAGTCGTCATTTGCGCCACGCCATTGCCGCGCGGGATCCACTGGTGAAAAGGGTGGTGCGCCATGTTGCGGAAGACACGGGCATTGGGGTGGCGGCGATTGTGAGCGCGCTTGGGCCGGAGTATGTTGTGCTGGGCGGGGGCGTTATGGAGGCGTTGCAGAAGACCATGCTGCCCATTATTAGGCGTACGGCAGAGCAGGCGGTATTGCCGGGCTCGATGAGCGGGGTGAAGGTTGTCACCAGCCGGCTGGGGGATGACGGGGGGATTTGTGGCGCGGCGGTACTGGCACGCAATGGGGATGGGTAGAGGTTCAGTTGACGCGCGTGGTTTCCGATTCGCGAGGCATTTCAAATTTGGGAAACTTCAACTTGCCCTTCTTGGAGGTGGAGTTAAAGGCGGGCTTGTTCAGGGCAATCAATTCGTGCTGGCTGCGGTGTGACTTTTCCCCCTCGGTGGGAACGATGCGAGTGTAGGTGGCGTCGGGCTGCAGGGCGCGGGCCTTGTCATTGTCACGGAGGTGGATGGCCAGGATTTCATCGGTTAGACGCTTACGGATGGCGGGATCCTCGACGGGGAATGCCACCTCGATGCGTTTCTGGAAATTGCGGTACATCCAGTCGCCGCTGCTGATGTAGACTCGCGGGTCGCCATTGTTTTCAAAGTAGAAAATCCGGCTGTGCTCTAGGAATCGGTCGACGATGCTGCGCACGCGGATGTTCTCACTCAGGCCCGGTACGCCCGGCCGCAGGCAACAGATGCCGCGCACGATGAGATCAATTTGCACGCCGGCTTTGCTGGCTTCGTACAGCGCCTCGATGACAGGCTTGTCGACCAACGCGTTCATCTTGGCGCGAATGGCGGCGGGTTTGCCCTCACGGGCGTTGCGGGTTTCCCGGCGGATGCTTTCAAGCGTGCGTCGCTGAAACTCGAAAGGCGCCACTACCAGGCGGCGCGTGCCTTGGAACTGACAGAATCCGGTCAGCAAGTTGAACAAAGCAGTGGCGTCCTCCCCGTATCCCGAGCGGCAGGTGAAGTAACCCAAGTCGGTGTACAGGCGGGCGGTGTTGGGATTGTAGTTACCGGTTGAAAGGTGCACGTAACGGCGCAGGTCATCTTCTTCCTGACGGACTACCAGACAAATCTTTGAGTGGATCTTGTAGCCGACCAGGCCGTAGGAAACGTGCACCCCGGCCTCTTCCAGCTCTCGTGCCCATTGGATGTTGTAGGCCTCATCAAAACGCGCCTTCAGCTCCACCACGGCGGCGACTTGCTTGCCGTTTTGCGCGGCGCGCATCAGCGCCCCTACCACGCGGGGATCTCCACCGGTGCGGTATAGGGTTTGCTTGATGGCCAGTACTTTGGGGTCACTGGCAGCCTGGTTCAGAAAATCTACCACACAGTCAAAGCTCTCATAGGGATGGTGCACCAGTACGTCCTGCTGGCGGATGACCTCAAACAAGTCTGTTCGTCCGCGGAAGGCTGGGGCGGGCGGCGCGAGGAAAGGCACATCGCGCAACTCGGGAGAGTGGTCGCCCTTTAAAATGGTCTGGAGATGAATGGGGTTCACGGGGCCGTCGATGCGATAAAGATCGTCATAAGTCAGCTCCAGTTTCTCCAGCAGTTCAGCCACGAGGTCATCGGGTGTGTTGTGATCCACCTCTAGGCGCACGGCATCGCCCTTGCGTCGATTGCGCAGTTCGTTCTCGACGGCCTGCAGCAGGTTTTCCACGTCCTCCTCGCCGACGTACAGTTCGCTGTTGCGGGTTACGCGGAAGCGCCAACTACCGTACACCGTCGTGCCGGGAAAAAGATCCTCGATAAAATAGGAGATGATGTCCGCAAGAAACACATAGTCATGGCGGCGGTCGGGCCGGGGCAGAGGGACCAGTCGCGGGATGACGCGCGGTACTTGGACGATGCACAGCCGCTGCTGGGTGGCGTTCTTTTCCTTGAGCTCCACGCGCACGATGATATTCAACGACTTGTTGCCAATGAGCGGGAAGGCCTTGGAGGGATCCACGGCCAGCGGTGTCAACACTGGCCGGACTTTGTCGCGATAAAAAGACTCCACCCACCGACGGTCATCGGGCCCCAAATCATCGATCTGATGGAAGCGGAAACCTCTCTTTGCCAGCGCGGGCATCAGGTCCTGACGCCAGCACTGGAACAGCGCATCCACCATTTCGTGAATGCGTCCGGAGACAGCATCAAATGTTTCCGTGGCCGTCCGTCCATCCATGCTGCGCTCGATGACAGCGCTTTCGATTTGCTGCTTGAGCCCCGCCACACGCACCTCAAAAAATTCGTCGAGGTTTGAGTTGGTGATGCAGAAAAATTTTACTCGCTCCAGCAACGGGTTTTTGGGATCCATCGCCTCCTCCAGCACTCGCGAGTTAAACTCAACCCAGCTGAGCTCACGATTGATGAAGCGGGATTGTTTTTGTTTCTGCGTCATTGATTGCGCCCTAATTTACACCAAAATGGGTAAGAAGGAAACATACCATCAAGAACCCCTGCTAAAGCAGGCCTTTATTGTTACAATTGGTCATCCGGTCGGCCGTGCAAGAGGTTGTGGGTACTTTCTTCGCAGACCAAGAGGGGTCGGCAATTGTGGAAATCTGCCCGTATTTCAGGGACTTTTGAATCGCCAAGCTTACTCCGGTGAATTTGTTCCCACCTTGTACACACCCAAAATCTGGCGCATCGGCCCGTGATTTTCGTTGCTGAAAAAGACCGTTTCAGCGAGAGTGGACAGCAGTGGAACCAATGAAGGACCTTTGTCAGCGCATCATCGCGGTCGCCCTTGTCTTGGCAGGGGTCGGGGCTGTGTTTGCGTGTTCTGTTCCCGTGTTTCGTTATGCCTTGGAGCGGTGGCAGTCGGACAACTATCTGGTCGTGGTTTTCCATCACGGCGCGCTGGAGGACACTAGCCGCAAACTGTTGGCTAAACTTTCGCCGGACCCGCTGGTCAGCCCGCAACTCGCCAACATTGAAATCCAAACCTACGATCTGGACAACAATCCGCCAAAGGACGTGCTCGACTTTTGGCGGAAGAGTCAGGCCAGCGCAAAGGCCGGACCGTGGATGATGGTGTTTTATCCCAAGACCGTCGGCAATCCAAACCCGGTCTGGAGTGGCCGCCTGAACGAGGCCAACGCAAACTTGGTGGTCGATTCGCCGAAGAGGCGTGAATTGTCGCGCCGGCTTTTAAAAGGGGAATCCACGGTCTGGTTGTTCTTGGAGAGCGGTGATACTGCCAAAGATGCTGCTGCCTTGAGCGTCCTGAATGCCCGCATTGCCGCCCTGGAAAAAACTTTGAAGCTGCCCGAGATCAAGCAGGAGGATATTGCTGCCGGCTTGCTCAACATCGAAGCTTCGCAACTGAAGCTCAAGTTTTCCGCACTTCGCGTATCCCGTAGAGACGCCGCCGAAAGTGTCTTCGTGAAGATGCTTCTCACCAGCGAATCCGACCTGAAGGATCTGAAGGAACCCATGGTCTTTCCCGTATACGGCCGCGGCCGCTTCATGCCGGCCCTCATCGGCAAGGGCATCAACGACGAGAACCTGACCGAGGCTGCCAAGTTTTTAACGGGCCCCTGCTCCTGCCAGATCAAGCGGCAGAATCCCGGCACGGATTTGTTGGCGGCCGTCAACTGGGAAAGCCTCATCCAGCCTCAAATCAACATTGATCGCGAACTGCCACCCCTTACCGGCATCGTCGATCCCGGCGCGGAAAAACCCACCGAGGTGGTGGCTAAGGCCATAGTCTCCAGTGAACCCATTTTCAGTAACCCCATTCAACTGGAGAATGGCGCGCCTCCAAGTGCTCCAACCTCCGCCCCGTCCGCTGACGCAACGGAAAGCAAGCCCATGCAGATCGCCATGGCGGGAGCCGGCAATGAAGAGGGGCCGCCCACCTCCGCCACCAATCCCGCGCCGGCTGCGGCACCGACAACGGGCGCACCTATCTGGGTGGGTCTGGTTGTTGTGGGCCTCGGTATCCTTTTGACTGGCGGCTGGCTCCTGATCGCCAAACCCTAACGAGTCATGAATCTCTGGCGCCTGACGCTACGCGAAATATCCCATCGCCGGCTTCATTTTGGCCTTGGATTGATTTCCGTTTCCGCCGCCGTTTCCGTTTTCATCTCCACCACCATCCTGTTGCGTGACAAGTCCCTGCGGGATGAGGACGCATTGGTGCGCATGGAACGCCAACAAAAGGAGCAAATTGCCGAAGACCAAGCCGCCCGTGCCCAAGCCCTGCAGGAAAGGCGGATGGAATTGGAGAATAAACTGGGCACCCTGCGATCCAGACTGCGGACCGAATTTGCCGCCGAGCGCGGTAAGCTGTCCGACCAACTGGGCAAGCGCCAGATGGAGCTGGAGGGCGACTTGCGGGAAACGCAGGTGATTCTTCGTGCCAGCCTCAAGGAACGTGAGTTTGCCGTGGCCAAGGCTGGCGCCGAACTGCAGGATGCCATGCGCAAAATCACCAAGGGGCTGGGCTTTAACATTCTCATCCTGCCGCGGGATCAGGATTTAAACCGGTTTCATCTTGAGGGTGTTGCCACTGCGGTCATGCCCGAGGCACTGGTCACCAAGCTGGCCGGCTCCAAGATTGTGACCATCAACCACCTTCTTCCTGTTGTCACGCGCCGCATCAAGTGGCCGGAACGGGATAATCTGGAAGTCGTTCTCATTGGGACGCGCGGCGAAGTTCCGTTGGCACATCGCGACCCCAAAAAGCCGCTTATCGATGCCGTCCCCAAGGGGGTCATGATCGTGGGGCACACCGTTGGCCGGAGGCTGGGCATCAAGGCCGGTCAGGAGGTTGAACTGTTGGGACGGAAATTCAAGGTGGCCAAGGTCCACGGGGAGCGGGGTTCCATGGATGACAGCTCCATTTGGCTAAACTTGGGCGAAGCCCAGGAACTCCTGAAAATGCAGAATGTCATCAATGCCATCCTTGCACTGGAATGTAATTGCGCGACGGTAGATCGCGTGGGGGAGATTCGTACTGAGATTGCGGGCATCCTGCCCGGCACACAGATCATTGAGCGGGGTTCTCAGGCACTGGCTCGCGCCGAGGCCCGCAACAAGGCAAAGGCACAGGCCGATGCCGACCTTGAGCAGGCGGACGCCAACGCCCGAAAGACCCTTGAGGATCAGCAATGCACGGCGGAGGCGACTCTTGCCGCGCAAAAAACTGCCAATGAGGAAACCCTTGCCGCCCAGTCCAAGCGTGACACCGCCACTTTAAAAATTCATGAGGATAAAAACGCGGAATTGATCACGGCCCAGCGGGTGGGTGATGTTGTTGCGTTAAAGCAAGAGCGCGAAAACGCCGCGGCCTTGTTGCAAAACGAGCGGATCAGCCGTGGCATCCTGCGGGCCCAAAACCACCGTTTTGCTGATATCCTGATTCCACTGGTGGTGGCCGCATCCGCGCTTTGGGTGGGGCTGCTCACTTATGGAAACGCGCGGCTGCGTCAGGCAGAGGTGGGCATTCTTCGCGCCATTGGCCTGAAGACCGGTCAAGTGCTGGGGCTCTTTCTGGGCAAGGCTCTGTTGTTGGGCTTGCTGGGAGCTGCGCTGGGTTTGGTGGCGGGGCTCGCCATGGGTTTGGGCATGAGCAACCGGGGAATTGAGGAGGCGCGGACGCTACAATTGTTTGAGGCTCGTCAACTTCTGATCGCGGCCGCGCTTGCGCCCGTCATCGCCATGCTGGGGAGTTGGTTGCCTGCCATTCTCGCCGCGCGGCAGGATCCCGCAGCGGTCTTACAGGAGGAATGAGCATGTTGCTGCGGGTTGAAAACCTGACCAAGCAGTACCCCGGACAGAACGGGTCACTGGTCCATGCATTGCGGGGCGTGAGTCTTGACTTGGAGGAAGGTGATTTTGCCGCCATTCAGGGCCCCAGTGGCTGCGGCAAGAGCACGTTGCTCCTGGCCGCAGGCGCGTTGCTTCAGCCCGCTGGTGGAACGGTTTCCATTGATGGAGATGATCCCTACCGCCTTTCCTCCGAGCAGCGGGCTCAGTTTCGCGCGCGGTATGTTGGGTTTGTCTTTCAGCAATTTCACTTGGTCCCTTATCTCAGCGTCAGGGAAAACATCGTCGTGCCGGAGTTGGCTGGCGATGCGGAGGGGAACTCGGGAGACGTGGATGCATTGCTGGAACAGTTTCAACTTAAGCATCGCGCGGAGCATCCTCCGGCCAAGCTCAGCACGGGCGAACGGCAGCGTGTGGCCTTGGCCCGGGCGTTGTTCAACAAGCCCCGGCTGCTGTTGGCCGATGAGCCGACGGGCAATCTGGACCGCGAGAACGCCGATATTGTGTTGGATCACTTTAGGCGGTTTGCCGNGGCNGGTGGAGGCGTGCTGCTGGTCACGCATGACCCCCACGCGGCGGCACGGGCGGGCCGTACCATCAACATTGTGGACGGTTGCTTGGCGGGGNCGGATTGACCCGNCCATGGTCNCACACTAGGATGAACCCATGAATGCGCCGTTGCCCAAGGTGAAGATTTTTGACGCCGCGGAGTTGCATGGCNCTGGGGGCGTGCTGGCCCTGCAGGAGGCAATCAATGACTGGGTGGAGCGCACCCGATCCCGCATCGTCAACATCACGGGTCTTCACGCGGGTGCATCGCATGTGTGCGTCATCTACGAGCCGGCTGATGATCCCGCGAGTGTAGATGGAGGNGCCCACGAATTAACCGACGACGATTATTTTCAACGCTAATTTTTATGAAATGGTTCCTGACAATTTCCCTGATGTTGACGCGTGTGGCCGTGGCGGACGATTGGCCCAACTGGCGTGGCCCGCGGCATGATGGGCTCTCACGNGAAAAGGGCTGGGCCGCGGATTTTAGCAAGGTGGCTTGGCGGGCCAAGGTGGGGGTGGGCTTTTCCAGTATGGCGGTGGCGGACGGCCGCGTGTTTACGATTGGCTGCACGGGCAAACGTCAGGGCAACGAGGAAACATTCTACGCGCTAAACGCAGCCACGGGAGAAGTGTTGTGGAAGGACACTTATCCGTCCGCGCTTGTGGACTACNTGCACGAGGGNGGTCCCTGCGCCACGCCNACAGTGGATGGCAGCCGGGTGATTGGCCTGAGCAAGGACGGCCGCCTGACGTGTTACTCCATTGGCAGCGGGCGCAAGGTTTGGACAGTGAACCTGATGGAAAAGGCGGAGTTGCCACGGCCGCCGGAATGGGGTTTTGCGGCCTCGCCACTTGTGCTGGGGGATTTGTTGATTGTGGAAGCTACTTTCACGCTGGCTTTGAACCGGGAAACCGGCAGGGAGGTTTGGCGCAGCAAGGCATATCGCCCGGCTTACGGGTCGCCCGTTGCATTTGATTTCAAGGGCCGAAAATATCTCGCGACCTTGAAGACGGATGGGTTGGTCATCCTCGACGCGACGAACGGAAAGACCGTTGCCTTTCAGGACTGGCGCACCTCGTTTCGCACGAACTCCACCACACCCATTGTTGTGGGGAACAGGATTTTTGTTTCCACAGGNTACCGGAGGGGGTGCGCCCTGCTCGAGTTCACGGGCACTGGCCTGAAGGAGATTTACGCCAATCGTGACCTGAGCAACCACATGAACAATTCCGTGGTGCTGGGGGAATTCCTTTATGGGTTCGATGGCAACACGCACATGGCAGGACCGAAACAACTGGTTTGTATGCGGTTGGCGGATGGCGCCGTGCAATGGCGCAAAGACGGTTACCGTTGCGGATCGCTGATGGCGGTTAACGATCAACTGCTGGTACTGGGCGANCGNGGNAACTTGGCGGTGGGAGCGGCGTCTCCCAAGGGCTTNCANGCGNCTGCNGAGGCGCAGGTGCTNAACGGCCGNTGTTGGACTGTTCCGGTTCTGGCNAACGGCAGGATTTACTGCCGCAACGCGGCNGGNGATCTTGTTTGCCTCGACGTGCGCGAGGCGCGGCGGTAGATTTTTCCCTCATGAATTCCATGATTCTCCGCTGGTCGGGGTGTGTTCTTTTGGTGGCCTTCACGGCCGGGGCACAGCCCAGAGGTTTTAATTATGATGAGGCCAAGGTCCCCAAATTTCAACTTCCCGACCCGCTGGTGATGGAGGACGGCACACGTGTTGTCTCTGCTNAGCAATGGCGAAAAGAGCGCCGGCCGGAAATACTCGAATTGTTCAGGAAACACGTGTATGGACGCAGCCCGGGAAGGCCGGCGAAGTTGTCTTTTTTCAACTTGGAGGAACGCCANGGGATTTNGGGGGGNNTGGCCAACCGTCGGCAGNTTGANGTGCGTTTTGATGGCCGNCGTGACGGGCCGCGNATGACTATCCTGATTTATGCGCCGAGCAAGACCAAGGGGCCCGCCCCGGCTTTTCTGACCTTGAATTTTCGAGGCAACCACACAGTGCATGAGGATCCGGCCATTCGACTGCCACATTCATGGGTGCGGGGCCGGTCGCCGGGCGAGGCGGTCAACAATCGGGCCACGGAAAAGGGGCGAGGCGTATCGAAGAGTCGCTGGGCAATCNAGGCCATTCTCAAGCGGGGCTATGTGTTCNCAACCATTTACTATGGAGACATTGATCCGGATTTCCATGACGATTTCAAAAATGGAGTCCACGCACTGTACCCCAAGCCGAAACCGGACGAGTGGGGGAGCATTGCAACGTGGGCTTGGGGATTGAGCCGTGCTTTGGATTACATGGAAACAGACAAGTGGATCGACGCGCAGCGCGTTGCGGTGATGGGTCACTCCCGGCTGGGCAAGACATCCCTGTGGGCGGGCGCGAACGATGATCGGTTTGCTCTGGTCATTTCCAACAACTCGGGATGCGGTGGAGCGGCACTTTCCCGCCGGGCATTCGGGGAGACAGTTAAGCGCATTAACACCTCTTTTCCCCATTGGTTTTGCGACAACTACAACAAGTACAACGACAACGAGAATGCCTGCCCGGTGGATCAGCACCAGTTGGTGGCTTTGATTGCGCCGCGGCCGGCTTATATTGCCAGCGCTACGGAAGATCGGTGGGCTGATCCCCGGGGTGAATTTCTGTCCGGCAAACATGCGGAACCGGTTTACAAGTTGCTTGGAGCTGGTGGATTGCCTTCGGCCCGGCAGCCGAAGCCGGATCAGCCGGTAGCTGGTGGCATTGGGTATCACTTGCGCACGGGCCGCCATGACGTGACGGATTACGATTGGGCGCGCTATCTTGATTTTGCGGACAAGCACTTGCGGGGCCGGTGATTGACTCAAGGCCGTGTCATGGAAATTCACGTTCGCATCGGCAGTCAGAACTACGGGCCATTCGACCTGCAGCAGGTGAAGGACATGCAGGCGACGGGCCAATTGCGCGAGGACGACCCGGCTTGGTGTACGGGCATGGAAGATTGGACAACCTTGGAGCGTGTGTTGGCCCGATGCGATCCGGCCCCTGCGCCGCCCGCTGCTAAACAGGCACCCAAACAATCATTATCGGAGCCTGAGTCGCAAAAACCAGCAGAGCCGACGCATGAAACTTGCGCCAAGTGTGGAACCGCGCTTCCAGTGGGGGAAACTTGGTGCCATCGGTGCGGCCATCAATCAGGAGCCAGAGCCTCTGGCGGGCGGCATCAACGTCATCTGGAGGGGTTCCGCGAGGAGATGCAACGCAAGGACATGCTTACGCGTGTGGGCGGGGCTCTGTTGGCGGCCGGGTTGTTGCCGGCGTTGGTGGGTTCCGCGGCAAATCCGGATCTGACGTTCCCCAACTTTCAACTGGCCGGGCTGTCGGGCGCACAGGCGTTTCTGTTGTTGAGCCCCTCCATTGCGGGGTTGCTTTTGTTGTTGGCCGGAATTTTTGTGCCTGCTCCACTTCGCGCGATGGTGGCGGTTGTGCTTGCGGGGTTTGTGATCTTTCCGATAGCCACTGTGCGAGGTGCCGGACTGCCGGGTTCACTGGATTTTCTGAACAACATTGGTGTTCTGACGGCTGCGGGCATTCCTCCGCCTTGGCTGATGATGGCACTGGGCTGGACGTGCTTATTGGGCGGCTCACGGTGGCGCAGCTTTGTGCCGGGTAGCTTGGCGGCTTACATTGTCACAGCTGCGGGCGGGGTTTTGTTGGTGTTGGGATGGGTTGTGCCGGGGGGACAGGGGGGGGGATTGTTCGCATCTGTATTTGAATTGTTTAACAACAGAATCGTTATGGCAGTGTCGCTTTCCTTGGTGATGCTTTGTCACGCTGGAGCGGTGGGATTTTGTGTGCTCTCCACAGGCGGCAAGGCAACGATGTCGATTGTGAACATGAACCGCTACGCCATGTATTTGCTTGTCGCGTCTGTAATTCTCCCGGCGGTGGTATTTGTTGTGATGGCGGTGGGAGAGACTCTCCAAGGCGGCGGCCCGAGATTGAACATGGCGATGAGTGTCATTCGGCAGATGTTGACGGAGGTCAAGATGGGCCTGTGGCTCGGCGGCGCGGCGTTGTTGGCTCCGTTCGCACTGGCGGACATGTGTGCGTGGCGGGCGGCTGAGGATAAACCTACCCGGCGACCGAATCCTGCGGGTTTGCCAACCGTCGAAAACTAGGGTATTTTTTGGAAGACGAGCCACAACAGGGAATTTTTACATGAAGAGACTATCTTTCCTATCAGCAGTGCTGTTGGCGGTCGGCGTTCTGAATGCCGCTGACCCTGTGGAAAAGCGCACGCCCGAAGGCGTTGAAGATCTTTTGACGTTGCAACAGAATGTACTCGAGATTCGCGACAAGATTCGGGCGGCCACCGTGGCGGTGAAGATGGGCCGGGGCGCGGGCAGTGGTGTGATTGTTTCCAAGGATGGCTTGGTGTTGACGGCGGGCCATGTCTCGGGCAAGCCGGGGCAAAAGTTTCAGGTGATTTTGTCCGACGGGCGGACGTTTGAAGGGGTGGCCTTGGGCAATTCCCCCAAGACCGACTCGGGCATGATCCAAATCAAGAAACCGAAGGATCTGCCGACTGCGGATTTTGTGGGACCGAGCCAGCCGGATATCGGCCAGTGGGTCGTGGCGGTGGGCAACATGGGCGGTTGGGATGCCAAGCGCGGTGCGGTGTTCCGCTTGGGCAGGGTGATCGCGGTGTCTCGTGATACCATTCGCACGGATTGCAAGTTGCTGGGAGGAGATTCAGGCGGGCCGCTGTTCGACTTGTCCGGGCGGGTGATTGGTATTCACAGCCGGATTTCCAGTGCGCCGGACCAGAATTATCACGTGGCCATGATTGCCTTTCATGATGACTGGAAGGATTTGAAGGATGGCAAATCAGTCAAGCCTATTGGTGAAGGCGAGCGCGGGTATCTTGGCATCAATTTTTCCACGGCCCCCAAGGGCGCGCGTGTGACCCGTGTGGGCGAAGATACAGCTGCGGAAAAGGCGGGCCTTAAACCCGGTGATATCATTACCCACTTTGATGGCCACAAGCTTTTTGCGGGCGGCGATCTTCGTGCCTTGATTGAAAAGACCAAGGCCGGGGATGAAGTCACCCTTTCCGTTGATCGTGAAGGAAAGAGCATAGACATCGATCTCAAACTGGGCAAACGCCCGTAGACCCCCATTGTTGAAATGAAGAAAACGTTTATCTTGTTGCTTCTGGCCGCCCTGCTGCCGATTGCCCAAGCGGCTTCCCTGCCCTCCACTCAACGCACGGATGGACGTGCGGTCATGGCGGCCTTTGAGGACGCTGCGGAGATTGCCAGCAAATGCAAGGTTAGCCTCATGGACGGGATCAAGATTCTGTGCATTGGCACACTCATCACGGACGATGGACTGATCCTGACCAAGTACAGCGAGATTCAGGATGCTCGCCAACCATTTCGTATCGCGGGCAATGATCGCCGTTTGCATCGTGGGCGCATGATTGCCTACGACAACCAGACCGATCTCGCGCTGATCAAGTCTAACATTCGGTACCCATGCGGCATCGAGTGGGGCAGCACGGATAAGCTGGAGATTGGCCACTGGCTGACCGCCGGGGTCGATGCCCGGCCCGGCATTCGCTGTGGCATTGTGAGCGCATACACGCGGGAGATTCCCAAGGCCGGCGGTGCGCTTGGCATTCAAATGGGTGATGAAGGCCGCGACAACGGCGGCGTGACGGTGGACGCGGTTACCCCCAAGAGCCCGGCGCAGAAGGCAGGGCTTCGTCGGGGGGACATCGTTTTCGCATTCAACAAGAAGGAAATGCTTACACGGGAAAAGCTGCGCAGTACCGTCCAGGCTCATCCGGGAGAGAAAGTCACGCTGTCCATCATCCGGGAAGGGGAAAAGATGAACATTGAAGTGACGCTTGGCTATTTCACCGATGTGTTTGGGTTGCAGGAGCGTAACCTGCGGATGAGTGGAAAAGTTTCCAAGCGGCGCGGCGGTTTTGGCACCGTGATTCAGCATGACATCACCATGACGAACACGGATATTGGTGGTCCTCTGTTGAGTCTGGAGGGCAAACTTTTGGGCATTAATATTGCGCGGTCCAACCGCGTTGAGTTTTTCGCCATTCCTGTTGAGCGTATTCTGGAATTTCTCACCAAAAATGCCGAAGCCATCCGCAAGTCCGGCGCCCGCCTGAAACTTTAAACTAGGGCTCCCGTAGCTCAGTTGGATAGAGCGGAGGTTTCCTAAACCTTAGGTCGCAGGTTCGAATCCTGCCGGGAGTGCCATTTGATTTTTCGTGAAAGTTCTTGTTACTGGATCGAGTGGGTTGCTTGGTGGCGGTGTGGTGTCCACGTTGCGAGGGGTGGGCCATGAGGTTCTGCCGTTGACGCGTGGCCGAGGCGAATTTCAGTGGAATCCGCCGCTGTCCGGGCCGTCGGCCAGTGTCCTAAAGGGGGTGGAGGCGGTTGTTCATTTGGCTGGGGAAAACATCGGGGCGCGCCGGTGGACCCATACTCAAAAGCAGGAATTGCGGGAAAGCCGGGTTAAGGGAACCGCCTTGCTGTGTCACAGTCTGGCGGCCATGGAAACTCCTCCTCGCATCTTCGTATCGGCTTCAGCGGTTGGGATTTACGGGGACCGCGGCGAGGAAATCCTGCATGAAGAATCGGCTCATGGCAGCGGTTTTCTGGCGGAGTTGGCAGATGATTGGGAAAAGGCAACGGAGTCCGTTAGCAAGGCGGGAGTGCGTGTTGTTCATCTGCGATTTGGGATGGTGCTGGATGGCAGGGGGGGCGCGTTGGCAAAAATGCGACTGCCTTTCCGCTGCTTTGTCGGGGGCCGGATGGGTTCAGGAAGACAGTGGTGGAGCTGGGTGACTCTGCACGATGCGGCTAAGGCGGTATTATTTGTGCTTCGGGAAAAATCGTTGAGTGGGGCAGTGAATGTGACAGCCAATGCCGACACGAACGAACAATTCACAAAGACATTGGGCGGGGCACTGCGGCGCCCCACGATTTTTCCACTGCCTGCTTTTGTGGCAAGGATTGTCCTTGGAGAAATGGCGGATGGACTGTTGCTGGCCAGCACGAGGGTGGAATCCAGAAAGCTTCGGGACGCGGGGTTTAAGTTTAAACATGCCCGTCTGGAGCCGGCCTTGAGGGATTTGCTTGGAGGCTAAGCCATAAATCGCAGGTCGCCATCCAGCCAGACGGCGCGGACGCGGAACCGGTTGTCAAACCAGACCAAGTCGGCCCGTTTTCCCTTCTCGATGGAGCCCAATTCGTTTTCGCGGGCCAGTTGGCGGGCCGGGTTCAGCGAGGCGGCCAGAACGGCATCGACCAGCGGGACTTCGGCTTGCTCAACCGCAGTCTGGACGGCGCGCATCATCGTCAATGTGCTGCCCGCTAGGCCCTGTCCGGAGGCTACGGTGGCTGTCACAGGCGTGACCTTGCACTGAATGCCGTACAACTCAAACTGGGTCCCCGGTTTCAGGCCTGCGCCCATGGTGGCGTCAGTGATCAGAACCACCTTATCCCGCATCTTGGCATTGAAGAGCATTCGCATGCAAACTGGGGGCACATGCTGGCCATCGGCAATCAGCTCGCAGGCAATCTCATCGCGGGCCAACGCAAATTCCAGCATGCCGGCCGCGCGGTAGGCGCCCCGTTTGAACACGCTGCTCATGGCATTGAAGGTGTGTGTGCTTTGGTTCATGCCGGCGCCGAGGGCGGGCTCCAGTGCCTTCTCATCAGCGTTGGTGTGGCCTGCGCTGGGGATGCTACCGTTTTTTTTGAGCGCCTTGATGAGTAGCAGGGCCCGGGGCAGCTCGGGGGCTAGGGTCATCTGCGTGATGAGCCGGCCATATTTTAAAATGGGCTGCCATTCCTTGGCAGTGGGATTGCGGACAAATTTCGGGTTTTGGGCGCCGACTTTTTCCTTGGAGATGAACGGGCCCTCGATGTGGACGCCGGCAATCCGGGAGCCGCCAATGGCTTGGTTGCGCAGGGGGGCAACTGCAGCAAGCACCTTTAAAATATCCTTTTGCGCGGCGGACAGCGTGGTGAGCGTCAGTGAGGTTGTGCCTCCGCGCAGATGAAATTGCGTAATGTCCCGGAATGCGTCCAGCCGGGCTTCCATGGTGTCGCGCCCCATGGCGCCATGGATGTGGAGATCGATGAACCCGGGGGCCAGAAATCCGCCGCGCAGGTTGATGGATTCGCCTCGTGTTTTGGGATTTGGGTTGGAGGAGAGCTTGTGGATCTGACCACCACGGATAGACAGGGAGCCACGCCGGATTTCGTCCGGCAAGATGAGCCGTGCATTGGTGATCTCCACAGGGCGATGATGGGGTCTAACGCAACCTGAGGCAAGGAGCTACAGCTACGCCAAGACCCCGGGGAGCGGTTTGCCTTTGCCATCCTTGGTGGCATAGAAGGGCCGCTGTTCAGCGGTGACGTGGTGTGTGGGTGGGATGCCCATGGCTTGTAGGATGGTTGCGTGGATGTCGGTGATGGTGGCGGGGTCCGCGATGGTTTTACAGGGCCGCTCGTCGGCGGTCTTGCCGTAGAGGTGGCCTTGCTGCACGCCGCCGCCCAGCATGAGCACGCTGCCTGCCGCGGTGAAATGACGGTGCATGCCGTAGAATTTCAAGTCGTTGATAACATCGGGCTGGGGTACCTGACCCCGCACTTGCTTGTCGGGCTTGCCTTCCACCAGCATGTCACGGCTAAATTCGGTGGCCAATACGATCAGGGTTCGCTTGAGCAGACCGCGTTCCTCAAGATCCAAAACGAGCTGGGCCAGAGGCTGATCGATATCTTTCTTGAGGGCGGTCAAACGGGTGTGTCCATTTTCATGGGTGTCCCATCTCTTGAACGGACCATAGTCACTGGTCACCTCGATGAAACGCGCGCCGACTTCACACAGCCGCCTGGCGAGCAGGCAGCCGCGCCCGAATTTGCCTTGGCCGTAGGGGGCGGCGCTTTTCTCTGGTTCCAGCGAAAGATCGAAGGCCTTGGCGGCGGGGCTGCTGAGGAGGTTGAAGGCTTCATCCATGGACTTGATTAGCTCGTCGCGCTTGCGCGAATCAGCCTGCGTGAAGGATGGACTGGCCTTAAGCATGCGGAGATAATTCTGGTAACGCGCCTTGAAACGCACGGGACTCATGCCCGCCGGCGGGCGGACTGCCTTGATGGCGTTGGCAGGGTCATCAATAGTGAAGGGACTAAATTCGGTGCCGAGGCAGCCGCCGGTCTGGAAGGCCTTGATTTCCTCGCTCTCGCCATTTGGCGTTTGGCCGATGTCGATGAAGGCGGGCAGGGCGGGATGATTGCGGCCTCGTGCGTGGGCGATCCATGCGCCAATGTGTGGTGCGGCAACGGTCAAGGGGGGTTCGTAGCCGGTGTGCCAGTGGTACTGGTGGCGTGAGTGGAGAATGAAACCAAGGTCCGCACCCACTTGAGTGCGGATCAGCGTTCCCCGGTCCATGACCTTGGCCACGTGCTCGAAGCCCTGACAAATCTTGATGTTGTCCACGACGGTGTCGATGGCCGGGAAGGTGCTTAAAACCTGGTTGGACTTGAGGCCTTTTTTAAAGGGGGTGTATTTCTTGGGATCAAACGTTTCCGTGGACGCCATGCCGCCAGCCATCCAGCAAAGGATGACGGTGTCCACCTTGGCCTCGGGCTTGGGCCCGAGATTTGCATAGGTGGGTAGGGCTGTGGCACCGACTGCTGCTGCGGTGGTCTTCAGGAAATCGCGGCGTTTCATTTTTATTTGGATTCTAACGGATGATTTGGAATTCAGGCAACATGACAAGGATCCACAGGAGATCCGCGGCGCTGTCCACGGTAGGCTTGGGGCCGAGGGTCTCTAGGGCAATGGTGTGTTCCGTGCGGCTGGGCAGCCGCCCCAGAGCAGCTTGGTACATCCTGCCGGCCATAGTGGCTGGCTTGGGTTCCTTTTCCAGCCAGTATATGGCGGCTTGTTTCAGGTATTTGTCGAGAGTGCTGCCATTGGTCAACTCCAGGGCTTGCAGGAGCGTGGGCAGGGTATCGCGAGTGGTGACGACTTGATCGCGATTGGGCCGTCCGAGGGCTCTTTGCAGCGGATCGAGGCGCGAAAGGACAGCGCGAATATTGGTGATATTTGTGGCCGCGGATGAACCGCCGAATGTGCCCGCTAGTTTCCATGGCCCGGCGCCGGGAGGGCCCAGTGGCGCGGCGTGTTTCCAGCCGCGAGGTTTAAATGTGGGCTGGTCCCAGCCATTGAGCCTTTCCGTGGACACCAGCCAAGTATTATCGGTGACGAGATGGCGGCCTGCTCCCAAGTTCAGGCGCAGGATGAATCCGGCGGGTCCTTGAGCGGTGTTGGTTGCCTTGACGGCGATGGTGTTGGCTCCTTGCCGCAGGTGTTTTGTGAGATCGAATCGGGCGGGGTGGCTCCACTCCTGACTGTTGGCGGCGCGTCGGCCATTGATGTACAGGATGAATTCGTTGTCGCAGGTAGCGATGCCTACGGCCTTGGCCGGCTTGGCAGGCAGAGTGAACGATTTGCGGATGTAAATGGTTTCATGGGGAGCGGTGGACGCGGCGTTTTTTTGCGACCAAATCCAATGGGGCAAGGGCTGGTTGCCATCGCCGCCGGTCTTGGGCAGGTGAGTGGCGATGGCAGCGGCCACGGCACCGACTTGGCCACCCTGTTTTCGGCCGTCCAAGCTGCGAAAGGCGCCGCCGGGCTGCCATTGGCCGCTGAGAGTGGAAAGGGCATCAATGAATTGCTCGGCATGCATCCGCTTGGGAAGAGGGCCGCGAAAAACGTAATTCTTCCCTGCCGGGCCGGAAGAGGGCAGCTGATAGGCACGGCTGGTGCAGATAAGTTGCAGGATGTGTTTCAGGTCATGACCGTGAACGGTGAGGTTGCTGGCAAGCCAGTCAAGCAGATCTGGGTGCCATGAGGGCTGGTCCATGTCGTCCAAGGGCTCGATCAGGCCACGGCCCAGCAGGCGAGACCAAAGGCGGTTGACAATCACGCGTCGAAGTCGACCGTTCTTGTTGCTCGTGACCAATTCGGCGAGCTGTTGGAGACGCTCGGCTCGGGGCGCCTTGGGATCGATGCTGCCGAGTTCCGGAAAGATGAAGCGTGGCTTGGCTGGCTTGCCGGTAGGCTGGTCACAGCGATGCATTTCCAGGGAGTCATTGGCAAAAATGGCCGCGAGGGCATAGCTGTCCTCCAGCTTCCAGTAGTTGACAAAGCTGTTGTGGCAAGAGGCACACTTGAGGTTTGTGCCCATGAATACTTGGGCGAGATTTTGGGCTGCCTGCATTTCGCGCCGTTGGCTGGCATTGACCGCGCCGCGCCACTTGATGCCCGCGAGAAAGCCCTCCGCGCCGGCCTTGCCACTGACGAGTTCATGGACAAATTGATTGTACGGCTTGTTGGAATAAAGGGAGCCGTAAAGCCAGCCGGTGATCTGCCGGCGCCCGCCATCAATAAAGCCGGGTCCAAAATAGGCATTGCGCAAATGGTCATTCCAGAAACTCATCCAGTGGTCGGCATAGGCGCGGTTGTCGGAGAGCAGGCGGGTGACAAGTTGTGGCCGCTTGTCGGGAGATTTATCCGCCTCGAATTGCTTTAATTCGCCCAACGGCGGCAATAAGCCGATGAGGTCCAGCCAAGCCCTGCGGGCGAAGGTGGCATCGTCCACGAGTTTGGAGGTATCTACCTTGTGCTTCGCAAAATAGGGTGCAAGCAGCCGGTCGATGGGGTTGCCCTTCCCCGGGGCCAGCCGAACTTCGCGGGGGGCCAGCGGCGCCTTGCGCCACTCGGCAAAATTGTAGCCTTCCGGCCAAGTGATCCCCTCATCGATCCATGCCTTGATCAAGGCAATTTCCCTGGCCTCCAGCGGCTTGCCCTTGGACGGCATTCGCTCATCCGGATCGTCGGAAATGATGCGCTTGAACAGTTCGCTGCCTGTACTGTCTCCCGGCTTGGCTGCATCCAGCAACGTGGTGCGTGTGTTGATCTAAAACCCACCCTTGGCCTCATGCCCCGAGTGGCATCGGGAACATTTGTTCTTCAGCAGTGGCTGGATGTCCTTTTGGAAATCTACTGCCTGCAGCAAAAACGCTGCCAAAAACAACCACGCGAAACGCATGGGAGAAAGGATAGCGCGGTGGCGGGGAAAGTCAGTATTTTTACCACAGAGACACAGAGGGCCCAGAGAGTCTAATCAAGCTTCTGTGTTCTCTGTGTCTCTGGGGTGAATCACCCCCTTGGCAAGCACGGGCTTGAGAATCCAGATGATTCCGACAGTGATGGATGAGGAAACGGCGACCTCCCAGTTTTCCTTGGCGACAGATACCGTCATCCACAGAGCCAAGCCGATGAAAAGGATTGGAGGCAGCGGATAAAGCGGCACGCGGAATGGGCGTTCGGTGTTGGGATCTCGTTTTCGCAGCACCAAGACGCCGGCCACGGTGGCCCCCATGATGATCGTCAGGGGCAGGCCGATGTAATCGAGCACATCGCCCAAGGTGCCAAAATTGTTTGCGGCGAGGATAAAGACTACCGTGATGATGCCTTGGATAATGAGAGCATTGGCTGGCACTTGCCTTTTGTTCAACTTGGCGAGTGCTGGCGGGAGCTGCCCGACTTGGGCCATGGCATAGAGGATTCGTCCGCCAACCATGGTGATGGTGCTGACCGTAGACAGGAGAACGACAATTACCATCCCGTTAAACCAACGAACCATGTCCGCGCCAAAAAGTTTTCCGGAAACATACGGGCCGATCACATCGATTCCCTTCCTTTGGCCGTCTTTTCCCAGTTCGAACATTTCCGCGGGAGGTTGTGCGTGGAGGTAAACTACATTGATCAGCAGGTACAGGATGATGACGATCGTGGTGCCGATTAACAGCGACCATGGGAGGACACGCCCTGGATCCTTAACCTCGCCGCCAATAAAGGTTGTCGTTTCCCATCCCAGATAGGCGAAGCTTGCGGAAACCATGGCGGCAGCAAACACTGTGTTAAAAACAGGGGCGCCCTCAATTTGGATTTGAACCTCCCGGCCCTCGGCGTTTAAACCAGCAACAATAAAGGCGATGATCACCAATACCTTGAATATGGTGAAGGCATTATTGATCCATGTGCCTTCGCGCAGCCCCGTACAGTGAATGGCAGAAAATCCCACCACCGCCACGCACGCGACAGTTGGCGAGGATACGTCGGGCATAAATTTTTGGACATAAAATCCCAGCATCAAGGCGATGAACGCCATGGCCCCGACGAAAGCCAGAAGTGAACTCAATACGCCGGATAGATAACCTGCGGTGGGGCCATATATTTTTCGTATGTATGTATAGCATCCACCGGCGCGGGGCATCATGCCGCCCAGTTCGCCCAGTGAAAGCGCCCCAGTGAGCGCCAGTAATCCGCAGCAAAGCCACACTAATATAACGGCAAAGTCTGAGCCCAGTTTGTATGCGAAACCACCGGTAGTGCCCCAAATACCCGCGCCGATCATGGTGGCGATTACGGCTGCAGTCGCCGAAAACAGCCCCAACTTGCGGTGTTTGGATTCGTCACTCACTTTTGGTCGGCGAAATAGACAATGGTGACAATGACGGCAAGAATTGCCAATACGGCCAAGGTGATCTTAATCCAGCTCCAGGGGCGTTCGCCTTGAACTTCGCCTGTGCGGGCATTGACGAGAAACTGGAACGTCCTGTTTTTAAACCGGTAGGCGCTAATCCAGACGGGGAGCAGGATATACTTGAAGGTGATGTCGTGGTAGTAGGTGGTTTTACTCAGGATACGCTGCTCATCGCCTCCGATGTCCCAACGGATTTTGCCGTCAATTTCAGGCTCCATTTTTTCCTTGGCGGAATTGAAGCCTGCGCGGAGATCGGTGGAGTAGCTTTCGCTTTGAAAGCCGCTGAGGTACGCATCGTCGTAGGGTGTCAACTTGGGCAGGTCCCACGGCTCAAGTTCATCCACGAATTTGCGCGGTAGTGTGTCGCTGGCTGGGATGAGGATGTCATCAAAGTTTACAAACACGCGGCCCCATGCAGGGTACCAGCGGATGCGGCGCACCTGCCGGGTTTGGCGGTTGCCGTTGCTGTCAGTGTAGGACTCGGTGACGTAATAAGCTTCGCCGCGTTGGCCGGTGTAGTCGGTGATGGTGTGGGTGTCGTAGGTCCAATGAGGGAGATACAGGCCCTTTAGTTTCTCAATGTCGCGCGCAAATTGCTTTAATTTATTGGGGGCAAACCAGCGGCTCTTGATCCAAGACCGGAAATGTTCCAGCCCCTGCTCCCGGGTGACGGCGAAAGGGAGCACGGCGTGTGGCTGGAGTGTGTTGGCGGATTGGGGCTGCTGGACGAACGGGGTGCCGCAGAAGGCGCACTCGCCGGAGGTTTGGTTGGCTTCCAGTTGGTTCTTGGCACCGCAGGCCTCGCAATCCACCTCGGCTACGGTGGTGGTGGCGGCGCCGGATTCCAGTGCGAGAAGTTGGCTTTCAAAATCGTGTTCCAATACCTTGCCCTTCGGTTCGGGGCATTCGACCGTGGCACCGCAATAGGGACATTCCATGGAGGCAGCTCCGGGGCTGTAAACCAGTTCCCCGGCGCAACCTGTGCATTTGAAAGTGGATGGAGTTGTGGGGATGTCGCTGGAGGATTCCGTGGATTCCTTTTCAAGGCCAGAGACTTGGGTTACGGGCATCCAGTTGTCGGTTCCTTCAACATGCGCGAGGTCGGTCTGTTGCAAGGTGCCGTCGGCAAGGAGGCCTCGCACCTGCTCCAAGGTGTAGGGGCCATGGTTTTCGCCATCACGATTGATCGTGATTTGCATGATGTTTAGGGCAGGGGCGGCGGTTCATCATTGCCTGGCAAGGGGGGTGGCCCAAACAGCCCGGCCAAGTCAGAGACCTCGCCAGCTTTCGTCCACGCTCCCATGCCCTTGGCCCAGACGAGCATGTCCGCTGTGAAGCTACCATCGTTGGCCATGTCCTGAAGGCGATTGAGTCCGTAGGGACCATATTTTTGCTTGTCGATGGCAACCGTATATTCCGGGGCCGCGGCAGGCTTGGCCCCGGGCAATGGAGGAGGTGCGCCTTGTTGTGGTTGAGCCGCCCCTGCGAGGGCACCGCCAACTTGATTGGCCATCATCATCCCCATGGCCACCTCCATCCCTGCCCCGGCCGCTCCGGTGCCGCCGGGGTTTTTGGCCATGTCGCCCATGGCGCGGCTGGCGCGGAGGGCGGTGAGATTTTGCATGGCGGATGGATCAGCTCCCTTGAGCTTGGTGGCATCCAAACGGCTTAACTCCATAAGCTCCTTGCGGACGTCGTCGGGCATGTTGATGCTCGTGACGCGAAAGCGGGTGATGGTCAGTCCGCGGGGTTCAAAATATTCCTGAATGGGCCCTTGGAGTTCATCGGAAATATCCTTGGTTTTCCCGGCGAGCTTGAAGGGGTCCAACTCCATTTCCCCAAGGCAATCGGTAACTTGAAGCAGAATTTCCTCGCGCAAATCCCCCACCAAGCTGTCCACTTGAAAATTGCTATCGGTACCCACCCGTTGCTCCAGAAACGCCTTGGGGTCTGAAATCCGCATCACATAAGTGCCGTTGGCGCGCAGTTCCAAGCCTCCATATCCGGCGCACATAACGGGGATCGGATGGCGCGTGCCCCACTTCAAGTCGGAAAACTCCGTGGTTTTCATGAAGTACACTTCGGCCTTGAAGGGGCTTTCAAACCCATATTTCCAGCCCATGAGGGTGGAGAGAACAGGCAAGTTTGCGGTGGTTAATTCATGGGTGCCGGGGGGAAAGACATCGGCAATGGACGTACCACCTTCATTGACAAAGATGGCCGTTTGGCCGGGCCGCACGATCAACTTGGCCCCATTTTTGATCTCGTTGTTGTGGCGCTCAAATCGGTAGACCATCGTTTCCTGTCCATTGTCGAGCCACTCGATGATGTCAATGTATTGTCCTGATAACCATCCCATGATTAGTCTCCGTTGAGTGTTCTTGTTGATCGGTGCCCACATGCTTGCTCAAAACGACCGGTCCTCGCAACTACAATCTCCCGTGATTTTTGGAGTCCATTGATTGCCGACAGGCACCTATTGATTTTATCAATTCGCCTCCCCCGTGCGTTTTCGATACGCTGCCGTCGATGAACATTTGGGCCTGCAAACCGTTCCTGAAATTCATGAGGCTTCTGTTGCGCGTATGGTTTCGGTTCCGCGCGTTCAACGAGAAAGCCGCCAGCGTCAAGGGCCCTGTTCTACTGATTCCCAATCATGTCTCCTGGATAGACTGGCTTTTTGTGGGGTTGTGTGTGGACCCGGAGTGGAAGTTTGTGGCGTCGGTGGTTCCCGCGCGCCACAGCAAACTACATGCCTGGATTTTATCAAACCCGCGCATTTTCCTGATTGACAATCAGTCTCCCTATGCGGTCAAGGAAATGGCCGCGCATTTGGAAAAGGGGGGGAAACTGATTCTCTTTGCCGAGGGCCGGATGTCCCGCACGGGCACGCTCCAGAGATTGTTCGGGGGCACCGGTTTTCTGCTGCAAAAGACCGGCGCTAAAGTGATCACATGCCGGCTACACGGGGCGCAGCGCGTGCTGTCATCGCCGCATCAGGGCTGGACCAAGTGGTTTCCAAGGATCAGCGCACATTTCAGTGATCCCATGGAGCCACCGAAATTTGAAGGCATGAAGCCCAATGAAGAGCGCGCCGCGCTGACGCAATGGCTGAGGGACAAGATGGTGCGGCAACAGTTTGAAGTGGACATGGCATTTGGGGAAAAGACAGTTCTTACTGCTGTCGCCGCTGTTGCCCGTCAAATCCCCAATCACACTGTGCTGGAGGACACAACGCATCAGGCGCTCACCTATCGCAAATTGCTCGTGGGAACAGATCTCTTGGCCGCCCAGTGGAGGGAGCAACTTGACCGGGACACACGGCATATCGGGGTGCTTTTACCGAATGTGAACGGCAAGGTGGTTACCTTGCTGAGCCTGTGGGCGGCGGGGAAGGTGCCGGCCGTGTTGAACTACACCGCGGGCGCGGCCGCCATGCTGGCATGTGCGGAGTTGGCAGATTTGAGGCAGATCATTACTTCCCGTCAATTCATCGAGAAAGCGAGTCTGGATGTCGAGGCCCTTGAGGACGCGGGTATCGAGCTTATATTTCTGGAGGACATCCGGGAGAACATCAGTGGGCTGAGTAAACTGGCAACGCTTCTGTACCACAAATTTGTGCCATGGGCCGGTCAGTATTCGCCGTTCAATGACACGGCGGTGGTGTTGTTTACCAGCGGTTCCGAGGGCGTGCCCAAGGGTGTGGAGCTGACGCACGAGAATCTTCTGGCCAATGTTCGCCAGTGTGCAGCTGTCATCGACCTGACGGACAACGATCGTGTCTTCAATTGCCTGCCATTATTCCACAGCTTTGGGCTGACGGTGGGACTGTTACTGCCTCTGGTGCGCGGCATGTTCTGCTATCTCTTCCCCAATCCGCTGCAATATCGGGTCATCCCGGCGGTGTTTTATGATCGCGACTGCACGGTCATGTTGTCCACCAACACGTTCTTGAACGGTTATGCCAGAGCCGCGCAACCGGCCGATTTTGCCCAAATGCGCTACTTGATTTGTGGCGCGGAGAAAATTCAGAAGGCTACTCGTGAACATTGGGCGCGCGAATATGGCGTGCGGCTGTACGAGGGCTATGGTGCCACCGAAACCAGTCCGGTCCTTTGCACAAGCACAGTGTTTGAAAGCCGTGAGGGAAGCGTGGGGCGCCTGTTTCCAGGCGTTGACTACAAGCTGGAGACAGTTGAAGGCGTAGATGAAGGGGGGCGCCTTTTTGTCAAGGGGCCGAATATCATGAAAGGCTACCTGAATAAGGAGCCGAATCAGATATTTAAAAATCTGGGAGGCTGGTATGACACGGGAGACATCGTGACGGTGGATGCGGATCGGTATGTCACCATCAAGGGCCGCGCCAAGAGGTTTGCGAAAATCAGCGGCGAAATGGTCAGCTTGACGGCAGTTGAGGATGCCTTGGCGGGGGCGTTTCCACACTTGGGTGATGATTGTCAAGTGGCTGTCATTGCCCGGCCAGATGCTGACAAGGGCGAAATGTTGATCGCCGCAACCAACAAACAGGAGCTTGGAATGGATGAGGTGAGGAAGGCCATCCAAGCCAAAGGCCTGCCCAATCTGGCCGTGCCGCGGGAACTGCGGGTAATGGAAGAAATCCCCGTCCTTGGCACGGGCAAGATCAATCACCGGGAGCTGGAAACCCAACTGGGGTAGTCGGGTCCGCGTGGACGGCTATTTTTCATTCACGAAAGGGCCGATGGTGTGCACCCGGAACTTGGGGTAGAACGTGAAAATGAATCGATTATATGAGATGGGTTTCAGGTTGGAGGAGTGGGTAACCTTGATAATGTCCGGGGCTTTATCCCCCGTGACATCCTCGGAAGCCGCGTCAAAAAACTTGTGGCCACGGGCGCAGAAGATTCTTTTGCCTTTCTTTAAAATCTCCAGCGAGGCCGGGGTTGGGGGCATGGTTTCGCGGTTTCCCTTGTAGACCCGAAGGACGTGGCCGGTTTTCATCTTTACCTCGGCTGCGAGTGTTCCCGATGGCTTGAAGAGGGGCTGCCAAGCTGCTTCAATGGAATAAATGCCACGCGCAAATGGGTTGCCGGGAGATTTCGAATCCTCGGCCTTTTCCAGCCAGGCCGGTGGCGGCAAAACCTTGCGGATCGGTTTCTTCGGCTTGTCTTCTGCGAAGGAAGCGAGGACGGAGATCAGCAGTAGGGCGATGGATGGACGCATGTCAATAAAGGTGTTGAGTTTGGACAACGAGTTGCTCTTCTACCATGGACGCAGTTAGTGCGCGAGTATTCGCCGGGAGCTGACTGAGCAGGGCCGCCCCTTTTGTCAAAAGCGCGGTGGCTAGGGCATCACTGGAGGTCGCATCCGCGTGAATGACGGCAGACACCTTGGCTGATTGTGTGGGGTGGCCCGTGTGGGGGTCAATGACATGCCCTTGCTCATTGCCGTCTGCGTCCAAAAACGACTTCCCCCCAATCCCAGAAACGGAGAGGGCCTCATTGTGTAACTCGACGATGTGGAGGGGCGGTTTCCCATTGTCGGGATGCTCGATGGCTATGCGCCATGGTGAGCCATCTGGCTGGGTGCCGCGGGCACAAACGGTGCTGGTACCGCCGTGGATCAGGAAATCTGTGAATTCATTCTCTTCCAACAATGCTGAGGCGCGCTCCAGAGCGTAACCTTTTCCGATGGATCCCATGTCCAACATCACGCCCTGGCGTCTGAATCGAACCGTAGTGTTTGCCTCGTTTAACTCAACCCAGCACATGCCGACATTTTGGAGGGCTGATTCGATTTCATCACCGCTTGGCCGCCCTCCTGTGTTGCCGATAAAGCGCCAACATTGCATGAGGGGGGCGATGGTGATGTCAAACGCGCCGATAGTTTTGGCCGTTAATTTTTGGCAACGTTTCAGGAGATTGAAAACCTCTGCGGAAACGGGCACGGGTTTTTGGCTGGCACGCTGATTGCAGTGGGCAATTTCGCTGGTGGGCTCGTACAGGCTGAGCATGCCTTCGAGCCGGGTGATTTCATCCAATGCTTCCCCCGCAGCGGCTCGCAGGCGGACTGAGTCATCGCCATGCAGGGCGATCTCAAATCGCGTGGCCATGGCCTCGCGAGCGGAGGTTACCAGCGCGGCATCAGCGGTCATGGACATGAAAAAAGGCTTCACGGTTGCCCGCGAAGCCTTGGAATTAATGGGCGCCTCAGCCGCCTACTTCCCCGCTGGGGCCGTAGGGGGATTCGAGTTTGGCTTCTTCGTCGTAGTCGATTGGCTTGATCTCGCGGCCGCCACCATCGGTGACCTTGCGCGTCTTCGGATCGAAGTGGCACATAGTGCCGCGGCGGTCACTCAACTCGGCCAGCGAGATGACCGTTTGGACCTTGATGGCCAGATCGATGCCCGCGTTCGGCTCTTCCCCGGTGCGAATGCCGTTGAACCAGTTGGTATGGTGCTGGGGCGTGGTGTTGCCGCTCGGGGTCAGGTTGGTGTGGCTCTCCGGGTCAAACTCCTCGGCGAACGGGCGCTCCGGCTTGTATTCTAGGCTGCTGCCGTTGGTGCTGAGGTACATGGTGCCGTAGTGGCCGCGAATGGTCTCGTTGAGGCCCTGCTCGTTCACCGTTGCGCTGGTGACAATGAGCGTCATTCCACTGGGGAACTCGGCGAGAACTTGGGTGTTGTCGCTCACGTCCCGGTCGGGAGTAACCTTGCGTGTGCCCAGACAAACCACGCGGCTGGGAAACTCCGGCTTGCCCGTCGCGCGCATCAGCGGAAACAGGCGGTGCGGAATGAGGTCGCCCAGCAGGCCCGCGCAGTACGGCAGGTATTTACGCCAGCGGAAATAATGATCCGCGTTGAAGGGAACACGCTTCTTTACCGGGCCCAGCCAGCCCACTTCGCCATTCCAGTCAATGTCCTTCGCCGTGGCCCAGTCACGGATTGTGTAGTTCCATTCCCCCTTGGGGTTGTTGCGCATGTAGGACCCCTGCGCCAGCACCAACGGACCCAGCTTACCGTCAGCCACCAGCTTGGCGGCCTTGGCGAAGTTTCCGCAGCTTGTGATCTGTGAGCCGACTTGCACCTTCTTGCCCGTGCGCTTCACCGCATCGTAAAGCTCAAACGCCTCGTCCAGGTAACGCGTCATGGGCTTCTCCACATAGACATGCTTGCCACTCTCCATGGCCTGCACACTCACCGGTGTGTGCCAGTGATCCACAGTCGCGCAGACAATCGCATCGATGTCCTTGCGCTCCAGCATCTGCCGGTAGTCCTTGTAGCCCTTGACCGCATCTTCGGAATTGTCCTCAACAAATTTCTTTGCCGTGTTGATTCGATGTGTCGAAACGTCAGATACCGCAGCCTGCGCAATGTTGTTTTCCTTGGCATGTTGGCGCATTTGCCGCACATGGGCATTAAATCCGCGGCCGCCGACGCCAATGTAGCCAACGACAATCTTGTCATTCGCGCCTTGCACATTCGCGCTGGGGGCTTTGTCTGCACCATAAATCGGCGTCTTCAAAACACCAGTGGTCGCCGCAGCGACGGTCGCCGCGCCTGACTTTTTAACGAAATCCCGGCGAGTCTCACCGAGCTGGGTCAATTTGTTTTTACTCATAAAGAATCCTTTTCCCTGCCGTTGAAGTAGCGCTCCCACTGTAGACCAACCCCGTCCCCGGTCAACCCGAAAGAAACAGGGCGAACGAGAATGACAGGTTGTCCTGAAAAACCTGTGAATCGGATTCAGTTGCCGCCGCCCCGCTGCGCGCGACAATGCACCGTGCTCGCCGCCGCCAGCCTTGCCCCCGCCGACTGGGCCGTCATNGCCCTTTACCTNNCNGGCATCATNACCCTCGGCTTGTGGCTCGGTCGCGGCCAAAAAACGACACGCGATTACTTCCTCGGCGGACGCGACCTCCCATGGTGGGGCGTCGCCTTCTCGATCATCGCCACCGAGACCAGTGCCCTCACCTTTATCGGTGTACCCGCCATGCTCTTTGCTGAAGGCGGCAACCTTGGCTTCATACAGGTCGTCTTTGGCTACGCCATTGGCCGTATCCTTCTTGCCGTTGTCATGGTGCCCATTTACTTCAAAAACGAAATCTACTCTCCCTACGCCCTCATTGGCCGAGCCTTTGGCCCCAGCGCGCACCGCACCGCCGCCGGACTCTTCCTGATTGCCGGCGTCCTCGCCGCGGGCGTCCGTGTCTTCGTCACCTGTATCCCCCTCCAGCTCATGCTTGGTTGGTCAGTCCTCCCCGCCATCCTCCTCTTCGTCGGCCTTTCGCTCGCCTACACCGCTGTCGGCGGACTCAAGGCCGTAGTCTGGACCGATGCTGTCCAGTTCGTGTTGTTCGTCGCCGGCGGACTTTTCGCGCTGTTTTATATTCCCACCCTTATCGAAGGCGGCTGGACTACCGCCCTGCAAACCGCGCGCGACGCAGGCAAACTTGACTGGTTTAACCCCAGCCTCACCCTCGCCGCCCCTTACAACATCTGGATGGGTCTTTTCGGAGCCACTCTTTTTGTTCTCTTCACCCACGGGATCGACCAGCTTGTCGCCCAGCGCGTCCTCGCCTGTCGCAACATCGCCGACGGTCGCAAGGCCCTCGTCTTCAGCGCCATCACTATTGTTCCCATGATGCTTCTGTTCCTGTTTGTCGGCGCACTCCTCTGGGCCCACTACCAGCACACTCCCATTCCCATTGACATCCCAGAGAACGCCTTCGGCAAAAAACAAACCGACTTTGCCTTCCCCATCTTCATGCTCGCCGAGGCACCCACAGGCGTAAAGGGCCTTCTCTTCGTCGGCATCTTCGCCGCCGCCATGTCCTCCGTCAGCTCGGCTCTGAGCGCCCTTTCCTCAGTCTCCGTCATGGATATGGGCCTTGCGAAAAAGAATGCCACCGACCGCCAACAACTCAGCCTCAGCCGGCGCGCCACATTCTTCTGGGCCGCCATGCTCATCGTCGTGGCCTACGCCAGCCGCGAGGTTGAGTCCGTCATGAACACCGCCTTCACCCTCGCCGGTCTCACCAGCGGCGCACTCCTCGGCGGCGTCCTCTTGGCGCTGGTGTTAAAGAAAGCTAAAAGCCGCCCCATCATCATCGGCATGGCCACCTCCCTCGCCGCCATGCTGGCCATCAAGTACGCCTTGAAAGAAGCCATCCACTGGCCATGGTACACCGCCATCGGCTGTGGCATCACTTTGGTGACAGCCATGCTTGCCACTCTCGCTTTACCGAGAAAGTCTTGAAGGGTGCAGGCGTAAACGTTTGCAGTGCGCTACATCGACTGCTCCAGCAGACTCAAGTGTCCCAAAGCCAGTAGCCCGTAAAACGTGTACTCGCAATCGATGAAATCATCCGCCCAGTGTCCGTGGAATCCTCCGTCCGCATCCCAAAGCGAATCGACAAAATCGAGGCATCGCTCCGTTTCATCCCCGCTTAAACGCACCTCCAATGCCGCCAGCGCATGCAACGCCGTGGCGGTGGATAGCAAATCCGGCATCGGCGCATCCGGCACGGCGACGAAACCGCCCTGTGCGTGCAGCCGTGACCGCAGCCACTCGCCCACATCCGCATTAATGGGAAGATGCAGATTATTCAACAACACCACCGCGCCCGCCGTGGGGTTGGTGGAGCCCACCGGCATTCCAGGCGCGTTGTTCCACGCATGGTCCGGCGTCTCCAGGCGCTTGAGGCTTTGCAAAATTCGTAACGGCTTTGGCGGCAGTTTGCCCATGTCGTGATACGCCCCCAGCGCGAGGAACGATCCATAGGCCGTCCCGTGCTCCTTCGCCGGGTCGTTGTCCCATCCCCCGCAAGGCTTGCGAAATTCCTCCAGTCGCTTCAGCAAAGCTGATCGCAACCCGCGCGGCATTCGGTCCCGCCCGATCGCACCCCAGCAGCGAATCAGGCAGCTCAAGTGAACGAGGTCCAATCCCTCCCCCTCGCCGTGGACCTTTAAAAACGACTCCACCCCATCGACATCCGCCGCCGCATCAAACACCATCAACGCGTCCAGCCCAAACACGGTGTAATAAAGATCGCTCTTTCCTTCACGATCCTTGAAACCACCATCTGCATTCTGCTGCCCTTTTATGAATTCCAACACCAACGGAGTCGCATCGCCCAATACCTTGGGTGCTACTCGCGCCACTTGAAGCATTTCCAAGCGGAGACTCATGAAGAATGGGAAGCTAGGCCGATACCGGTGCGCCGTTGCCGTTGCGGACCTTGTCCAGCTCGCTGACCTGTTGGACCTCGCTGCACCAGCCCTTGATTTCGGTCTCGTTGAAAATCTTGCCGATGACGCGCCGGAGGAGGCCCTTGAGGTTGGCGTTTTCCAGTTCGCGAAGGGAGCGGATGGCTTCCTCTTTATATGTAGCCAAGAGGGTATCGGCGCGGTCGGCGGCGTTGAGGTCGGTGTACAGCGTCTCGATGTCGGCGAAGGATTTGCCGGCGGGGAGTTGCCGTCGCCAGACGGAGGCCAGAGTTTCCTTGGCATCATCCTTGGCGCGTTCGTGGGCGATGGCGAGCAGGAGGCTGGGACGGAGGCCGGCGAGGTCGTTGGTTTCGCCCTCGGCGCCGAGGTCAGACAGATCATCTCGGATTTGATATGCGATGCCGAGGTTTTCGCTGTAGGCGGCGAGGATGTCGCTGACTTCCTCGTGGGCCTCCTCGCCGGCGTAGATGGCGCCGAGGCGCAGGGCGACCTCGAAGGCGGGGGCGGTTTTCTTGCGGAAAATGTCGAGCACCTCGGTGGACTTGAGCGGTGCGGGTTTTTGCTGCCAGATCAACTCCGCGCCCTGGCCGCGGCAGAGTTGGCGCTGGCCAGTGGCGGCGGCTTGGAGCATGGCGACGCGTTGGCCGGCGCTGACGTTGCTTTCGCCGATGAGCCGGTAGCCCTCGCCGATGAGCAGGTCGCCCACGTTTAACGCGACGGCGATGCCGTGTTCCTCGTGCAATGTCTTCTCGCCGTAACGCTCGGCGTCGTTGTCCTCAATGTCGTCATGGATGAGCGAGGCCTTGTGGAAGCACTCGATGGCAACGGCGATTTTCCGGATGTCCTCGGGCAGCGGTTCGCCGGTGTCGGCGCGCAGGGCCTCGAAGGCGGACACGGTGAGGAAGGGCCGCCAGCGTTTGCCCGCGCGGCTGAGCCACTCCCGCGCGATGGCCTCTGTTTCGCCCTCGGTCTCGCCCATGATGGCGGCGAGCGACTCGGGCGCGAACCAACGGTCCACCTCATCGCGCAGCGCGGTGAGGTCCAGCCGGCGCGTTTTGTCGTCGCTGGTCAGGTGAATGTAATCCCAAATCCAATCCTCATCGACAGTCGTGTCGATGCAGTCATCCTGCAGCAGCGGGATGGCCACGCCGGGCACGGCCGCCGCCTCCATGTACGGGAACGCGCGCTCCAGCACCGGGATGCAGCTGACACCCACGATGGCGTCCACCTTGCCCGTTTGGATAAGGCTCATCACGATGGCGCTGCCCTCGGCCACCAGCGCCGCGTAGCCCAGCCGCTCCGCCTCCGCCTGGAGGTCTTGAATGGTGCACAGGCCGCAAGATTTGCACAGCAGGCCAAACTCATCGAACGGCGCCGGACAGCGGCTCTCCACGCGCAGGCACTTGGGCATCAGCAAAAGCCGCCGCTCGTACGGAATGCTCGCCAGCGTTTCTCGCCACAGCTCGTTGTTGATGAGCACGCCCACGTAGTCTCGGTAAATTTCCTTCCAGCCCATGGCGGCCACCAATTGGTCCGCGTGCTCCTTCAACTCCGCCAGCGGCGCGGGGGGGGCGAGCGTCTGCTCCGCCACGTAATGCCGCACCGCCTTCAACACCGCCTCGCGCTCGGCGCGGGTCTGCGGGATGTTCTCGCGCGGTGGCCGCGGCGCGCGCTGCGGCACGGCGCGAGGAATCTTCAATGTCGCGTCAGCG
>PBVU01000007.1:0-8862 GCA_002728775.1 Verrucomicrobiales bacterium | reverse complement strand
CCAACCCCGCCACGCGCTGACCTACGATGACGCCGGCGGCCTCCGCTACCTTTATCGAAACAACAACTACGTTTATGAAACCCTGCCCCTCAATGTCGTCCTAGTCGTGCCCACCCAACTGCTGCCGCTGACCGCCGTCCCGGTCTTCCCTGGGCCATTTGGACGGCCATACCCCTCCTCACTGGGCGGCAATCCAAATTTCATTCCCCGCCGCAACACCGGCTATATCCCCGCCCTGCCCATCACCAGCGTGCTCCCCGCGCAGGGACCTCCACCCTTCTTCGACCTCGCCATGCGCGGCGGCATCGACAAGATCCAGTTCCACGAGCAACCCTTCGACTCACTCCTCGGCATCACTTTCACCCCCACCAACCTGACTTGGACCGACACGTTCGTGACCACCAATGGCCAGAACATCATCGGGGCAGACAAAACCGTGCCCGGCTCGGAACTGTTCCTTGGCGTGCCCGAATTGAAAACCGCCACCCAAGAAGTCGGCCGGGCAGTCTGGATGCCCGACATCATCTTTGTCGCCGACGACCTTGGCCTGTCCCCCGACGGCGTACCCATTGGTTGGAACCGCACCGGCCCGGGCACTTGGATTGACAACTTCACCAACACCCTCGGGCCCACACCGACCTTTGACACCAACGTCGGCCCCGGTGTCATCACCGGCCCCATCCAGTTCAGCTTCACCAAGATTCACGAGGAATTCGAACTCATCTGGAGCGGCGAGGCCAGCATTGTGGGCAACCAAAACACCTACTCCCTCTGGGGACACATCCGAGGCCCTGGCCCCAAGGATGTGGTCATCTTCCCGCGCGATGTTCGCCATGCCATCATAGAGAACTCCATCGCGCCCGCCTCAGATGTGCCCAAGATCACCCGCGTCTCTGACGATGGCGGCACCACGGCCATCAGCACCGCCTACACCCGCACCACCGAAACACTAACCCTCATCGGCCAGCGCCTTGCTTCTGTACGAGTCATTCAGATTTTGAACGGCAACGTCGTCGTTCAAAGCATCGCTCCAGCCACGGAATATGTTATCTCCGACTCCCGGCTTGACATTCCCGTGGGCATCATCAGCGATGCCGCTGAAGGCACAGAGCGCGAAATTCGTGTCTGGAGCACACTGGGCTACAGCGAGAAGGGCCCCCAGAAATTTACCATCGAAACAGGCAACCCCGTGCTCACCGGCACGAACGCCGATGGTCTCGTCTACAATCGCGCCGAGCCCCTCCTCATCCAAGGCTATGGTTTCAAAAGCGTTGATGTCAATGCCACCAAGATTGCCTATATCCGTATGGATGATGCATCCGGCAACGCTGTCTGGCCCACGGACGGCAACGTCACCTCCGTCACGTTGGACGTCAAATCCGACACCCTCGCTGAGTTAAGCCGGGACATGGTCTCGTCCATCGCCGACGGCTCCAATCGCCGCTTGCGCCTCTCGAGAATTGACAATAACACCCAGCTCAGTTCGACGAACGACGTCCGCCTGATCTCCGCCATCTCCGCCAAACCCGAGATCACCAGTTACACCACCGAGGGTATGGCCGCCAATTCCGGCGAATATCGCCGCGACAAAACCCTCGACATCAATGGCACCGCCCTGAATACCACCTATCGCATCGAGATCATCAAGGCTGACGGCACCTCCTACAGCCCCGCCCTCGCCCTTGATCTCCCGCATCCTGGCGTTTACGTTGAAGACAACGGTTCCCGTATCCAACTTTCTGCCGACGTCTTTACCAGTGCCGCCGCCGACTCCAATTCCTCCGACGACACCCACGAGTTCAAGATTTTCAACGCCATCAACAACACCGACCAGAACGCATCCTTCCGTTTCAACGTCAATCGCCAGCCGCTCATCAACTTCATCGGGGCATTCTCCAGCACAGGCGCCTTCAACCGGGACAAGACTGTCGGCGACGATATCTTCATCGCGGGGACTGGCCTCAAGAGCATCGGTAGAATCCACCTTATTGACGCCAACGGCTCCGACCTCAACAGCTCCATCGAGGCAAATGCCACCGGTATCACCCTCACCGATGCCTCGATCATCATCGACACCAGTGTCATTCAATTCTCGAACCCCGGCAACGCCGACTCCGTGGGTACCCAGCAATTCCGCCTGTTCTCCTTGGAAAGCGCCCGCGACAATGCAACCTCGCCTGCCGCTCAGCGCTTCCACATCGGTACCCCGCCAACCTTCAGCACGCTCTCCGGCCTGACCAGCAATCACTATCGGCGTGACTCCGATATGCTTGAATTCAATGGCACCGGCCTTGGCATGATCACGAAAGTTGAAATCGTCGACGCCGCCGGCCAGCCTATTGCCGGTCTGAACGCCATCAATACCAGCGGCGGCGTCACCATTGTCGATGGCACCTCCTTCACCATCACCGCCGACGCCCCCGGTTGGCGCCCAACCCTTCACCTTGCCGATAGCATCGGCTCCCTTAGCCGGCGACTCAAGGTCACCACCCCATACGGCACCGCCACGACGGACACCAATGCTTCCGGTGCCTTTACGGTCTCTGGCACTCCCTCATTCTTCGGCGTTTCCCAAGCCACCTTTGCCGGGGGAGGCTATGATGGCGGCACTAGCACGACCGGCACCTACGACCTCAGCTCCGGCCCGCTCCACATCAACGGTCGCAACTTCCGGGGCGTGAAACAAATTGTACTTGAAGACAACGCCAGCACCACCTATGCCACCATCAACGTCAACGCCGCTGCCCCGCCACAAGGCGTCAACATCAACGCCGACGGTACACTGATCACCATCACGGGAGCCACCATCTCCAGCCACAATGCCACTTGGGCCGCCCATGATTCCTCCCTCATGAAACGCGTCACACTAATCAGTGTCGCTGACCAGAACGGCACCACTCAGGACATCAATACCCAGCCCTGAACTCAATCCGCCTCCGAACCCGGCGGTTGATACTCCGGCACACGCGCCGAGATCAGGTCCCGTACAGTGCTGGAATCCGCCTCCACCACCTCTTCACGCAAGCGCCCCAGAGATTTGCGCACCTCCTCCATTGGCTCGGGCGCGGCCTCAAACCTGAAAATCTTTTCATGAACGGTGGGTGTCAACGCCTCACGATCCAGTCGAATCTCCTCAAACAATTTTTCCCCAGGACGCAATCCCGTAAACTCAATATCAATTTCCACACCCGGCACAAATCCACTCAGTTCAATCATCTGGCGGGCCAAGTCCGCAATTTTCACCGGCGTTCCCATGTCCAATACAAAAATTCCTCCATCCCTCCCCATCGCCGCGCTCTGTAGCACCAGTCCCACAGCCTCGCTCGTGAGCATGAAGTAACGCGTCACTTCTGGGTCCGTCACCGTCACCGGGCCGCCCGCAGCAATTTGCTCACGAAAAATCGGCACCACACTGCCCGAACTGCCTAGCACATTGCCAAACCGCACGGCTAGGAAACGCGTCGAGCCACCCTCCGCATCCATGGCCTGTAGGCAGACTTCCGCCAACCGTTTGCTGGCCCCCATCACGCTGGTTGGGTTGATCGCCTTGTCCGTGGAAATAAACACAAACCGCTCCACTCCGGCCTCGCGCGCCATGTCCGCCAAGGCCATTGTGCCCAACGTGTTGTTCCGCAAAGCCTCCGCCGGTTGCGCCTCCATCAGGGGAACATGTTTGTGGGCCGCCGCGTGAAACAACAAGTGTGGCCTATGGCTTTCAAGAATTCGTTCCATGCGCGATTCGTCCAAAATATCGGCCACCTCCGCTGTAATCCTGTCTGAGTGCCCTGACCGGACCAACTCCTGCTCCACCGGAAACATCTGCACCTCGGACCGCTCCACCAGCACTAAACACTCCGGCTCAAACGAGGCAATTTGCCGACAAAGCTCAGACCCGATGCTTCCTCCCGCGCCCGTCACCAGCACCCGGCGCCCACGCAACAGCGCCTCAATCTCTCCCATGTCCAACTCAACCCGTTCGCGTCCCAGCAAATCCTCAATATCCACCGGGCGCAATTGCGTCACCTGCACCTTACCCGAGGTCAACTCCTCCACCGAGGGAACGGTCACATGCGCCATCCCAACCCCCCGGAGAAAAGCCACCACTTCACTGACCCTCGCTGAAGCAGCCGAAGGCATGGCAATGATCACCTCCTCTACACGCAGTTTCTCCAGTTGCTCCCGCTCCAGCTTTCCCACCACTGCCACCCCGTGGACACGTGTTCCGTGTTTCCGTTCGTCATCATCAAAAAAAGCCACCGCTTCCCGGCCCATCCTCGGCTTGTCCACCAGTTCCTGCGCCAACATCGCGCCTACCTCACCCGCGCCCACAATCGCTACACGCCGGACCACGCCCGTCTGCCCCAACCGAAACTCCCGCTCACGTATCAGCCGAAACAACACCCGCGCAAACACAACACCCGCAAATGACAACATCGCATCAATAATAATCACGCCCCGCGGAACCACCGGTGACTGTTCCATTCCCCCCAAGAAATACCACCATCCCAGCATCCCCAAAAAAGGAGCTCCCAGTGCTAGGGCCACACGCCGCAAGTCTGGCAGGCTAAAATAAGTCAGTAGCGAGGAGAATTGCCCAAACAACCAGAGGCAAGCCAGCTTGAGAGCCACCACAACCGGCCATATTCGTATGAAATGCCAGCCGTACTCCGGTGGCACTACGAACTCAAAACGCACCTGATACGCCAGCAAAAAACTCAGTACCAAGACCCCCGAGTAAACGAGCAAAAGCAGCACATGGCGCTCCCACCGGCTTAATTTAATGGCGTTCAAGTCCATGGGCCTCTCACCCGCGGCCACCGCGAGCGGTGGCGGACTGTAGAAATAAAAAAACCGCCTTACAAGGCGGTTCCTCACCGGGTGGTGACAATCGACTCACTCCCCGGAGGCGGATGAGGCTCCAGTTCCTTTTCCCGCCGCGCCATCGCACACAACTCCTCGCTCGCCCCCAACCCTTCCACCACCTGACTGAGCCGGCACAGTGCACACCGCCGACAAACCATCGCCAGTGCGGTGATGAGTATCAATTTCACATCCAGCCAAAAAGATGCCTGCTCCACGTACAGCAGTCCCAGCCGGGACTTCCATGGCCTGATGAGTTGATTGTACGCCAAGTCCGGATCCTCGCTCCCCTGCAGAATATCCGACTCATCCGCAAACACAATCGAAGCTATGTCCGTGATTCCGGGACGTACATCCAGCAAATGATTTTCAGCCTCCGTGTACAGGCACGTCTCTGCCTCCACGTTCGGCCGCGGCCCCACCAGACTCATTTCGCCCAGGAATACGTTCCAAAGCTGAGGGAATTCATCAAGCTTGAATCGGCGAATAAACCTGCCGATGCCTGTGATGCGCGGATCATCCCTCGCAGTCGAGGTCACGCCGGAAACGTCGGCCCGATGTACCATGGACCGAAGCTTTACCATTTGAAATTTTCTCCCTCCGAGCCCCATGCGTTCGGNGATATAAAANGGAGACCGAAAATCCTGCAGCCANACCAGCACCGCCCCAACCAACAAAAACGGCGACAATAAAACCANCCCNATAAATGACGCCACAATGTCCAGNAGCCGTTTCACTCGCCACACATCTCCTGCGCGNCTGCNACCACTGATTCCACTCCAACAGCCCGATAATATGCCTCCTCCATCCCGCCACTCGTCGGTGCTGGTGACGCCGGCAATGTCAACGCGCTACCCCCCCCCACCCCCGCCACCACCGTCGCTGCCCAACCGCAATTTCCCCATGCCGCATCCACCACCAACATCCGACCCGTGCGGCCATAAGATTCGCGCAGCACCGCCCAGTCGGCATCCACCATCGGGTTTATCACCGGCACATCAATCACTTCACACGATTCGTCCATTGCCGCCGCCGCCGCACGACAAACCGCCGCCCCGTAACCCGTTCCTACCAAGGTCAAATCAGTCCCTTTCTGTTGAATCCGTGGACGCGTTGACCTCAAGTCAATCGGATCAACGGCATCCAAATCGGCCGCCTCTTCATAAAGCCACCGGTCATCGATATACACCACCGGATCATCACATAAAACACTGGCCACCAACAAATCCCGAGCGTCCGCCGCCGTCGAGGGCATCACCACCCGCAGACCCGGCACGTGCGCATACCACGCGTGGAGCGCCTGTGAATGCTGCGCCCCTTGCTCACCACCACGATTGATGATTGCCCTGACCGTCAACGGCACAGAAATACCCCCACCAAACATGTGGTTCCAATTCGCCGCCTGGTTGACCACTGCATCCATGGCCAAGACAGCAAAATCCACCCGCGGATGCACCACGATCGGCCGGTATCCGCCCAGCGCCGCGCCCAGCGCCGCGCCCGTCGTGGCCGCCTCCGATACCGGTGTATCGACCACACGTTCCACTCCAAACTCCTTTTCCAAGTCCCGCATGCTATTGCCCACGTACCAGGGACTCCACAATCCCTGACCGATACAAAACACTTTCGGCCGTTCCCGCATCAGCCAGCGGTGCGCTTCTAGGATGGCTTCGCAATAAGTCGTCATGAAAACACCCTGTCCAATAATTCTGCCGGATTTGGCTTAGGCGCATTCATTGCCCGAGCCCAAGCCGCCAACACCGCATCACGCGCTGAAGTCCAGTCCGGCTCTTGGTCAAGCGCCTTGGCCAACCGGGAAACGGGATCACGCTTTTTCCACACCTCCAAGTCATCTTTACGTTTCACCCCCACATCCAAGTCCTCCCGCGGACCCACGTGCCCACGCCAACGGTAGGTCACGGCTTCAACGAATTGCGGACCACTTCCAGCTCTGGCTTGTGCCGCCGCAGTGCTCATTGCTTCCGAGACCGCCACCACGTCATTTCCATCCACTCTTTGCCAAGGCACACAGTGCGCCTCCGCATAGCGGCAGGTCGAATCCGCCGGCTGCCTTAGCAACACATGCAGATGACTGGAGAACAGATTGTTTTCACAAATGAAAATCACCGGCAACCCCTTCACCGCCGCCAGGTTCATGGATTCATGAAACACCCCTTCTTCCGTTGCTCCGTCCCCAAAAAAACTCACCGCAATCGAGTCGTCCCCATCCATCTGCGCGGCCAGCCCCGCGCCCACCGCAATTGGGATGGTTGCCCCCACAATGGGTACCGAACCCCAAAAATGATTTTCCACATCACGCAAATGCATGGAACCGCCCATCCCGCGAGAGCATCCCGTCTCTCTCCCCAAAATTTCTGCCAACAGACTTTCAACCGACGCCCCCAAGGCCAGAAAATGCCCATGGGAACGATGCGCTCCAAACACCCGATCGCCTTCTCGAACATGCCCGGCCACCCCCACCGCAACAGCCTCTTGGCCAATCGCCAAGTGGCAGGGACATTTCACCTCTCCCGCCTCAACGGCGCCACCAATGCGTTCCTCAGCCGCGCGGATAAGCATCATCTGCTCCAGCATGGCTTGGGCCTCAGCCACCGGCAGCCCGGCCAAATCGATTGGCTCATGACACTGGGCCGGATCCCCCAAAGGACCAAGTGCGGCTGAATTCGGCTCACTCATAAAAATCGCGTATGGCCTCACACACGTAGTCCACCTCTTCGTCGGTCAACGAGGTGTTCATTGGTAAAAGGAAACACCGTTTAAAAATTTCCTCCGTTCGGGCCAGCGAAATTCCCTCCAGGCCCAGGCCGCTCAGTTGATGCACCGGCTTGCCGCCCCACTGGATAATGGTGCCCACTCCCCGGGAATCCAAGTGCGCCCGCAAGGCATCGCGCCGATCCGCCTCCACCTCGTAATTTTGGTAGACATCAAAATGATCACCGTCATCCGGACCCGGCGGCAAGGTCATGACTGACAGACCCGAGAGGCCCATTCGATACCGCGCAGCAATCTCACGCCGGCGCTCAATTTCCGACGGATAATGCCTAAATTTTGCCAGCAATACCGCTGCCTGCACCGTGTCCAATCGCGAATTGACACCCCAAGATACCACCTCGCCCACTTCGTTTCGGCCATGATCGCGCAACAACCTCAACTGCCCTGCCATCCCGTCATCATTGGTCAACACCAGCCCACCATCGCCCAGACACCCCAACAACTTTGCCGGATACAAGCTGATCATGCCCGCCAGTCCAAATGTCCCCGCGCATCGGCCACGATATCTTGAGCCCAATGCCTGCGCCGCATCTTCCACCACCAGCAGCCCCCGCTCTTCCGCCAAGTTCATCAACTCATCCATGTTGCAAGTACGGCCATTGAGCTGCGTCGGGACGATAGCCCTTGTCTTTTCCGTAATCGCCGCCGCTGCCGAATCCAAATCCATGAGGTGGTCCGCCCCGCACTCCACCAAAATCGGGGTGGCTCCATTGAAATGCACCGCTGCCGCAGTAGCCACATACGTATGCGACGCCATTAGAACCTCATCACCCGGCTCCACCCCAGCCGCACGCAGCGCCAAGGTCAGGCCATCGGTTCCATTGGCCACCCCAATCGCATGGCGCGCCCCGACAAATGCCGCCACCGCATCCTCGAATTCCCGCACTTCATCCTGAAGGATGTATGCCCCGCGTTCCACGGTCTTTAGAAACGCATCCAGCACCTCCCCACGGTGTTGCTCGAACACATGCGGATATCGGAAAAATGGAACCTCCATCGCCACGACGGATGACAATAAAAAAACCGCCCCGGGCAATCAATCCCAATGGATTCACTGCCCCGGGCGGTTCCTCGACCAAGTCCAGATTAGGTCTCTGCCTTAACCACTACTTTAAAAGCCCAACTCTTGGGAACCCCGGACCATTCGTCACAGTCATTGAGCCAACGCGCAGTCCGTACTTCCCCAGCCAAAGGCTGCAAGATCGGGGC
>PBVU01000006.1:0-17442 GCA_002728775.1 Verrucomicrobiales bacterium | reverse complement strand
CCTGAGGATAAAGGAGCCATCCCCTCCCCACCGCTACCCCCTGCTCCGGCACCTGCGCCGCCTGTTCCCGAGGTGAACCCCTTCAACAATCCCAAGTAATAATTTTTTGGAAATTGTGTAGCCTTTTTGCTTGGGGTCGTGTATTCAGCCTCAATGACACACCACCCCATCACTCATGGGCATGGGTTCGCCATGCGCAAAAATAAATTCGTGGCACTTTTTGCAGCCGTAGCACTCGTCCTGCTGGGCCTGCCCGTCGCGGCACAAGACAAGGCTCCCGCCGGCCAGCTCATTCCCGCCGGCTCCCACCTCGTGGTGAGCTTCAACATCGGTTCGCTGCTCAAGAAATCCGGCCATGAAAACATTACCGACCTCCCCGGCATGGAGGAACTTCTGGAGGAACTGGAGCAGGAGAATGAATTGGCCGCGCAGTTGCTTGAAAACCCCGCGTTGCTGGGTGTTGATTTTGACAAGCCCATCCACGTGTTTGGCACCCTGACTCCTCCTGAGGAAGAATTCGGCGAACCCACATTCAATGGCGGCCTTATCGCTGCACCGCTCAGCGCCAAGAAATTCGAGGAAGGCTTGACCAAGGTTTTTAAAGGCAGCCTCGGGGAGATTGGCGAGGAAATGCTCAAGGGCCTGAAGAAGGAGAAGGGCTATTCCATTTTGGCCGCGGGCGAAGGCATCCCCGCTGCGTTGGCTTTCAACGACCAAGCCATCGTCATCATGGGTGGCAATGACGAAAAGGCCGCCAAGGGCATCGACAAGGTGCTGCGCCGGGTGATGGGCGGCAAGAAGCCCCTCGCCAAGGGCGAAGCCACTTTTGCCACTTACCTGAAAAACTCAGCTGATTTCGGCGGCTGGATGGATCTCAACGCCCTCATGGAGATGAGCCCCGAGGTGCCGGAGGATCAGCTCAAGCAGTTGCAGGAACTCATCGGTAAAATCCGCATGGCCGCCTCGGTGAATTTTGTACCCGGAGGCATTCGCGGAGACATCTCCTACAGCTCCGATGCGGATTTCATCAAAAAGCTGAAGCCCGCCCCCAAGAAAACCATGCTGGGCCTTCTGCCGCACAACGCCGTGGCCTCCATGGTCTACGCCTTCGACATGGCCGGCGCGCGCAAGTGGATGAAGGAGGAATACCTCCCCGCCCTCAAGAAGATGGAAGGAGGCGAGGCCATTGCCATGGTGGAGTTGATGATGATGGGCGCCGTGGGCCTGAACTTTGACGACCTACTAGACATCCCCAAGGGTGAAATGATCCTGAGCCTCATCGACTTGGAACAGGAAGTGGATCCCGATTTCGGCATTCCACAACCAAAGCCTTCCGTCGTCTTTGGCCTGACCGTCAATGACATGAAGAAGCTCGACAAGCTCGTTGACAAGCTCAAGGAGGAAGGCGGGCTTGAGGCCATGGAGGCCGCCGGCTTCAGCATCCTGAAAAACAAGGATCGCTTTTTCGTGGCCAACACCTCGCTTCTTCCTTCCCTGAAGGCCGGCAAGCTGCCCAACGCCGTGGCTGGCGAGCGCCGGAAATTCATGGAAACCAATGACCAAGCCGTGGTGGTTGATTTCAAGCAGATCACCCGCTTGGCGCAGGACTATGATGCACCAGCCGATGCGGTGCAAATGCTGCTCAAGTTCGCCGAGTTGCGCCTCGATTCCAACCAGCGCGGCCAGGTTACCGAGATGACCGGCGAACTGCGTTTCCGCGATGCCAAGACCAACGGGCTCAAGCAAATCATCAACATTGTTGAGGAGGTGCAGGAAGGCGTGGGTATCGAGCGCGAACTCCGTGCCCGTGAGGCCGATCTTGCCCCGGAAGCTGTCCCCTTTCCGCCGGCCCGGAAAGCTGCCCCCGGCTTTGGCTTTCCGCGGCGCGACCGCTAGGGCAACGGAAAAAGATCATCAAAACAAAGGCGCCCCTGTTTAAGGGGCGCTTTTTTGGGGTCCCACCGATTTCCTTCAAGCTGCTGCCACCCATTGAATAACTCAGGCCGGGTTATTTTGACCGCGCCTGTTTTGTGCGTTACGTTGCCCGCGTGAAAGGGAGGCTATTCCTTCTGGCTGCAGCGGTGACGTTGGCGGCTTGTTCCGAAGACAAACCCAAGGCTGTTGACCCCAAGCGGGTGATGCAGGTGAACGGAGTTTGGCTGCTCGATGGCAAGCCATGGACCGGCAAACAATCCTCCGTCTACCCGAATGGCAAACCCTCTTTCGAGGGGGAACTCATCGAGGGCAAACCACACGGCACCTGGACTTGGTATTACGAAAGCGGCAATCCCAGAAGCCGCGTCGTCTATTCCCTGGGCATGCACGACGGCAACGAGACACATTATTATGATGACACCGCCAACACGCCCATGTGGATCAAGGTCTGGCGCGATGGACAGTTTGTCGAGTCTCACCAATGGAAAGCCGATGGCACTCCGGTCCTGCCCCGCACCGCGCCCGGCACTAACACGGCCACGTCGGCCGTGCCCTAAATAGTTTCCTCCATCTGCTCGCGGCCGGATTCCACAAACTGGTCAAACATCTCCTCCGGCAATGCCGGTCGAAAGTCGCCAGGAATTTCCTGGCCACCCGAGAGGTAAAGAATGGGCAATTGCGTGGCGAGCACGAGGTTCCAGTATTTGCTCCAGCGCGTTTCTTCATCCGTGTGTGTCAGGATGAGGCCACTCAACGGCAGTACCGAGAAGAACCTCGCGTGGGCCAGCAGCAGACCGAGGTCGTAGGATGCGTTCAGGACGAGGTAAATCTCCGTCTGGGGAAATTCCTTCACCTGTTCGAGCAGCGCCCGCCTCGCCTCACGGTCACTGGCCGAAACCCCGGGCAAGTCAATGAACCGCAACGCGTTCTCAGGAATCTCCTCACCAGGATCCCAAGTGCGCTCCACCGACGCCTGTAGCAGTTCCCCGTGCAGACTTAAAAACTCAGCCGTGTTCGGTGCCCCGCCATCCAGTCGCCACGTGCAAACCTCCTGCCCATTGCGCAGCAGTGCCTGGGTCATCCATTTGCAAATGCAGGTGGTCTTGCCCGTGCCCGGCGTCCCCACCAGCAGCCGCATGGGGTTGCCCGGCTTGGTGTGCCGACGAATGAGCTGATGCCAGTAGTCGGAAAGCGTTTCCCGCACGAGCGCAAATTCATCCTGCAAATTGCGCGGCTTGGTGAAGCCGAGGAAATTACTCGCCTGCCCGGAGAGCCACCGCGCGTGCGACGGCAGCAATCCCAGTTTCTCCAGGATTTTAACCGCCGCCAGTATCCCATCCGCGTCCGTGTCCTGGTGCGCCGCCTGTTTGGCAGCCTGAATCATCTCAGCCACCTTCGAAGGAAGTTGCTGTTTCAAGGCGGGCTTGGATTCCGGCTTCGGCTTTGGCCGGGGGGGATGAAGGATTTGCTGCTCCAAGTCGGCTATCTTCGCGTTAAGCCTTTTAATCGTCGCCTTGGCATCCGGCTCGGGCTTGGGCGCGGCGGCCATCACTTCCACGCGCGTGCCGCTCCAGAGCTTTTTCATTCCCTCGGCCGACACTTGGCGCACGTTGAGCACCACCGCCTCCGGCCCCAGCTCGGCATGAATCTGTTCCAGTGCCTCTTGGGGGGTGTCGGCAATGATCTTGACAACATTCATGGCCAGTCGCTGGTTTTAAAATCAAGCCAGACTGGGTACCGCGCCCGCGGGCACAATCTCCACCTTGGGCGGCAATTCCTCGTAGGAGAGGAACGCCAAGTCGGGGAACTTGGCCGCAAAGAACCGTCGGAGTCCAGCGCGAATCACTGACGAGCAAATCACCACCGGGCTACGACCCTCGGCGATCATCGGCTGCATCAGGTCGTTGAAATGATGTGAGAGATGTTCCGCCATCTTCGGGTCAATCAACAGCGTCGTCTCCGTCGGCGTCGGTCGCAGGCCCTTGGCCAGTTCTTCCTCCAGCCACGGGTCCAGTGTGATCGCGTGCATCGCACCCATTTCGTCTTGATACGCCCGGACGATCTGCCCGCCAATCGCGCGCCGCGCCTGCTCGGCCAGTTCGTCGGTGTTCTTGGTCGTGCCGGCGTAGTCCGCCACCCGCTCGAGCACACCCACCAGGTTGCGGATCGGTACGCCTTCGCTCAGGAGATTCTGCAACACCCGCTGCACCTGCCCCACCGAAAGCAGCCCCGGCACCAGCTCGTTGATCAAGGCCGGGTTCTGTTCCTTCAAGTTGTCCAACAACACCTGCACATCCTGCCGCGACAAAATCTGGTGGCAATACCGCTTGATCGTCTCGCTGAAATGCGTCACCAGCACCGAAGCCGCATCCACCACCGTGTAACCCGCCACCTCAGCATTCTTGCGTTCGACCTCAGTAATCCACACCGCATCCAAACCAAACACTGGTTCCACCGTCTGTACACCCGGCAGCACCTCCGTGCTGTTGTTCGTGTTCATCGCCAGCCAGTAACCCGGCATCACCTCGCCGTTCGCGATCGTCTGCCCACGGAAAATAAACCGATACTCATTGGCCCCCAGTTCCAAATTGTCGCGCAGCCGAACCGCCGGGATGATAAAGCCCATGTCCTGCACAAAATTGCGCCGCACACTCGTCACCCGCTCTAGGATATCGCCGCCCTTCTTCGGATCCGCCAAGGCCAGCAGTCCATACCCCAATTCAATCTGCAACGTATCCACATTCAGCAAATCCTCGAGCTTGTCCGGGCCTTCCCCGCCATCCGGGCCTTCCCCGCCGTCCGGTGAATCCTCACCACCCGGTGCTCCGTCAGGCCCCAAATTGGGACCATCCGCGGGCTGATAATTAAACAACCCCCGCTTGTCGAACGATCGATGCATGAAGCCAAACAACACACCCATCATGAAGAATGGAAACCAAGGCAGCACTCCCGTGACCAACGAGAAACCCGACAGCACAAACATCGTCAATGACAACGACATCAACACCTTTGGCTGCAGGAACAACTGCTTTGTCAATGTCTGGCCCAAGCTCTGGTGCTCCGCCGCGCGCGTGACCAGGATGCCCGCCGCTGTCGAGATCACTAACGCAGGAATCTGAGACACAAGGCCATCCCCGATACTCAGTACCGTGTAAGTCTGCAACGCCGTGCTCACGTCCATATCCCGCTGAATCACTCCGATGCCAATCCCGCCAAGCACGTTCACCAACGTAATCAGGATGCCCGCGATGGCGTCACCACGCACAAACTTGCTGGCACCATCCATGGATCCATAGAAATCCGCCTCCTTGGAAAGATCATCCCGCCGTTTACGTGCCTGATCCTCCTTGATGAGGCCCGCGTTCAATTCAGCGTCGATCGCCATCTGCTTGCCCGGCATGGCGTCCAACGTAAAACGCGCCGCCACCTCTGCAATACGCCCCGCGCCCTTGGTGATAACCACGAAGTTGATGACCGTCAAAATTAGGAACACCACGAAGCCCACCACATAATTTCCCTGCACGACCACGTTACCAAACGACTGGATAATCTGGCCCGCTTGCGCCTCACCCAGAATCAGTCGGGTGGAAGCCACGTTTATTCCCAGTCGGAACAACGTGATGATCAACAGCAGTGTTGGGAAACTAGTAAACTCGGATGGCTCGCGGATGTAGATGATGACCAGCATCACCAGCAAGCCCGACGAAATGGAAAGCGCCAGGAGAAAATCCAGCATCCATGGCTGCAACGGCAAAATCATCCACAGCAACACGCTGAAGATGAATCCAATCAACCCAAACTCCGCCCAACTCGCGCGCTTGGGGGTGGTGGCAGGTGCGGCACTCATGCGGCAAATACCCTCTCCCACCCGCGCAGGCCGGCGGCAATCGTTGAATCCGTTCCAGTCATTTCTTGGATATCCAGCAGACCGGAATCATTCCTGCCCGCGCCAAGTCGCAGCAATTTAGGTGCCACAACCCGAATTAATGCGGAAAACCGGTATTTTTTGGAAAACCCCCTCATTTTCATGGCGTATCCATGCCCCGTTTGTAATAGCGGTAACGGTTCACCCGGTAAACATGAGCCAGAATTTCCGCCACCACCGCGTATAACTGCGGAATAATCTCCTGCCCCGCTTTGCAGTGCTTGAACAGCAACCGTGCCACCGGCTTGTTTTCCACAATGGGCACATCGTGCTCATTTGCGATCTCGCGAATTCGCAGCGCATTGTAACGCGCACCCTTGGCCACCACTCGTGGCGCACCCATCGCCTGACGGTCATATTTTAAAGCCACCGCCAAGTGCGTCGGGTTGGTCACCACCACGTCCGCCTCCGGCACCTCCTGCTGCATCGACTCCTTCAACATTTGTCGGCGACGGCGGCGCATCTCGCCCTTCACCTGCTGGTTGCCCTCAACATTCTTGGTTTCATCCTTGACCTCCTGCATGGTCATCATGCTGTCCCGTTCATTTTTCCACATCTGGTATGCGTAATCCCCCATCGCAATCAACACCATCCCCGCCAACACACGCAGCGTAACGCTCTGCGCGGTATCTGCCATGAAGTACAGTAGGTAGCTAAAATCGGTGGATGAAGAAAAAATCGGATCCTCCATCACATCCCGGATCACCGGCCAGGTGAACCCGAAAATTACAATGAACTTCGTCAACGCCACCGCCAATTTTGCCAAGGACTGCGAACTAAAAATATTTTTAAACCCCTTTATGGGGTTCATCTTGCTGAACTTTGGTTCCAATGCTTTTGGCGTTAATTGGAACCGACTCTGAAGACCGCATCCCATCAAGCCAGCCATGAAGGCTCCCGCCATGATCGGCAGGAGACAGGTCCCAGCCATTTCTATGAAATCTGTGAAAATCTTTGGAGTGTTGTCCGCATTCACCTGCATGGTTGCCAATTGGGAGAAAATTGTGGCCATGTATATTTTAAATGTGGCCATGATATGCGGCATCATCATCGTCAACGCCAGAAGCCCCATGGCGATTAGGAATACGGTCTGAATCTCGGGACTCTTGGCAAACTGGCCGGACTCCAAGAGTTCCTGCAGACGCTTTGGCGTCGGCATCTCAGTTTTTTCCTGGCCGCTTTCGCTTTCCGCCATGACCTATCCTCCAAGCCCCAAGAGCCGCACCGCCACCACAAAGTCGTCAGGCAGTTGGTGCAGATAATTTGCAATCTCCAGCGCCGCAATCTGCATCACCGAACCCAGAAGCACGATGCCAATCAACAGGCGAATACCGAAGCTCTCCATGAACACGTTCATCTGCGGCACGGCGCGCGCAAGCATGCACAACAGGACGTTCACCACAATGCCCACCGCGATGATCGGCGAGGCAATCTTCACCGCCACCAGAAAGGTCCGCGCCGCCATGCCCATCACGTTGTCAAAAAGCTGGTCTGACAACACGCCTGCTCCAATGGGCAGTACATGATACGATTGTTGGAACCCCACAAGGAGCGTGTAATGCAGATCCAAGGAAACCATTAGCGCGATGGCCAGCATCTGGAGCATCACGCCCATTACCTCCGTTGGCGTTTCCGAGCCAGGAGCAATCATGCCGCCCAACTGAAGACCAATCTGTGAGGATATAAAATGGCCCGCCAGAGTGACTGAAAAAATAAGCGCCCGCACAATCCAGCCAAACAAGAGCCCAATGCTAACCTCCTTGATCAACAAACCCACCAGACTAAGAAGCGAAGCCTGGGAAATATCAATCATCGCCGGCATAGCCGGCAGCATCAGGAAAGCCATGAATCCCGCCAAGGCAAGTCGCATGCGCACGGGCACGGAAGTGGCGGAAAACAGAGGGAAAATCGAAAGCATTGCCCCCGCGCGAACGAAAATCAAAAACCAGTTGGCAAATAAACCCTCCATTCATCACATCCATTCAACATCATTGCGCCATGCGCGGAAGGGTCTCGAAAATGTTCGTGGTATAGTCCACCAATGTGCGCACCACCCAAGGCAGAAGCATGAAGAGAATCCCTGTCACCGCCAGCGCCTTTGGAGCGAAGGCCAAGGTCTGTTCCTGCAGCGAGGTCACCGCTTGGAACAGACTGATCACAAGACCTACCACCATGCCGGCAATGAGCAGCGGCGCGGCCACCATCACGATGTGGCTCATCATGCTTTTTAAAATTTCGACGCTATAATCCGGTGTCATATCAATCGCTCTCCTGTCGTCACATGTCAAAACTCACCGCCAGTGAACGCACCACCAGGGTCCAGCCATCCACCAGTACAAAGAGAAGAATTTTGAGCGGCAACGAAATGGTCACGGGCGGTAGAAACAGCAGGCCGAGACTCATCAGTACAATGGCCACCACGAAATCAATCAGGATGAATGGAATGAACAACAGGAAGCCCATCTGGAATCCTGTCCGCAGCTCGCTGAGAATGAAGCCCGGAATGACCACGCTCATGGGGATGTCCTCCACCTTGGTCGGCCCCATCTTCGCCAATCCCACGAAAAACTCGACGTCCTTCGGGCGCGCCTGCCTCAGCATGAAATCCTTGAGATGCCCTTTCGCACGGTCATACGCCTCCGTGCTGGTGATTTGCTTGGCGTTGTAGGGCTGGAGCGCGTCCCGGTCGATTTTGTTATAGGTGGGCGCCATGATGAAAAAGGTCATGAACAGCGCAAAACCAATCATCAATTGATTGGCCGGCACGCCCTGCAACGAAAGGGCATTCCTTAAAAATGAGAAAACAATCACAATACGCGTGAAACACGTCATCAGCATGATAAACGAAGGTGCAAGAGTGAGCAGTGTAATGAGGAACACAATGCGGATGGCAACATCCACTTCCTTGGGCTTCGTAGGAACATTCAGGCCGATATTGAAGCCGAAGGGAGTAGAATTGGTCGGTGTTTTTACCTCTACAGGCTCAATGACTTGCTCCAGTAAGTTTAATTCCGGCAGGTCAGGACCAACAGGCAATTCGGGACCGATGGGCACGGGCTGCGCCTGCGCGGCAACGCCTTGCGCCAACCACACCAGAATTGCAATGTACCGGGAAATTTTCATGACGCCTTGCGTACGAAAAAGGATTTGAGGCGGGTGGTTAAATCACTTAAACGTGCCGGTTCTCGTGGCCCACCCTCAATCGCGAGTTTGAGTTTGTCCGCAAACGAATTGGCACTGTTGCCCGGCTCACCCGTGGATGACTCCTCAACGGGAGGCTCATCCAGCGCGGTCAGGAATTGTGTCCCCGCGGGAGAGTCCGCGATTAGGAAACGCTGATTGCCATAAGTAATGACATGCAAGTTATGCCGCGTGGCCAGTGTTTTGCTCTCCGCCACCTTCAAGTGAGCCTCAGCGGGCCTGACAAAATTAAACAGGCTGGAACGCTTAAAGAACCAAGCTCCGCCCAGAAACAAAGCCACCACCAACAACAGCGCACCAAACAACCGCAGGCCAACCTCTGTCAAATTGGAAGGACCGGGCGTGGCCGTGCGCTCGGCTTGAGGTGGGTTGTAAACTTGGGGCGGTCCGGCGGCGGACTTCGTGGCATTGACCTCAGTAGCATCTGCCGTGACCGCGTTTGTGGAAAATAACAGGAAAAGCCCGGCCAATCCGGCCATCAGGCTGTTGCGCGTGCGATTCGATTTCATTGTCGTTGCCCCTCGTGGGCGGTTTTTGCTTGGGCTCCCGGCTTACCATCCCTGGCACCCTTCGCACGGGGTTTTTGCCGATTACTGCCCGTTGACAGTCCACTGCCAACGTCACCAATCAGCACATGGTGTGCCATGTCTAAAAATCGCTGAAATAGCAGAAAAATAGCTACTTTAAGCCATTTTTGTGAGTAAAAAAACCCCACTGCGGCATGATTTGCCGGGGGAAACAGGACAATTTTTCCGAATTTGGCTATACTACAGGCTTGGAGAGAACTTCCTTGATTCGAATGCCAAAATTATCCTCGGCCACCACCACTTCTCCCCGGGCCACCAGTTTCTGGTTCACGTAAACATCCACATTGGCGTTTGCGGGTTTGTCGAGTTGAACCACCGATCCGACACTCAACTCGAGGAGTTCCTCCATGGTCATTTGACAACTTCCCAACTCGGCAGAGAGGCGCAGCGGAACATCCATCAGGAATTCCAGATTTTGATTGTCGTGTTGGGGATCCGCAGTCGTTGGAATCTCAGTACTCATGGCTATTTCTTATTTGGTGATTCGGCCAGTGATTTCCACGGCGCATTTTTGTTCCAAGCTGCCAAGCCTTCCCAGAAACTTGGGCCGATCGGCAATACTTACCCGCACCTCGCGCAGGCGCTCGGAATCCAGCGGGATGATGTCACCCTCCTTCAAATTCATCATGTCGCGAGTCACGACCGGAATACCCGGCCACTCGGCCCGCACCTTCAGTGGCACTGTGTTGTATAGCGGATTCCAATGCCTGCGCACGTACTCTTCATGTTCCTCGCTATCCTCTTCGGAAATTATAGTCGCCTGCGCCAAGTGGCGCACCACCGGGTCAATCGCCCGCACAGGAAGCAACATCTGAATTTGATCAATGCAATCCCCCAAGCTGGCCTCGATGGAGACATGATAAAAAGTTTCCTCCGCACTGCCGATTTGAAGGAATAACGGGTTGACCTCGTGGCCCAGCAACGTAGCCCGCAACGGATCCTCGTATTGCCAAGAGTTACACCACTCGCGTGCCATCAACTGGACGGCCTGATCCATCAACGCCGTTTCCACCTCGCGAATGGGCCGGTCGGGGTTCACCGAGAAAGCCTTGCCGCCCAGCATACGATCGGCCAGCGTCAAGCCCAGCGGCTTGGAAACATCAAATACACCAATGGCCTCCAGCGGATGAATCTTGAACAGGATCATGTGCCGGGGCGCCTCAAAAAGCTTGGCGTATTTGGACAGATCCGTCACTTCCAGCTCGATCTGCTCCATCGTCATTTCCATCCTTAAAAACAGGGATAAACGAGCCGCCAAGGCGCGCACGATGCGGCCGTTCTCATTCTTGAAACGGTGCACCTCCGTCGAGGAAAGCGCCGCCTGTTTACCGACGGTATAAGTGGAAATGTTACCGGCGGGAACTTCTGTTTTAATACCATCTGGACGGTGGAAAACCACCGAACCTTCCGAGGATCCCCCCTCAAGGTCCATGCCCTCCTCACCCGGCTCATCGGCAAACGCCTTCACCGCCGGGAGTGGCGTAGTCATGTCCCGGAACAACTTGATGTCCGCTTCTTTAAATAATCCCGCCATCGTGTGTTACTGCATCACCCATTTGCTGAAAACCACCTTGCCCACCGGTGTGGAATATCCGGCGCCCTCAAGATCGTTGTTGAATTTCTTCTGCAACGTGCGCCGGATATAATCCTTGGTCACCGGCTTTTGCAAATCCTCAATCGTGTGCGCCTCCAACTCGCGGGTGACGATTTCCTGCAGTAGTTTTGTTTTCTTGGAAACACGGGTCTTGAAATCCGTGTCCTTCGGCTCACTACGCTGTAGGTATACCTCCACCACGATGTAACGTTTGCCCTGCGTACCCTTGGGATTTACCACCACAGATCGGATAGCCGCAGGATCTTCTGGATCCACAATCGGCACAAGCTCCTCGGGATCATCCACTTCACCAGGAGCTGCCTCGGCATCTCCCTCGCCGCCGTGACCATCATCACCCCCGTGACCATCATCACCCCCATGGTCGTCTCCCTTTGCATCACCGCCCGCACCGCCTTCTGCCGCGGCGTCACCAGAGGCATTTTCGGCCAAAACGGCGCCGGACTTGATGCCCGCCAAAACCGTGTCCACCTTTTTCAGCAGCATGAACCCCACGCCGTACGCCGCTCCGGCACACAACACAGGCATGAGAATCAATGGCAGCAGAAAACCGCCACTCTTCTTTGGCTTCGCCTCTGCCGATGCCTCCGCCGCGGCATCCGCACCCGCCGCGGCATCGCCGCCAGCAGCGTTTTCCTCGGGCACTTGGGCTTCTTCTTCCGCCATTTTGGGACTCCTTTTGCTTCAGTTCCTACTAGTTAATCGTCAATTATCGCTTCAACTGCATCATTTCCTGCAAAATTTCATCACTTGTGGTGACCACGCGGGCATTGGCCTGAAAGGCACGCTGCGTCGTTATCATCCTCGCAAATTCCTTGGCCATGTCAACATTGGACAACTCCAGCGCGCCCGACTCAATCCGCCCCATGCCCGCTGAACCAGGAGCCTCTGCGCCAGTAAGAATTTGCGTTGCCGATGCAGAGTTACCCGTCGTTCCCAATGCCCCAGCAGTAGCCAAATTTGAATAAATATTCCCACCCTGCTTCATCAGGTTTTGGGTGTTCTTAAAGNTTTGCATGATTANTTGNCCGCGCGANTACTGAGTCCCNTCGGTCAGCAGCATATTTACCTTACCATCCGCTCCCACGTTGAATGAAGANATGCTGGCCCCCCCNCCCAAAGTGTAAGCTGTATAATCCTGCCCCTCTATTGTATAAGAATTCTTGTCATAAAGCAGGCTGTATGTCCCACTGGCAGTCGTTAAATTTATTTTATCACTTCCCGTGCCAGCATCCGCGGCGCTTGCGTGCAGGCTGATTTTGTTTGCGCTAATCACCCTTGCGTAATATGTCGTGGTTGTCGCCCCTCCTCCGGGAGCCGTTCCGCTGAATCGCACCGTATCACCACTATTCAACCCATGAGCATTTAGAGTTAACTCATCGTCAGCCACACTAACTGCCCACCCTCCAGTAGTGGCGGGGGCAAAATTCACCTTGTTACCCACCGTCATGGTGCTGCCCGTGTGCAATGAAAAGGTGTTCGCATCAATTTTCTTTGTATAATATTCGGTAATGGTGTCGCCTCCGCTTGGAGCACTTGTTTTAAATTTCACCTTCATCCCATCACTATAGCCATGGCTTGTCAATGTAAGCGCGTCATCAAAAGCATTGACACGAATGTTGCCATTGGACTTGGGCGGAGTTCCGGTGGTGGCTGAAAAATTTATGGCATTCGTACCCGCAGCAGCTTCTGACGCTGTACTATGAAGTGTAAATTTATTGGTTGAATCTGCGGAATCATTCCTAACGTACAACACCGTACTGCCAGTAATTGACGGATCAGTAGTTGGAACCGTTCCAGACGAAAATTTTACCTGCATGCCTGTAGTAAAACCATGGGCATTCTTCGTCAATACCTCAGATTTTGAGTCAATCGTTACACCTGTGCGATCTTCCATATATGTCCCCTCATCAAGCTGAAGATCCCCAATCTCCTTTTTTTCCGCAGTTGTATAAGCAGGAGCCAGTTTATTCAGGCCTTGCACCCTCTGGCCACCATTGGTCACCAAATACCCATTCTTATCCGTGCGAAAATCCCCCGCGCGAGTAGCAAACAGCTCATTGGTGGTGGGATCCTTGACGAGGAAAAACCCCTCGCCCGCAATCGCCAAGTCCGTCCGCACACCGGTCTGCTTGATGGCCCCTTGCTCAAAGGAATTTTTGATCGCCGTGATCGACAATCCGTTGCCCACCTGCATGCCAGTACTTCCTGAAACCGTGTCCGTATCCGGCGTCGGTGCCCGCAGCGTTTGGTTCAGTGTATCCGCAAAGTCAATCCGCGCGGCCTTGTAGGCCACAGTGTTGATGTTTGCCAGGTTATTGCCAATGGCATCCAGGCTGGTTTGATACTGCCGGATACCCAGCACTCCAGTGTTTAGGGATCGAATCATTTCTTATTCCTTGGATTGAGATTCATTGGAGCCGTCCATGGCTTTCACATGAATTACATCCTGCAATGCATAAAATACTCCGTTGATGAGCAGCTTGGGCTCACCATCCACCATTTCCAGTTCGGTGGCCGTGCCCGTGATCGGCGGCTCTTCCTCGCCCACCTGTACGGTCACTTCCTTGTTCAACAGGTCCACGCCCTGCTGGAAACTTGCCTGCGCGCGCAAAAGCTTCATGTCGTCGCTCATCTGGCGCGATTGCTCCAAGCTGGTAAACTGCGCCATCTGCGCAATAAATTCCGTGTCTTGGACCGGCGCAAGCGGATCCTGATTGCGCATTTGTTCCACCAGCAACTGGAGGAAATCATCCTGCCCCAAAACCTTCATGGGCAGCCGCTCATTCGGCTCGGCGGCCCCTTGGAATTTCGACAATGTCAATGCGTCAACCTGCATTTTTTAAACTCCTTTCCATCTTCACGCCCACTGCTCAAAGCCACTGTGGGCGGGCGCGCGGCGCGGTTTCGGCTCGGGCTCAGGCTGGTCTTCCGGCCGCGGGCCAATCGGCGCAAAATTCTCATCTCCTTCACGGCTTCCTTCCCCGGAAAATGCCGCCTCTTCATCATTCTGGAACATGTTCATATCGAATATCTCGCCGCCATTTTCAGATCCCTCCTCGGATTCGAGGTCATGCAATTGAACACCGCGCTCGGACAAGGCATTCTGCAAATCCCCCCAACTTGCTCCCAGCTTAGCCATGTCGCCATGCTGCAAGCGCGTATGCACCTCCAGTCCGGTTGTCCCCATCTTAATCGTCAATTGCAGAGCCGTGTCCTGATCCGGCCGAATGCGAACCGTCCAACTGGAGTCACCGCGAAGACGAAACGTGGTTACTCGATTCCAGATGGATTCCATCAAGGCCGACACTTGTGGGGTCAGCGTGGAAAATTGTGCCATGGTCGATCCCTGCGCCTGTCCAGTAGCCGATACGCTCTGAACATTCAACACGGGCTGCGGCAAATCATGTTGTGAATCGGAAAACTCTTTCATCGACCCACCCAAGTTATCGGCAAACTCCCCAGCCCATTCCTGGGGCGTATCCATGGGCACTTCTTCCGCGGATGGCTCCATGGTGGCTGCGTTTCTGGCGGTATTCCACATACTCGATGCATTCGGAGCATTTTTCGTGCCGCTCACATTGGGCAGCGAATCCGGTTCGACCTCCGCATCAGCCAAAACAGGCTGACGACTCGCTGTTTTTTCAGTTTTTCCCGTATTTATAGACGTTTTTTGGGATTTTTTGGTTGATTCTATTTCTTCCTCGATGAGTTCCTTCTTCGTATTTTTCTCCTTCAAATCCGGCTTGGCCAGTTCCGACTCCACTGGCTCCTCGGGGGAAATGGCTTTCTTCGATTCTTCTTCCAAACTCACCTCATCTGTCTCTATCTCGGAAACCAAATCCACATCAATTTCTTCATTTGAATTTTCCTCGGCATCCTTTGCCTCAGGCTCACTCGACTCCTGCACAGTTCCCTCGGCTTCATTTTCCTCGGGCTCCGCCCCAGATTTTTCCTCGCCCTGCTCCAATTTGGACTCGGGCGACTCCAGTTCCTGAGCCTGATTGTCTGGCTCGTCACCGCCCCCGCCGTCTCGCCGCTCCACCCGCGCCTCTGAAGTCAGTTCGGTCGGTGCTTGACTTGAACGGTCCTGAGCCAACTTCTCCGTCTTGGGCAAATCCAATGGCGCATTCATTTCCGTTGGCCGAACAGGCATCGCCATGCCACCTAACTCAGTCGAATTGGCCTCAGCCTCCTCGCGCCAGTCGCGGGCATCCGTCTCGGCATCTCGCATCAGTTTTTCAAAAACACCCGACTCACCACCCTCCCTCGACGGCAACGATGAAATCGATTCCGCGTCAGGTGTGCTGGAAGATGGGGCAGGAAATAAAGTTGTGGGATTCATCATGGACCTTGAGTGCTTACGGGTTGTGGGCCAGCGGTGGCATTACTGTCACTGTCGGCATCAATAATGATTTGCTTGTAGGAATCCTGAATGCTCTTTAGCAGTTGCTGCCCCTGCTCCGAGTCATCCGCAGCAAAATTGTTGAATACGGACGCCCGATTGTCCGTGCTCATAAAATATAGTATACGTGCAATTTGATCCGGCTGGTTCAACTTCAGCGCCCGCAACGCGTTGGCCTCGGAATCGTTGAGCATGCTCTCGTTGATGCGCGCCAGCTCCGCCAGCCGGTTCGTCTGGCTGGTGGTGATCAACAGGTGTTTCCGATTGTATTCCCGCTCGAACGCCGCACGCGCCAAGGCCACTTGATTCGTGTAGGATCCTATCTCAGCCAGTTGCCGCGCAGCTTCCTGGTTCAATTCCTCCAGATGCAAGCGGCGCTGTTCCAGATCCAAAAACTGCCGACCCAAGCCGTCCACCAATTTCTTAATGTCGGGGTTGTCAAAGTGTAGTTGGCCTGGATCCCCCGCAGCCTGCAGATTGTCCAAAACCTTCTGCAATTCCATCAAATTTTCCGCCTGCTCCTCGCCCTTCTTTTGGTCATCCTCGACAATGTGCTCGATTTGGCGCGGCCCCTCCTCCGTGGCGTTCACTTCCGCTTGGTTCATCTCCGCCAGGCGCCTTTTCAGCGCCTCCACGTCCAGTAACTTCGCCGGGTCCAAAACAACCAGAAGTGTCACCACAAAAGCCGCAATCCCCAGGATTGTGGCGAACCAAGGCGACTTTATTAAACGTTTCATGTTCGGGCCTCTCCCTTCCTAAAATACTCGTTCCGTTCCCCGCAATGTCACCATCTCATCCAGCGCAAGCTGGTCAAGACGCGCTGATTCACGGTCATGCGCATCCTTTTGCTTGTCGTACAACTTGTCGAGAGCCTCACGCTTTTGACGGGAGGCCAACAATTGCTTGGATTTTTCATCCAAGCACCGCCGTAGCCGATGCTCCTCGGGCTCCAAGGTTTCGAGTTGCTCCTTTAAAGCCTTGTGCATCGCCCGCAATGTTGCCATGCGACCTGACTCCATGCGACCGGCACTTTCTTTCCGGGTTGCCTGCAGGTTGTCCTCGATCTCCTGTTCCACTTTGCGCCGACGTAGGTTGAAAGCCTTCATCTCCTGCATCGCGCGGGCGTACCGCTCCCGCGCACGACTCTCCTCACCCTCGCGAAGATCGCGCACTGACTGCAGACTGAATTCAAAAGGCTTCATTTAAATCACATCACGCCCTGGGGCAATTGAGCCGCGGCGGCACCCATCACACTGGGCAACGGCGCCCCCATCATCGGCAAGGCCGGCTGGGGTTGGGGTTGAACAGGTGCCTGCGACGGAGGCTGCGATACCGAGGTTTCCGTCACAACGGCCTGCTGGGGCACGGCGGGAGCTTCCGACTCAGCCGGTCCCATGACCATGCGCAGTTGCTCCCAACTCTTGGTCCGGGAAAAAGATTCCCGCACGCCTTGTTTTAAAAATCCATTCAACGGCTCATGCTTGGCAATCGCGTTGTCAATCGCCGGGTTTGAGCCGCGCTCATACGCGCCGATGGAAACCAAATCCTGGTTTCGGCGGTAGACCGCTTGCGTATCACGCGCGCGTCCGACGAGTTCGTTTTCCTCTTCGCTCAAAAGATCCTGCTGCAGCCGGCTGACACTGCCGAGCACATCAATGGCCGGGTAATGGTTGTGCGCGGCCAGTTCGCGCGATAGCACCAAGTGCCCATCCAGCACGGACCGGGTTGCGTCGCCGATGGGATCGTTCATGTCATCCGCCTCCACCAGCACACTAAA
>PBVU01000029.1:0-7945 GCA_002728775.1 Verrucomicrobiales bacterium | reverse complement strand
TGGTGGAAAATCCGGATCTGGAAGGAGCTACTTTTGCACAAGGACCATTGTTGCCGTCTGACAGCCGTTTTCTAAAACGCCAGTTGGGGCGTACAGTTATTGTGCCAGATATTCTCTTCTCAGCTGAATATTTGGAACCTTCACAGGATGGTGTTCCTGTAGGATGGACTTTTACTTCATTTTATAGAAGTCGATCGGATCGACGGCGCCCCGAAAGTGACGCTGGCGTCTACAACGCTTGGGATGCACCGCATGATTATGCGGTTTCTGAATTGGGTATGGCACAATGGCCATTTGGATTTTTAGATTGGTATGGCAACAGCCCCGAGGCTTTCGTGGGTGGTGCGAAAATCCCTTCCGAACCATACTCATTTGTGCGAGGTATCGGGGTGAGGGGGAGTGGTACATTCATTACCCACGGCTCTGGGCCGGGACATTTTGCATTTCCGGTTCAATCTGGGCCGGGATTCAGTTCCGTTCCTTATCAGTACAAAATGGTATTCCACAAGTTGTCGGAACATTTTGAGGTATTATGGAGTGGGGAGACGAGTGTTGTGGGGAACATGGAGCATTTGCCGTCATTATGGGGCTATATCAAGGGGCCTGGGCCGAAGGATGTGGTGACATTTCCGCAGAAGGGGACGGTGGCGTGGGCTCGGAACCAAATGCACCCGAGGCAAACGGTGGCGAAGATATCGCTTGTATCTGACCGTGGAGGCGAAGAGGCGATTGAACGCAACACGCTGACGCGTTCGTTGGAGACCCTGACGTTGATGGGTGAGGGGATGGGATCCGTGAAGGCCTTGGAGGTGATGGAAGGGGAGACCGTACTGCAGCGGATTATGCCCGTGACCCGTTATGTGGTTTCCGATGGTCAGCTGGACATACCCCCGGGTGTGATAGACGAGATGGCAGAGGGTGTGGGCCGGCAGATTCGTCTGTGGAACGAAGTGGGCGTCAGCAGCCTGAGTGATCAGAAGTTCAACATCGAGACCGGCCCGCCGGTGATTGGCTCGACCACGGCCGATGGCCAGATTCATGACCGGAGAGAACACATACGCATCACCGGGCATGGTTTCAAGAGCCGGACTGCGGGTGAAACTGAGCTGACACACATTCGCGTGGATGACGAGCATGAGAAGTCGGTTTATGACGCCGGTCTGCAGGCGGGGGGAGCATCGGACGGATTGCCGATCCAGATTCCCAATCTGGAGGTTCTTTCGGATACCGAAGCCATAGTGCCTGGAGATGCGATTGGAAGTTTGGCAGACGGTTTCAACCGGCGCCTGCGCGTGGCGCGTCGGCCGGCGGCCAATACGGGGGAGTTGGGGGCGGTGTTGAGTCCGGCCACCAATCCCCTGATGAGCGCGGTAACCGGCAAGCCCGTGGTGGAAAGCATGGTCCAGTCCGATGGGGACTCCTGGGAGGATGTGGGCACAACCGGGTTGCTCAAGCGGGATCGTGTCCTGGAGATCAATGGGACGGGCCTCAATACGATGACCACCATTGAGGTGGTTCGCCAGGATGGCACTTCATTTACGAACCCGGTGTTTATCCAGTTGCCCAACCCGGGGGCGCATGTGGAGGATAACGGTACTCGCATTGTGTTGTCCGCCGACGTCCTTCCGTGGCCGGACGCGGACACCAACGAAACGGCCAGCCGCGCCCTCAAGCTGTACAATGGAGTGGCGAACAGCGACCTGAACGCGTCGCTGTTGTTTGCGGTGAACAAGCAGCCCCAAGTTGAGGGGCTGGGAGTGTTTGCCGTACCGGGATACTTCAATCGCGAAAAGACGGCGGGCGATGATTTGGTGATTAATGGCACGGGCCTGAAGAGCGTGGGGCAGATAGTATTTACGGATGCGAATGACACCAGCCAATCTCGAGTCAGCGTGACGCTGCCGGCTCCGGGGATTAGTGTCATGGACACCCAGATTGTGGTGGATACCAGCGTGTACCAAATCAATGGCGATGCCGACACGCACAGCAACAGTGCCGCTCGTCTACTTCGTCTGGTGGGCGCGCGTGAGGATGTACTGAGTCCACTGGGGCAGCGGTTCCACGTGGGGCACCCCCCGATGATCACGGTGGTGGGTGGTCTGGGAGGAGACGGCAACTACTCCCGGGACTCGGAGGTGCTGACCCTGACGGGACAGGGCCTGGGACACATCACAGGCTTGGACTTGGTGGGCCTGAACGGCAACCCCATTCTGGGCGCCAAGAGCCTCACGAGCGACACAGGGTTGAACCTGGGCGCGGGCACTTCCCTGAGCGTGAGCGCGAATGCCCCGGGATGGGCGAACGTGACATATCTTCTGGATACCCCGGTGACCAATGGCCGGCGTGTACGGGTGGTTACGCCTTTCGGGGCGGCAACCAGTGCCACAGGCTTTACTGTATCGGCTCAGCCGAAACTCATGACCACGGTACAGGCGGCCTTTGCGGGGGGAGGATACATGTCCGATGACCGGGCTGATGATGCCGATCTCAACGGCACCTATGATCGCAGTGATGGCAACCTATTCCTCAACGGGAGTGACTTGCGTGGGATCAACCGGCTGGAGTTCTACGCCAATGGCGAATCGTTGCAGGGCAGTTTTGACTTGGATCCAGCTAATCCGCCCGGAGGAGTTCTGGTAAACCTCGGTGGCACCCAGATTGTCATCTCAAGCGATACGGTTCCCGGGACTTGGCTGAATCACAACGACGCTTTTGTCAGGATCATCAATGCCGCGGGTATGGACACTAATTCATCCGTCATCCAGACTCAGGACTAAGAAACTCCAGTTGCTTCATGCCAGTTCCCAATCCAAACTGCTCCGGTCATGAACATCATTACCGATGAGCGCTGTTTGAAGTATCATCAGGCGGGGCATCCCGAGCGGCCGCAGCGGGTGGCGGGGACGCTGGAGTTGTTGCGGAAACAGGAGGACTTGAAGATCAATTGGCTGGCACCGCTGGAGGTGAAGGGGGACAAGGAGATCCAGCGCGCCCACGACTTGGGCCACATTCACCGGGTGGCGAATCCGCCCGGGCCGTTCGATGCCGACACGCCGGATTACCCGGGGATCAATGGCCACGCGCGGCGATCTCTGGGAGGTGCGCTGCACGCGCTTGAACTGGCGCGCAAGGGCAAGCCCAACTTCAGCCTGTTGCGTCCGCCGGGTCACCACGCTACGCGGGATCAGGCCATGGGGTTCTGTTACCTGAACAGCATCGCGGTGGCCACCCTTGCGGCACGGGCGGCGGGCATCAAGAAGGTGGCGGTGTTTGACTTTGATGTGCATCATGGCAATGGGACGGAGGCGATCCTGCACCGGCAGGAGGGGTGCGCCTTCTTTTCCATCCACCAGCATCCCGCCTATCCCGGCACCGGCACCAAGAGTTTTGACAATTGCCAAAATTACACCGTTGCGCCCGGCGCGGCCCGGGAGGATTGGCGCAAGCTGGCGACGAAGGCGCTTGCGGATTTAAAGGCATTTCAGCCCGGGCTGGTTGCCGTGTCGGCCGGCTTTGACGCCTACAAGCGTGATCCTCTCTGCCAGCAGCAACTGGAAGCTGAGGATTTCCAGTGGGTGGGGCGGCAACTCCGGGCGCTGAACACGCCGCTACTGAACGTTCTGGAGGGCGGCTACAGCAACGATTTGCCGGAGCTGATTCTAGCTTATTTAAAGGGCGTCGCGGGTTGAGGCATCAACCGGTGGGGCGGATGATGATGGCCTTGTGGTTGGTGCCGTCCACCTCGATGGATTCGGTGGAGATGTCTCCGGCTTCCTTTAGGGTCTGGTGCACCACGCGTCGGTCGTAGGCGTTCATGGGGGGCAACTCCACGATGTCACCCCAACGGCGGGCCTTCTCGGCGGCTTCCAGTGCCTTGGTGGCCATGTCGCTGCTGGTTTCGTTGCGGTAGTTGCCGACATCCACGCTCACCTTGGGCGCTTCCTTGTCGTTCTGGAAATTGATGCGGTTGGTGAGATATTGCAAGTCGGAGAGGGTGCGTCCGCGCCGGCCAATCAGGCGGCCGGGATCATCGGTTTCAATGTTTAGCACCGTGCCTTTCTCGGTCTCATTCTCCTCAATCGTCGCCTCGAAGCCGAGGCGGTTGAGCATTTCCTGCAGGATTTCCTTGGGTTCTGACATAATCAACGTCTTTTCTTTCTGGGTTTGCGTTCGGTGGGTTTGGCCGCGGGCTTGGCGGCGGCGTTGGCGTCGCCGGTGTCCGTATCGTCCTCGTCCTTGGTCATGTGCGTTTGCGCAATGGACAGGACATTCTGGACGGTCCAGTAGAGTGTCAGGCCCGCGGAGAAATTGTAGAGGAACAGGATGAAGATCATGGGCAGGTACTTCATCATCTTGGCTTGCATTTCATCGGCGCCGGGGGAAGTGGGGGTGATGCGCGCCTGAATCAGCATGGTGATACCCATGAGGATGGGCATGGGGTTGACTGGCAGTCCTGCGGCAGTGCTGAAGAAGGGGATAAAGTTGATGCCCGGAATAATGAACACCGTGTCCGGTTGCGATAGGTCGGCGATCCAGAGAAAATCCTCGCCGCGCAGTTCGACTGCGGTGCGGATCATGAAGAAGAACCCGAAGAAAACGGGAATCTGGATAAGCATGGGCAGGCAGCCAGCCATGGGGTTCACTTTGTGCTCCTTCATGAACGCCATGAGTTTCTGGTTCATCTTCTGAGGATCGTCCTTGTAGCGCTCCTGCAGGGCTTTCATCTGCGGCTGGAGTTTGCCCATACGTTTCATGGAGCGGGTACTGATGCCGGTGAGCGGCCAGAAGATGGCCTTGACGATAATGGTGATGATGATGATAGCAATGGCGTAGGAACAGCCCCAGCCGTGCAGCGCGTTCATGGAGAGGAGCAGTACCTTGGAGAAGAAGCCAAAGAAGCCGCCGAGATCCATCACGCGGTCTACTTGATTGACGCCTTTGTCGCGACTAAGTTTCTCTAGCTGGTTGTATTCTTTGGGGCCAGCGTATAGGTCGAGCTGGATCAGCCATTGGGAGTAGTTTTCGCCCTGCTTCGCGGGCAGCACGATGCCGTCATTGCGGTAATTGACGCTGACAAGGTAACGGTTTTGCGCCCTTTCCTCGATGGTCGCTTCCGGGCCGTGGTCGATGTTGCGCGCCGTCACCGTGTCGGGCAACTGCACNCCATNGGGCACCATGCCGATGAGNGTGTAAAACTGGTTGTGNACCGCNGCCCANNNCACGTTNCGGTTNCCGGCGGTGAACTGCTCGATGGGNGTGCCGGGNAAACAGCCCAGAGTGCTGTTGGCAAAGTCGCCCATTTCCCAGTGGGTGTCGGTGGTGCCATCAAACCAGAAGGTGCCGTGATACATGGGGTCGGACATCTTGCCCATGCCCGCCGGGGTGGACGTGCCCAAGCCGATGTGGAGTGACGGCAGCACGACCTGATTGGTGGAATGATTCTCAATCCGCAGTACCACGTTGGTCATCTCAAAGCCGGCGCCGGGCCGGAACTCCTTGACGATTTTCAGGCCGGACGCCTTGTGCATATGGATGGCCCGGAAACCTGCTGGCCCGTCATCCCCGGGGATGGCTTCCAAGTCGTAGGATTCCATGCCGGTCAGGGACAACAATTGGTTGGTTCCCCAGAGGGCGAAAACCGGCAGGGGCGCCCCGTGGTTCAAGGCCACGCGGTTGTCTTCCGGCACCTCATTTCCATTGGGGTTCAGGCCGCCGGTGTCGATGGGGTGCTCATTCAGGCGGACTTCCTTGATGCCCCCGCCACGTGAGGTGAAAATGTACTCCGCGTCTTCTCCCTTGAATGAACGGAGGGTTTCGGGTGCTTGGGGATGGAGGACTGGCCGCGGCACGGGCTGGACGACGGTCCCATTGTTTTCCGGCGCAGTGCCATTACCCTCAGGCACCGTACCGTTGCCTTCGGACGCGGTAGCATTACCGGCGGCGGGCGGCGTCACCGGCGCGGTGTTGGTATTCACCGTGGCGTTGCCCAGCGTGGCGTTGTGATCAAACGGGGCCGTCCTTGGTGGTGGCGGGATCACCTTGTCCACCAGTGCGGGCCACAGGAACATCAGGAGCACCGCACCTACGAGGATAAAAATGCCTTTGCGATCCATGAGTCTTTAATGGCGCGGCCCATTGGGGACCGGGAAAGGGGAAAAGGATTTGCGCGGCGGCACGGGATCATGTCCGCAGCCGCCCCAAGGATGACAACGGGACAATCGCCTTAAGGTCATCCAAGTGCCACGAAATGCGCCGTGGTTCTTGATCGCCTCCAGTCCGTACTGCGAGCAACTGGGAGTGAACCGGCAGATGCCGCCCGGGCACAAGACCGCCAGCAACGGAGAGAGGGTCAGTTGATAAAGGCGGATGAGTGCCACGAGCAGGAACTGGAGCGGGTTCATGCGGTCTCCTTTAAAAGATTGGCGCGGCGCAGCGCGGTCAGGTAGTCCGCCTCCACCTCCACCAGTTTCGCGCCCAGCAAACCGCGGCGTGCCACCAACACCAGATCCACCGGCACCCGCAAGGCCTGCTGATGCAGCCGGAAACATTCGCGCAACAATCGCCGCGCACGTGCGCGAACAACGGCCGGGCCTAGTTTCTTGGTGGTGATAACCGCCATGCGGGGAATTGCGTTGCCGGGATCTTCCTGCCAGTTGAGGATCAGTGAGGGGGTGGCTAGCCTTTGGCCTTCCTGCCGCAGCCGGGCAAAGTCGCGCCGTTGCCTGATCCGCATGGCGCGCTTCAGCCGCAGCTTGGGCGCGGGGCCGGGCATGGTTTTATACCGGCGTCAAGCGGGCTCGGCCCTTCTTGCGGCGGCGGGCAATGACGGTACGGCCCCCCTTGGTGGCCATGCGCGCGCGGAAACCAAGGCGGCGCGCCCGCTTGATGACCGAGGGTTGATAGGTGCGTTTCATCTCAAAAAATCGTTGTTTTTCAGCTCAAAAGCCTCTCCCGGGGAGACGGAACGCGGGAGCATACCAGTCTCATTTTTCGTGTCAATGGGCGATTAGGGCGCATAACCGTGTTTTTTGAACCACGCCACCGCATCGGCCAGCGCCTCCGCCGGAGGTGTCTGCGGCAGGCCCAGTTTGGTGATGGCCTTGGCTGGATCGAAGAACATTTTGTAGCGCGCCATGCGTACCCCCGCCAGCGGCGCCTTGGGGGGGCGGCGCGTGAGTTGGCTGATTCCCTCATCGACCATTGCCGCCATCCACGCCACGGCGTAGGGCACACGCATTCTCGGCGCGGGCACGCTGGTGATCTTCTCCAGCAACGCAAAGGCCTCCGCCATGGTCAGGTTGCCTTCCGCATGGCCCAGGATGTAGCGCTCGCCCACGCGGCCCTTTTCCGCCGCGAGGATGTGTCCCTCGGCTACATCGCGCACATGCACCCAGTTCAGGCCGGTGTCGAGATAGGCGGGCATGGCACCCTTTAAATAATCCACGATCACTTTGCCCGTGGGCGTCGGCTTCACATCACGCGGCCCGATGGGAGCGCTGGGGTTTACAATCACCACCGGCAACCGTTCCGCCAACTCCCGGGCCGCCACTTCGGCCCGCCATTTGGAAATCTTGTAGTGGTTGCTCATTTGTGCCTCGGACACTGGCGTGGTTTCGTTGGTGGGCGTCGTCCCGCGCGGCAGCCCAATGCAGCCCACTGTGCTGGTGTAGACAATTCGCTCGCAGCCCGCCGCATCGGCCGCCTCCAGCACGTTGCGCGTGCCATCCACGTTGGCCGCGTACATCGGCGCGTAATTCGGCAACCACAAGTGATAACTGGCTGCCACGTGAAAGCACCATTCGCAACCGGCCATGCCACGCTCCAGCGCCGTCTTGTCCTCCAAATCGCCCGACACGGCCTCATACTCTGCCCCCTGCAGGCCCCGTCGATCGCTGTTTTCCCGCAGCAGCGCGCGCACCTCGTGCCCCTGCGCATTCAGGGCGTG
>PBVU01000028.1:0-17879 GCA_002728775.1 Verrucomicrobiales bacterium | reverse complement strand
CGCGGCGCAACCAGCCACAATCGGCCGCGGGGTTTTGGCCACCCTCCGAAAATCCTCCAGCGCCAACGTCAACCCCATCCCCAACATAATCACCGCCAACCCCGGCGTGATATACGGCAAAAACCAAGCAAACCACCCCCGCTCTGCTAACGCTAATCCACTACACAACACCACCCAAAGCGGGAAGAGATTGGTTAATAGATGCAATATACGTGTCACAAGCTTGAGTTGACGGGCGAACAACGTAGAATGATCGCCGCGAATGGCCGAGCCTGAAAAACATCGAATCCTCTATGATGACGAGTGCTGGATGTGCACCTTCCAGATGCGGATGCTCACGTGGCTGGATTGGCGCGACGTGGCGCGACTGGTGCCAGCGTCCGACCCCGAGTGCCTGAAGTTGGCGCCGGGCCTAACCCGGGAGGGTTTGATGGAGGCGATCCATTGCGTCAGGGTGGACGGGTCGGTCTTGCGCGGGGCAAGGGCGCTGCGGTTCATCGGGATGCGCATGCCACTGCTGGTGCCGATGGCACTCGTTCTGTGGGTTCCGGGTGTCATCTGGATTGCGGAACGAATTTATAATTGGGTAAGCCACAACCGTCATTTGCTCAGCCGTGTATTTGGCTGCAAGGATGCCTGTGCCATCATGCCGCAAAGGAAACGCAAAGGTGAAATTACCACGAAACCAGCTGAAAAATAGCTCCATTTCGCGCTTGTCAACCGGCCCGCGGCTGCTATCTTCCCCTGCCCATTTTATGAAGAAGGACACTCATCCAAAGGATTACCGCCCGGTGGTTTTCCGCGACACGTCAAGCGGCGACGCGTTCATCACCAATTCGACGGTGAAGACGAAGGAGACGACCCAATGGGAGGACGGAGAAGAATACCCACTTTTTCTCATGGGTATCAGCGCCTCGTCGCACCCGTTCTACACGGGCCAACAGACGTTTGTGGACACGGCCGGCCGCGTGGACAAGTTCCAGCAACGCTTGGCCAAAACCAAGGCGATGCAGGAGGCCAAGGCTTCCAAGGGCAAGAAATAGCTGCGCTTTCACGAACCGCCCGCCCGGTTTTACGCCGAGGCGGGTGGTTTCTTTTTACACCCCCGCATGGATCTGCAGCCGCACATCGAAAAATTTGCCGCCCGCATGGCGGAGGTGGAAACGGAACTGGGCGATCCCAAGGTGTTTGAAAACAACCGGCGCGCACAGGATCTCGGCCGTGAATACGCAAGACTCAAGGAATTGGTGGCGCAAGGGGACGAACTGGCGCGGGCACACCGCGAGTTGGAGGAGAACCGCGAGTTGGTGAATGGTGATGACCCCGAGATGGCTGAGATGGCCGCGGAGGAAATTGCCCGGCTTGAGGTTCGGATGCCGGAACTGGAACAGGCGCTGCAACTAGGCCTGGTGCCGCCGGATCCCGCCGATTCGCGCAATACAATCATTGAGATTCGCGCCGGCGCGGGCGGGGACGAATCCGCGCTGTTCGCGGGGGACTTGTTCCGTATGTATACGCGTTACGCCGATGAGCGCGGCTGGAAACACGAGACCATGAGCTCCACCTCCGCCGACTTGGGCGGGTTCAAGGAGGTTGTTTTCAGCCTTTCGGGCGAAGAGGTTTACAAGCGACTGAAATTCGAGAGCGGCGTGCATCGCGTGCAACGGGTGCCGGCCACCGAGGCCAGCGGCCGCATCCACACGAGCACCTGCACGGTGGCCGTCCTGCCTGAGGCGGAGGAAGTGGATGTGGAAATTAAGCCCGAGGAACTGGAGATTTCCGTCACTCGCGCCAGCGGCCCCGGCGGCCAAGGCGTAAACACCACCGACTCGGCGGTCCAGATTTTGCACAAGCCCACCGGCCTGATTGTCCGTTGCATGGATGAACGCAGCCAAATCAAGAACAAGGCCAAGGCCATGAAGGTGCTGCGCTCACGCCTGCTCGACCAGCGCATTGCCGAGGAGCAGGCGAAATATGCCGCTGAGCGCAAGTCGCAAATCGGTACCGGCGAACGCAACGAGCGCATCCGCACCTACAACTTTCCCCAGAATCGCGTGTCCGACCACCGCATCGAGCTGACCCTGCACAGCCTGCCCGCATTCATGGAAGGAGCCATTGACGAGATCATCGAGCCGCTCATCCAGCATGACCTCGAGGAAAAACTCGCGGCCCTCACCGCCTGATGGAACCGCGCGGGCTTATCTTCGACTGCGACGGAACTCTAGCGGACAGCATGCCGCTGCACTGGCGCGCTTGGGACCAGACTTGCCGCAAGCACGGCTTGGTCTTCACGGAAGAAAGGTTTTACTCCCTGGGCGGTGTTCCCTCACGGCGCATCTTTGCCATGCTTGGCGAGGAACAAGGGGTGGCTCTGGATCCGGTGGAATTGTCGAGCCAAAAGGAGGCTGCCTACCTTCCCCTTATGCCGGAACTCCAGCCGGTTGAGCCCATCGTCACCATCGCCCGGGAACACCGCGGGAAAGTTCCCATGGCCGTGGCCACTGGCGGCATGCGCAATTGCATCACCCGGATTTTGAACCACCTCGGCATTGCAGACTGGTTTGATGCACTGGTGACCAGTGAGGACGTGGAAAATCCAAAACCCGCGCCGGACACGTTCCTGAAGGCGGCGCAACAAATTGGAGTGGCTCCGGAACATTGCCGGGCCTTTGAAGATACGGACCTGGGCATGCAGGCAATCCGCGCCGCAGGCATGGAGGCGGTGGATGTGCGGACGATCCCCGGCGTCAAGACAGGATCCGCATTCAAGCAGTGACTACCTTGGGCTTGCGCCGCACCCACACGTAACGGAACAAAACGGCCCTGAGCGCCATCGCGATCGGGATGGCCAGCAGACCGCCAATCACCCCGCCCACCAGCGTGGTACCCATCAGCACGGAGATGATGACCGCCACCGGGTGCATGCCCACGCGGTCGCCAATGATCTTCGGCTGGATGACGGTCTTTTCCAGAAACAACACCAGCGCGCACACGGTCAACGCCGACACGGGCGCCAAACCGCCCGACACGAGCATCTGGTCTCCATGCGTCAACGACAGCAACAGCACGGGGATTATGGAAACGATGACGCCAAAGTAGGGGATGATGCCCAGCATGCCTGAGAGCAATCCCAGCATAATGCCGTACGGCAGCTTGATGACCGCAAAGCCAATCGCAAGGCAGATACCTACCGTGATGGCCACCAAAACCTGACCACGGAAAAAGACCACCATGCTGTCATTAAACGATTTTAAAACAAAGACGGCTTCGTCCTTGAACCACGATTCCTTGAGCGGCAGGTAATCGCTCCATTTCATTTCGATGGTTCGCGCCTCGAGCAGGAAATAAAACACGTACACCGGCACCAAGGCCAGTCCGGCCAACAGCCCGATCCAAGCAATGGCCTTGGCCATGCCTTGACCGGAGGACTTGGGTGCCACGGGAATTCCGGAGGACAACATCGCCTGAAAATCAGCGCTCTCGATCCGCTGCAACTGTAGCATGCGCCCCCAAGATGTTTCCTTGTTGCGCGAGGCCCACGTGTGGACGCTTTCCTCAATCTTCTCAAGTTGCGCCTCCTCGGTCAGCCGCATCATGTCCGGCACCACGGTCGTCAACACCAGCAGGGTCATGGTCGTCACCAGACACAGCCCAAGGAGAAACACCGTGAGAATGGCCTTCACCCGCTTGGGATTTTTCAGCTTGGTGAAGAGCATGCCGACATCCCCGGACATCTTGCCTTCGAAGAAATTTACCAACGGGTTCAGTAGAAAAGCCACGATGCCTCCGATGGCCAGCGGAAGTAGCACGGGAGACAGGCGGTCGATCATCCAAGCCACGCCCCAAAAGATCAGCGCTAGGAGTGCCAGAAAAACAGCCAGCGCCAATGCCGTGAGGGAAAACCACAGCACCTTCGCCTGCTTGTCCGATGGGAGGGGGAAGCCCATGTAAGTTTTAATCCTCGCCCAGTTGCCGCGACCGTTCTGCAGCAGCGCAAACGGCATTGATGAACGCCGCGCGCACAGCATGTTCCTCCAAGACGCGCAGGCCCTCGATGGTCGTGCCGCCGGGACTGGCGACCATGTCCTTCAAATCACCCGGGTGCCGGCCCGTCTCCAGTACCATCTTTGCCGCGCCCATGACCATTTGGGCCGCCAGCTTTGTCGAGAGTTCCCGGGGAAGACCTGCATGCACGCCTCCATCGCTCAACGATTCAATCACCTCAAAAATATAGGCCGGTCCACTACCCGAAAGACCCGTCACGGCGTCCATCAAGCGCTCGGGCACCTCCACCGCCAAGCCCACTCCCCCCAAAATTCGCTCCGCCAGCCTGCCATCCGCCGCGCGCGCGTTGGCACCTAGGCAAAATCCGGCCGCGCCCTCGCCCACCAACGCCGGAGTGTTAGGCATCACACGGATAAAACGAAACGGCACCTTCGGCCCAAACACATCCGAAAAAACCGGCGCTTGGGTCTGCAATCCTGCCACGATCGAAATAACCAGATGCTTTCTCGTGGCAACATCCCGGATTCCCGCAAATACCTCTTCAACCTGATGCGGCTTCACGGCAAGTACAACGATATTCGATTTTTCAAACACCTCGGCGTTTGATGCCGTGACCCTTGCTCCCACCTCCCGGGCAAACGCCTTCCGTGCGGCAGGCACAATATCCGAGGCCGTGATACGGCCGTGTCTGGACAGTCCGGCGTCCACGATTCCCCGGGCAAGGGCCGTCGCCATCTTGCCGGCCCCAAGAAACCCGATGGATTGTTTCAATGGCATCGGCTTTCTGTAACAGGAACCCCCTGCCGATGAAAGGCAAAAGCCCTCAGCCTCGCGCCTTCAAAAAGAAGCCCCTTTGCTTCTCGCTGATTTCCATGCCCAGGCGATCCATCACTGCGAGCATGTCCTCCCATATTTTCCGTTTCTCGGCGAGAGACTGGTTGCGCAACAGATACGCCGGGTGAAAGGTGGGCATAAGCGGGATGCCGCGGTACTCCTGCCACTGCCCACGGAATCGGGTGATCGCTACCTCCTTCTCCAGCAGCCCGCCCACCGCCGTCTTGCCCAACGCCACCAACACACGCGGCTGGATCAGGTCAATCTGCTCATGCAGCCATGGAACACAGGTTTTCATTTCATCAAGCGTGGGCTGGCGATTGCCGGTGGAGCGGCCGGGCGTGTCCGGGCGACATTTTAAAATGTTGGCAATATATACCTCACCCCGGCTCAAGCCCATCGTGTCGATGATCTTTGTCAACAGCTTGCCCGCCTGGCCAACGAAGGGCTCTCCCAGCTCATCCTCATCCGCTCCCGGGGCCTCCCCCACAAACATCAAATCCGCCGCCGGATTGCCCACGCCGAAGACTACCTGTTTGCGCGACGCAACCAAGTGATCGCATTTCGCGCAAGCTAAGGCCCGCTGCCGCAGCGATTCCAAGGCATCCCCCTCGCCCGGCGCCGAGGGCAGCGGCTGTAACAACGTCGCCAACTTCTCACGTTTCACATTCACATGACGTCGGCCACTCTCTCGCTCGCCCTCCAAATAGCCAATAGTAGCCTCCAGCATCACTTCGTACGCGCCCATTGATCGGAGCTTAATTTCGGCCCCTGCACCCGCACGCTTAACTTGCCCACTGACTTACTCACGCTCAGTCCCTAAAATAAACACATGACCAAACATTGCTTCAACTGCGGGCGCGAATGGACACTGGCCAACCTTCCGGGTCGGCGCGACAACTGCGAGAATTGCGGCACGGATTTTCGCTGTTGCCGAAACTGCATTCACCACGACCTGCTGTCAGCCCATCAATGCCGCGAACGCCGGGCCGAGCCCGTGCAGCAAAAAGACCGCGCCAACTACTGCGAATACTTCGATTTCGCCAAGCGAACCTTCAAAAAACCAACCCGCGATGCCAGCGATGCCAGCCGAGAAGAGGTCGCCAGGGACGCTCTAAAAAAGCTTCTTGGAGACTAACTACACAATAAGTTGTGGTGTTTTTCTAAATGAAGCACAACTTATAGTGTCTATAAGTCAAATTAATACTTTTTATAAAGACCTTGACTTTTTATTAGACTGGTTAATACTGACCTTACGAGCCGCGCTGAGAAAGGTGCGGTGGGGGGGTTAGAACATTATTTAGGTTCTGGTCCAGTACAGCCGGAGCCGATGTCCTACAGTAGCCTACGTTGTACTGTTTCTGTGTTCACCGGGCCAGGCAGGTCGCCTTCAGGCCACCTGGCCCGGATTTTTTATGGGGCCGGCATGTGAGGCTGGATCCAAGCGGACTCCAATTCACCGGGGTAAAGCGGATTGGCCTTGGCTTTTGAGGAGATCACTTTTGCGCGGACGTAAATCTCATCGCCCTTCAACCGGTACGCCGCTCGCGACCCCTTGACCGTAGCCAACACTTGGCCGACTTCATCAGAGTATCGATGAGTCACGCGAAGCTTGGCACCGCTGGCGAGTTTGTAGGGTTCGTGGGTGGCGTCATAGCCCTTGCGTGTGCCTATAAATTGCGTGGTGTACTCCACTCCCTTGGCGGCGACAATATCGATGGCGATCTCTTTTGGCCCACGCTGGACGTTTTTTAAAACAACGCCCGTGCTGCTGTAGAAATCCCCTGCCTCCATGGCGCGCATCAGGGCCTCGGGCTCAAGTTTGGCGGCGCGAACCATCACCCAGCCGCGGCCGGGATTGCTGCGGTTGGATGCATTGCCGTGATAGTTGTGGGCATCGTCGGTGGCCAGGCCGTACATCACCTCGAGTTTTAATTCCGCGAGTCGTCGCGTGAGAATGATGTCCCACATGCGCTCGGTGCTTGCGTGCAGTTTGTCTCCACGATCCCGCACTGCAGGGTGGCCGTTGTACACCTCGAAAAAGCGTTCACCCTTTACCCGCATCAATTCCTCCGCCGTCACGCCCCAGCCATAGTTGGGATGGTTGAGGTGCGGTAGAATCGTGCGGCCCGTGGCCTTCCGCTGGGCCAGCACCGCATCAACATTGCGTTGCATGACCTCATAAACGCTGTTTCCGCCTTGGGGCTTGACGAGGTGTTTCAAATTATAGGCGTTCATGTGGACGGGTGCATTCCGGTGGCGGTCTGTGATTTCCTCACCCTTCAGCAGAAGAAAACGCCCGGGCGCTTCAAGGCGCTTGCGAAATTCCTCCAAGGTTTTCAACCGCACCTGTTGGCGGCCACCCTGCTCACGGATTTCCACCCAGTCGCCCCACGCCGCACGATACTTGGCCAGGGCCGGCGGCCCTCCCTTGCTTCGCATCACGTCAACCCAGCGTTCTCCTTCTTGCAGGATGTTGTGATCGGTGAGGGATAAAAAATGATAACCGTTGTCCTTGTACCATTGCGCAATGACCTCGGGGTAATCATCGCCATCGCTCCAGAGGGTGTGCGTGTGCAGATTGCCTTTCCACCACTTGGCATCATCAGCGGACAGGCATGGGGCCAACAGGCAACTTAGGGTCAAGACCAGAATGAGCGGGTTCATGTTTCCTTTCATTTTTCCTCCTTGGACGCTTCTTTTTTGACATCCAGCCGACCAAGGGATTGACCGGTGTAATCGCCATAAATCTTTTGCAGCTGGGCCGAAAACTTGTCCCCTACGTAGCGGGCGATTTGTTTGTTCTTCACCACTTGGGCGCGCAACGATCCGGTCTCGGCGGCCAGTACCTTCTGGCCGTCCGGCATGGTGGTAAAGGGTTTCACCAGCCCGTGCAAAGTGGTGAAGTAGGCTTTCTGGTCGTCGATCAAGCCCGCGCCCGCCATGGCCCCGTGTCCCGGGCACATCGTCTTTGGTTTTAGCGCCTTGGCGGCATCTAGGGTTTTAAGCCAGTCAATGGAATTGCCATCGCCCATGTAGTTGTAGGGACCATTCACGCAGGCGTCGCCACTGAACAGAATGCGCTGTTTGGGCAGCCACACAAACACGTCACCGTGGGTGTGGGCATTGCCAAGGAACAATAGCTCGGCGCGCATGCTGCCGTCATCAAACACCATCTTGTCCTTGAAGGTAATTTGTGGCGGCAACAGCTTGCTGTTGCGCACATCGGCGCGGCTCCGCGCGGCCCATTCCCAGCGGCCGAGTGGATGTCGGCCGTAGAAGCCGGTCTCGTATTTTTTCATCTCTGCCAGCGCGCCGTCCGAGGCGATGGGCGTGGCACCCGCCTCGGCCCAAGCCTGATTGCCGTAAGCATGATCGCCATGGTGGTGGGTGTCCACGACGTAACGAATGGGCTTGTCCGTAGCCGCCTTGATTTTCGGCAACACCACCTGCACGCCGCTTGGAAAGTTGCCATCCACCACTAGCACGAACTCCTTGAAGACAATCCATCCCTGGTTGCAGTGCCCCTTGCTGATGTCGCCTTGGTGGAAGAATACGCTTGGGGCAACTTTCTGGACCTTACCCACCTTGTCAGCCGCAAAAGCAGCGAGGGACAGAAAAGTGGTTATGAGAAAAGAAGCGGCTTTCATGGCCGCAGCCTAAACACCATCTTGTGCATGGGCAAGCCGTGAAATGCGCCTTTACCGGAGAGGCTTGATCCGCAGGTTACGCCATTGCACCTGCGCACCGGCCAAGGCCTTGTTGCCGCCAATACCGTGCACCTGAAGCCCAATGAACCCCTTGGCCGTCAACCTATCCTTGAAATCAGCCCGCGCCACACCGTTGAGCCAAGTCTTGATGGATTCGCCTCGGCACTCCACACGAACCCGGTTCCACGCACTGGCCTTGTATGCCTTTTGGCCGGCTTTGGTAAATGTCGCCGCATCGCCCCCGAGCATCCCCGGATACAGCCAACCTCGACGTCCCTCGTCATAGATACCACCACTCCACATCCGGCTTGGCTTGTTGGGATCAATCTCCACCTGATAGCCATGCACGCGGTGCGCGGCTATCTTTCGGGTCTTGCCATTGCCAAGCTTCACCACAGTGTCCTTGGCGAACACGTTGGAGCGAATTTGCACGCCGGAATTCAGCCGGGCATCACAACGGTATTCGTACTCCAGAACAAAGTCCCCGTAGAGTTTCTCCGTGCAAAGGAAGGAATTGGGCGTGCCGTTCACCGCGGTACCAATTATCGTGCCATTCTTTACCGCGTATGTTGCCTTTCCGCCCTTCTGCGTCCAACCGGCCAAGTCACGGCCGTTAAAGAGATTTGTGAATCCTTTTTCTTCAGCCTGAAGAAAAATCTTTAGACCAAAGACCAACACCGTAACCGGGATAAAAATGAAGCGCAGCATTCGCTCAGAATAAGAAGCCAGCACGGCGAAGATCAAACCCTACCGCAAATCAAACCCTTGCCGGCGTCCCGTCGGCGTGCGCTCAAATTTGTCGCGCCCACGCTGGGAAACCTTGGTGCGGCTCACGATCAGCGACTTGAGATTCGGCATGTCCGCCATCTTCATCAACCCCTTGTCGGAAATGCTCGTGTAGGAAAGATGAACAATCTCCAAGCTCTTGATCTTCAGCAGATGATCAATCCCCGCATCGGTGATCCCCTTGTTTTTGCCCAGCTCCAGTTTTCGCAGATTGGGCAACTCGCTCAGGTACGCCAAGCCTGCATCGGTGATCTTGGTGCTAACAAGGTTGAGGGAATGTAAATCCTTGAGCTTTGCGATGCGGTCCGCGCCCAAGTCCGTCAAGGGAGCGCCCATCAGGAAGAGCTGCTCAACCTTCCCTGACTCCCTGTTGACCACATACTTGCCCCGGTAGGAGAGTTGATAATACTCGGCGATCTTCTTTTGCTCAGCGAGAATCTCCTCAGCCGTGGGGCCCACCGGCCCCTTCGTTGCCGCCCCTGCAGACTCCGAGGAACCGCATCCCACACACAATAAAACACCGCCTAATAGAAGTGGAAAAAGAACCTTCATGACCTGCCAGCTTTTTGGAACATAACAGGAAACCCCAGAAACGCAAGCTGTGAAACCTGTTTTCAAGGAAAAATTTTCCACATTTCCGCTAAGACAAGCCCCTTGCCGCACCCCCTCGGCACCTCCTTTCCAACCAAAAATTTCTCGAAAAAAGTGCCTTCTCCCCCTTGCGCACGCCCCCATTCAGGGCTATCTTGGGAACGGCGTTGGATCAAAAACTCTCCCGGGATTCCGGGTTTGTGGGGTCTTTCGCCGGTCACCATGGGGTATGTCATCCTTGGCTCTGCGGTGATATTCTTGCCGCCGCGAATTTTGATGAGATTCGCGGCGGCTTTTGCTTGCACTAACTCCTCCAGAATGTTAACAACTTGGCCCGCGACACCCCCCGTCCATCCCCGGACGGCGTGTCGCGTACCACCCCTGCCACCGCAGGTTCTCCTTGTCCCTGCGGTGGTTTTTTTGTGCCCAAATTTCCTGTAAGAAAAGTCGATCCTCACTCGATGTAATCATGAAATGTTTTTTGCCATCGGAATATTTGCCGGCTTGCACACCGCTTCAACCCTGGGCCTCTCCCTGGGCGCATGGCCACTGGTCGCCTGCCTTTTTTGCGGCACAGGGCGGTTCCTCGATTTGATTTGGGAAGACACCACGGCCCATCGCCCCAGTAGCCCCACCCAGACAATTTATTCCACCGCCAAACGCACCACTCACGTCACGCTACCGCACGCCGCGGCGCCGGCACACTAGAGGCCGCAATAAAACTTTTTTAACGGGGTTGTGTTGGATAGGCTCCCCGGCCTTATGCGATACTTCGTGATTTGCTGCAGCCTGCTCCTGCTCGGTCTCGCCATGAATTCCGCCGGAGCGGAATTACCCACGCCTAAGCCCGTCAACATTCGCCCGGCGTCCGATGAAGGTCTGCGCGCCATGCGCGGCTTTCAGGTGGCCAAGGATTTGCAGGTGAACCTCGTTGCCGCCGAGCCACTGCTCGCCAACCCGGTCGCTTTCGACATTGATGAAAAAGGCCGTTTCTACGTGGTCGAATCCCATCGGCTGCACAAGGGCGTCATGGACATTCGCGGCCACATGAACTGGCTGGACGAGGAACTCGCCTCCCAAAGCACCGAGGACATGCGCGCCATGTTCCAGCGCTACAAGGTCCCTGGTCTCAAGGATTACTCAGACCGCGTCCGGCTGCTGTTTGACGAAGATGGCGATGGCAAAGCCGACCGTGCCACGGTCTTTGCCGATGGCTTTAATGATGCCGTGGATGGCCTGGCCGCTGGCGTAATGGCCCGCAACGGCAAGGTGTGGCTGACCAACATTCCCCATCTCTGGCTGCTGGAAGACCGGGACAACGACGGCCAAGCGGAGATCAAGCAGAAGCTCGCCTCCGGCTTTGGCGTCCGCGTCGGTTTTCTGGGGCATGACCTCCACGGCCTTCGCATGGGGCCGGATGGGCGCGTTTACTTCAGCGTGGGCGACCGCGCCGCGTCCGTCACCACCCGCGAAGGACGCAAGCTTCACACCCCCGAATACGGAACCATTTACCGATGTGAGCCCGACGGCTCCAACCTCGAAATCTTCCACAGCGGCCTACGCAACCCCCAAGAACTTGCCTTCGATGCCCACGGCAACCTTTTCACCGGCGATAACAACTCCGATGGCGGCGATCCCGCCCGTTGGGTCCATGCCGTGGAAGGCGGCGACAGCGGTTGGCGCATCGGCTGGCAGTTCATCGAGCGGTCTCCCTGGACCAATCGCCGCGGCCCGTGGCTCGACGAGCGCATGTGCTTTCCCGACGGCCAGGCCGCCCACCGCATTCCCCCCATCGCCAACATCGGCAACGGGCCCTCCGGTCTCACCTATTACCCCGGCACGGGCTTGGGGGATGCCTACAACAACACCTTCCTGATGTGCGACTTTCGGGGCGGCCCNGCCAACAGCGGCGTCCACACCATCCGCATGCAGCCCAACGGNGCCCACTTCAAGGTNGAGNCCACCGGCCGCCTCATTTGGCGTGTGCTCGTCACGGATGTCGAGTTTGGCTACGACGGCCANGTGTANATCAGCGACTGGGTGAACGGCTGGGGCATGCCCGGCAAAGGCCGNATCTATCGCATTTCCAACCCCACCNTCGCGCAAACCAACGCGCCCTCCGTGCAGGANCTGTTCCAAAANGGATTCGACAANATCAACAACAACGGCTTGGNNAACCTGCTNGCGCACGGNGACATGCGNGTCCGCCAAGCCGCACAGTTTGAACTGGTCAAACGCGGCGCGGCGGCAGACCTCGGCGCGGCGGCCAAGAAAGGTCGCGGCCTGCCCGCCCTCCACGCAACATGGGGCCTCGGCCAACTGGCCCGTTCCGGACGCAATCAGGACGCCCGACTGATCCCTCTCTTAAACTACGTGGACGTCGAGATTCGCGCCAATGCAGCCAAGATGTTAGGCGACGCAAAATCCGTGGCGGCGCGATCCGGCCTCATCAAGCAACTGTCCGATACAAATCCCCGCGTGCGCGCGCAAGCCGCCATCGCGCTCGGCAAGCTGCCGGGCGATGACCACCTCAAGCCACTGCTGGATATGATCCGTGCCAACGCCGACAAGGATCCCATCGAGAGGCACGCCGCGGTCATGGCCCTGGCCAATCTCGGTCCCCGGCATTGTGCGGACCTGAGCCAGGACAAATCCCCCGCAGTGCGGCTGGCGGGGCTGCTGGCGCTCCGCCGACAAGGACATCCCAGCGTTGCCCGGTTCCTGAACGACAGCCAACCCGACATCGTGCTGGAGGCCGCTCGCGCCATTGCCGATGAACACATCGAAGCCGCCATGCCGGCGCTGGCCAAGCTGGCCACGAATGCCAAGCTGGCCAAGCCGGTGATGCGGCGCGCGCTCAATGCGAACTTCAGGACGAGCAACGCCAATGCGCTTGCCGCCGTGGCTGCGAATGCAACCCAAGCCGCTCTCGCTCGTGCAGAGGCACTGAACATGTTGGCCGGTTGGGCCAACCCCTCCGGACGAGATCGGGTGACCGGCCTGTGGAGGCCCTTTGGCAAACGTGATGGCGAAGCTGCGGCCCGTGCCTTGGCGCCAAGGCTGGGCAATATCTTAAACGGCGGCGCCCCGGTGGATGTCCGACTGCAGGCATTAGCGGCGGTTTCCAAGCTGAGAATCCAGTCCGCAGGCGGTCTGCTCCTTGGACTGGTGAAGGGCCCGAAGGAGGATGGGCGCGTTCGAGTGGAGGCATTGAACGCGTTGGGTGCGCTGGATGATGTTCGGCTGGGTGAAGCGGTGGTCCTGGCGTCCAAGGATGGCAACGGCAGACTGCGACAGGCAGCCACCCGGCTAGCGGGCAAGGTGAAGGATGCCATGCCGCGCCTAAAGGCTGCGTTGGAAAAAGGCTCGTTGGGCGAACAGCAGGCTGCCTTGGCGGCGCTGGGTGACTTGGAGCATAATGCCGCGGACACGCTTCTGGCGGTTTGGCTTAAAAACGCCGCCGAAGGCAAGGTTGCCGGCGAATTGCACCTAGAGCTGCTGGAGTCGGGCGCGAAAAGGAAGAACGCAGCCGTGGTAGCGAACCTCAAGGCCCTCCGCTCAAAACAACCGGATCCGACGAAGGAGCCGTTCAATCCTGCGGCATTTGCCGAGGCACTGGAAGGGGGTGACGCCACGCGCGGACGCACTTTGTTTTATGAAAGCCTGACGCTGCAATGCGCGCGCTGTCATCGCGTGGGTGGGCAGGGCGGCGAGGTGGGGCCGGCCTTGGACGCAGCGGGGCACCAGCCGCGCCTGCACCTGCTGGAATCCATAGTTAATCCCAATGCCAAGGTGACCCAAGGTTTTGAGACGACGGTGCTCGATTTAAAAGAGGGTGGAAATGTGGCCGGCATTGTGAAGAATGATGCCGGCGACTCCATCAGCTTGATCGGGGCGGATGGCAAGATCCTGAAGGTGGCCAAAACGAACATCGCCTCACGCAAAAAGGGTGTCTCCAGCATGCCTCCCGGGTTACATCTCACCATTCCTCGCCGCGACCTGCGCGACTTGGTGGAGTTCCTCTCCAGCTTGAAGGCGAATCCGAAGAACTAGAAATCCCCCCAGCAGCACTACTGGCCGGCGACGAGGACAACAATCCGCTTGTCGCGGTCAATGGTGAATCTCTTGCCAATGGGCTCCATCGGCAGCATAGGAAGAAACTCCTCCATCACCAGTTGCTCAAGACGCTCGGGGAGTTCTCCCTTGGCGGTGATCCATCTTTCCAAGGCCATGTTCAAAACTTCAAGGTTTTGCTCGGGATCGTCACTGATCAGCTTCAGCGTGACTTTATCGTTGCCCGGCTCGGAGGGCTCTGGGCTAGCGCCGGGCGGCTCGGGCGTGGTCACCTCGGGAGGTGTAGGAACAACAGGCTCCGCAGGTTGAACCTCTGCCGGTTCGACAGTCTTGGGGATGACTGGCGCGGGCGCGGGTTGAATAGGGGGCGCGGGGGGATTGGCGTTCTCGGTACCCTGCGGTGGCTGGAGATCCTCGCTGGAGGGTTCCGCCGGAAGAACATTGTCCTGCCCGGTATTTGCCACCTGAACAGGCTCGGGTTCGGGATAGCCTCCTAGCGGCTCCAACTCCAAGTCACCACAGCCGATGGCGCAGGCCATTGCGGCGGCGAGACATATTTGCCGTTCCCTTTTCATGTCCCCACAGGTTCGTTAGGTCTTCTCAGGATACACTTATATCCAAAAAAGTCAAAGCAGGATAACCCTTTGTTGGACGCCGAATTTTGCACTTTTTCCCAAAAAACCGACTCTGTGCGCAATTTGTGAATAAATCCAAGGCTGGACGCACCCCCTCCTTCCCGTAAAGTCGCCCCGTGGCGTGGGCGGACTTCGCAGCAATGACCGACGCGGCTGGCATTCTCCAGCGAAGCATGGAGCGAAACCGGCTGGGACACGCCTATCTCTTGACGGGTCAGGATCTTGCCGCGCTGGAGGGCTTCGCCCGGAATCTGGCCAAGACTTTAAATTGTTTGCAGCCGCCCTTGGGTGGCGATGACTGCTGTGATGACTGCGTCTCCTGCCACAAGGTGGATGCCGGAAACCACGCCGACATCATGGCCATTCGGCCAGAATCGAAACTGCGCCAAATCCGCATCGCGCAAATTACCCGTCGCAACAACAGCCCCCCGCGCGTGCTGCATGATTTAGTTTACACCACCGCCACCGAGGGCCAATGGAAAGTAGCCATCCTCACTGCCGTGGATCGCTTGAACAAGGACGCCGCCAACGCTTTTCTGAAAACTCTGGAGGAACCGCCGGAGCGCACTCTCTTCCTCCTGCTAACCACAGAATCTGAACGGGTGCTGGACACCATCCGCTCGCGCTGTCTTCGACTAAATTGCGCAGGCGACGGTTCCGTGCCCTTGAACCCCGACGAGGAGGCTTGGCTAGAGGAATTCGCGGAACTGGCGGGCAGCAGCCCACTGGATGTACCGGGGCGTTATCGCCTGCTGGGCACACTGTTGGCGCGCCTGGCGGAAGTCAAGAAAGCCGTGGAAATGGAACTGGGCGAATCCTCCCCCTTGGAACAGCACGATGAAATCCCGCCCGAGCTTCGCGACCAATGGGAGGCGGAACTGAACGCAGCCGTGGAAGCGGAGTACCGCCATCGCCGTGCCGCCTACCTAGTCGCGCTGCAAGGCTGGCTGCGCGATATCTGGCTTTTAAACGCGGGCGTGGCGGAAGACCTAGCCTTGTTCCCAAAGCTAACGCAGGCCGCCCGGTCCGTTGCAGATCGAATCAGCCCCCGTGATGCTGCGGCCAACCTCGCCATCATGGAACAGACCCAGCGCACACTGCACACCACTGTGCAGGAAACCCTCATCCTCGAGGTGGGTATGCTGAAGCTCAAGCTGTAGTGGGAAATCAAATCGACAGCGATCCCTGCGGCCGATAATTTCCGCGCGAATGAACATCCTCTTTTTGAACGGCCCCAACCTCAACTTGTTGGGGCAACGGCAGCCGGAAATTTATGGCGATACGACACTTGCTGACATTGAGACCGCCGTCCGCCAGCACGCGAAGACCCGAGGCGCCAATATTGACTTCCGCCAAAGCAACATCGAGGGAGAACTGGTCACGTGGATTCAGGAGGCGCAGGACACCACCGATGCCATTGTCCTCAACGCCGCGGGGTACACCCACACCAGCGTGGCCATTCGCGACGCCATCGCCGCGGGTCAAGTGCCCGTGGTGGAGATTCACCTCTCCAACATCCATGCCCGTGAAGAATTCCGCCACACCTCACTCATCGCACCCGTGTGTTCCGGCCAAATCTGTGGATTTGGATCAGGCTCATATTTATTGGGAATTGAGGCAGCATTATCGTTAAAGTAATGCATTATTGGTTTTTTGAATCCTGTTTTCCGTCTGTTTTAGGATAACCTTTACTTGACGCCCAACGACTCGGTGGCATTCTCGCACCGCTCATGCACATGTCACCTGTTTGTCTACAAGCATTCAAAACGGGCCATTCGCGTCTCGGCGCACAAATTTAACTCCCATGGATATCAAGGACATCAAGGCAGTCATTGATTTGATGAAAAAGAATTCCGTGACGGAGTTCGAGATGGAGAAGGGCGAATTCAAAATCCGCCTGCAACGCGACGCCATTGGCGGCAAGCGTGGTGCGCCAGCCGAGCCCATGGTCTTGGCCGCCCCACCTGCCGTCGTCCAACAGGCGCCCCCCGCACAAGCGCCGGCGCCCGTCGCAGCCCCGGACCCGGCGGAATCCACGCCCGCACCGGCCGCGTCCAGTAGCGGAGCCGAGGTCAAGTCGCCCATGATCGGCACGTTCTACCGGCGGCCGTCTCCGGATGCGGAACCTTATGTGGACGTCGGCACCCAAGTGGAGCCCGACACCGTTGTCTGCATTATCGAGGCCATGAAGGTGATGAACGAGATCAAGTCCGAGACACGTGGGGTGATTACCGAAATCCTCCTTGATGACGCCAAGCCGGTGGAATACGGCCAGGCCCTTTACCGCATCGACCCGAACTGACGGAGCCGCCCGAAAATGTTCGAGAAAGTCCTCGTTGCCAATCGTGGTGAAATCGCCGTACGCATCATTCGCGCCTGCCGCGAGCTGAATATTCGCACGGTGGCGGTCTATTCCGAGGCCGACGCCAACTCCATGCATGTCCAACTTGCCGACGAGGCGGTCTGCATCGGTCCCGGCCCCGGCACGGACAGCTACCTGCGTATTGACCGCATTATCGGAGCGGCGGAAATCACCGATGTCGATGCCATACATCCCGGCTACGGTTTCCTCTCCGAGAATGCCCATTTCGCCGATGTCTGCGAAAGCTGCAAGATCGCCTTCATTGGCCCCGGCTCGAAGGTGATGAACAATTTTGGCGACAAGCAAACCAGTCGCGAACTTGCCGCCGCTGCAGGGGTTCCCGTGCCGCCAGGCAGCAAGAGCTTGATTGAGGATGAACAGGCGGCCCGCAAAGCGGCCGACGAAATCGGCTATCCCATCATGATCAAGGCCGTCGCGGGCGGAGGGGGCCGAGGCATGCGCGTAGCCCACAACAACGCCTCACTGATCAAAAGCTACCACACCGCCCGTACCGAGGCGGAAAAATCTTTTGGCAACAGCGGCGTCTACATTGAGAAATTCATCGAGAACCCGCACCACATTGAATTTCAAATCCTCGGTGACAAGCGTGGCAACATCATTCATGTCGGCGAACGCGACTGCAGCATGCAGCGCCGCAACCAGAAGCTCATTGAGGAAACCCCCAGCCCCCTGCTCGAGACCCGGCCCGAACTCCGCCAAGCCATGGGTGAAGCCGCCGTCCGCCTCTCCCAGCGCGCCGAGTATGTCAACGCCGGCACCGTGGAATTCATAGCCGACGACAACGGCAATTACTATTTTCTGGAGGTCAACAAGCGCATTCAGGTGGAACACCCCATCACGGAGGAAGTCACGGGCGTGGAT
>PBVU01000005.1:0-10350 GCA_002728775.1 Verrucomicrobiales bacterium | reverse complement strand
TCTTGTAGAGCTTGTTTTTGGCCACGGCATAAGCCGTAGGTCAAAGCCAATTACATGCTAAGTCCCAAGCTGCCTTATCTCCGGCTTTCAGTAGATTTAGATTCGGAGCCTCCACTCAGACAGGGCCATGGCACTTGATCCTGACCTGCGCAACAGCACAAAATCTGAAGGGATCCTGGCCAAGGCCACCAAGGACATGATCGTGGTAATGACTTCCCAATACGAGGACGGCACCGGCGACTTTACCGTTTTCCCTCGCTCCGACTGCATCAAGTCAGTTAAGCGGCTCAAATAATTTCCCCCCATCCTTCCCCCCATGAGCTTTGTGCCTTGGTGTGTGCTGGTGTTCATGGATGTTTTGGGGGTTTTCAGGATAACTCTGTTTTATGGGGGTTTTTGTGAGCGGGTGTTTCTCGGTGTGCGTGAGTGTAATGCACTTGCGTTAATTATGATTCCGCTGCTCTAACCAACTGAGCTACTCCGCCGGTCAAGGGGCGATTATCGACTCAAACTGCGGGCAGATGTCAAATGGAATGATTGGGACATGGAGCGATTGGCCTGAAAAATCAAAAAAAGGGGATAAATCGCTTTACATGGTTCGGAAAATGCCTATCGTCGCGGCTGCCAATAAAGAAATGGAAGTCAGAAGCAAAGCGGAATCGATTAAGGATTTTCAGAGGAATGAGTCGGACACGGGTTCGACAGAGGTGCAGGTCGCCATTTTGTCATCGCGCATCAAGCATCTTGAAAAACACCTCGGACGGAACAAGAAGGATCACAGTACGCGGCGGGGATTGCTCCGAATGGTGAGTTATCGCAAGCGGCTTCTGAAGTATCTTTACCGCGAGGACCTCAACAAGTTCACGGAAGTCAAGAAGCAGCTCGGCATTCGCTGAGTGGCCCAACTTTCATCTATTTCCGCCAAGACCCGCAGAAAACGCGATCTGCGCGGAGCTTGTCTAAACACACAAAATAATCGCGAAAACCATAACGGCGCGCTGGCGGAGTCATTTCGCTCAACATCCTTGAGAGGGTGCTGACTGAAGTTACTCCCTGCCGGCGTCCGACAGGAAAATGACTGAACATCAAGTAACCGCCCAAGTGGGCGACAAGGAAATCACCATCGGCAGCGGCCATATCGCCAAACAGGCGGATGGCACGGTGACGGTTCAAATGGGCGAAACGATCGTGATGACCGCGGTCGTCGCCGACACGAAAAGCCGTGACGGGCAGGATTGGTTCCCGCTCCAAGTGGATTACCGCGAACGCGCCTCGGCGTGCGGCCAGATTCCCGGCAACTACTTCCGCCGCGAAGGTCGCCCGAGCGACAAGGAGATTCTCACCTGCCGCCTCACCGACCGGCCTATTCGACCGCTCTTCACCAAGGATTGGTTCAATGAATGCCAAGTTTACGGTCTGCTGCTCAGTGCCGATGGCGAGAATGAGCCGGATGTAATGAGCATCCTCGGAGCTTCCGCCGCGCTGATGATCAGCGACATCCCCTGGGCTGGCCCGTTGGGTGCAGTGCGCGTGGGCCGCATTGACGGCAAGTTCGTGGCAAATCCCACACACGAGGAACAGGCGGCTAGCGACCTCGATTTGATGTACGTTGGCAATGAGACAGACGTGGTGATGTACGAAGGCTGCGCAGAGCAAATCTCAGACGAGGATTTCATCGCGGCACTGAAGTTTGGCCAAGAATGTTGCATCCCGCAGATTGCCGCGCAAAAGGAACTCCAAGCCAAATGCGGTAAGGAAAAGCGCGACATCTCGAGCCAACTTAAGCCTGTGCCACCTGAAATCTTCGCCAAAGCAGAGGAACTGGGTGGAGGCGATCGCATTGTTGAGGCTCTGCTTACGGTGAAAAAGCTCGAGCGCGAAGACGCGGTGGCCGCTATCCGGGAGGAGGTTGCTGCCAAGCTTCGTGAGGAATTTGGTGAGGAAGAAGTGACCGACTCGGTGGTCGGCCAGGCGTTTTATCACATTCAAAAGACCGCGCTGCGCGGCTTGATCCTCAACGAAGGCAAGCGATTGGACGGACGCGGCATCGATGAACTGCGCAAGATCACCTGCGAAGTCGGCGTGCTGCCACGGACGCACGGCTCGGCGTTGTTTACGCGCGGTGAGACGCAGGCACTAGTGCTGACGACCCTCGGCACCACTGACGATGCCCAGCGTTTCGACAACTATACCGGCGGCGAGGACAGCAAGCAGTACATCATGCATTACAACTTCCCGAACTACTCCGTCGGTGAAACCGGCCGCATTATGGGCCCGGGCCGGCGCGAAGTGGGACATGGGGCATTGGCGGAGCGGTCGATTTTGCCGATCATTCCGATTGATGATAATTACCCGTACGCTGTGCGACAGGTCAGCGAAATCCTTGAGTCCAATGGTTCCAGTTCAATGGCGTCAGTTTGCGGCGGCAGCTTGNCGTTGATGAACGCGGGTATCGAGGTGAAGGGCGCNTGTGCCGGNATCAGCATCGGCATTTGCACCGAGCTGGATGACAACGAGAAGATTGTGAACCACAAAATNCTGACCGACATCATGGGCTGGGAAGATGCGTTCTGCGACATGGACTGCAAAATCGCCGGCACGAAGGAAGGCATCACCGGCTTTCAGCTGGACCTCAAGCTGAAGGGTTTGCCGATGGCGATCATGGAGGAGGCGATTCAAGCGGCGAAGAAGGCTCGCGGCGAGATCATTGACATAATGAATGAGACGATCAGCGAGCCGGGCGAGATGAGCCCGTACGCGCCGCGCATCCAGCAACTGAAGATTGACCCCGAGAAGATTGGCATGGTGATCGGACCGGGTGGCAAGAACATCAAGCGGATCGTTGAGGAATCCGGCTGTGAAATTAACATCGAGGACGACGGCACTGTGAACATTTACTCCCTCAATCCAGAGGGCATGCAGGTGGCTGTGGAGGAAATCGAGGGCATGACTGCCGAGGCCGAGGTGGGTCGTATCTACAGCGGTAGCGTGGTCAGCATCAAGGACTTTGGCTGCTTCGTGGAATTCCTGCCCGGCCGTGATGGCCTTTGCCATATCAGCGAGCTGGCTCCCCAGCGTGTTGATAAGACCGAGGATGTCGTCAAGGAAGGCGATGTCATCAAGGTCAAATGTTTGGGCATTGATGAACGCGGCAAGGTTCGTCTTTCCCGAAAGGCCGCATTGGCCGAGGAGAATGGTGAGGTGGATGCCGGCGAAATTAAGGATGAAGAATCCGCCGTACGGGAGGAACGCGAGGTTAGTGAGGAAGAGCCCGAGGAGGGCAAGCTCTATCACGGAACGGTCGTTAGCATTAAGGAGTATGGGTGTTTCGTGGAATTCCTGCCGGGCCGCGATGGGCTTTGTCACATCAGCGAACTTGCCGACTTCCGCGTTAAGCGCACCGAGGATCTCGTCAAGGAAGGAGATAAAATCTGGGTAAAATGTCTGGGTGTTGACGACCGTGGCAAGGTGCGTCTATCCCGCAAGGCCGCCAAGGCGGACCGCGAGGCGGAAGAGTCTGAAGAGGCACCCGAGGAGGTCGATGCATAGCCCCGGCCTTGCAAGGGTGGCTTGCGGGCGGTAATAAACCGGCGTGTTGAGCCAACAAACACTGCGGAAACCCGCTAGGGTTTCCGGTGCCGGCCTGCATAGTGGCAACAAGGTCAACTTGACTCTGTTGCCCTCGCCGGCGGGCAGTGGCGTGCGCTTTCGGCGCGTGGATCTCGAAGGCAAGCCGGAGGTTGAGGCCTTAATTGACAATGTCTCCGATACCCAGCGGTCCACCACGCTAGCCAAGGGAAGCATTCGCATACATACCGTTGAGCATGTTCTCGCCGCGCTCGCGGGCAACGGCATTGACAATGCCGTCATCGAGTTGGACGCGAATGAGCCGCCCATCGGCGACGGGAGTAGCATTGAATTCGATAATGCCATTCGGAAATCAGGCGTGGAAAATCAGGATGATTCCCGGGAAATATATCGCTTGTCCGAGCCCATCGAGGTGCAACTGGGTGAGAGTCACATGGCGGCATTCCCGCATGACGGCTTCAAAATCAGTTGCACCAGCGCTGATGCCCGCAACCGTTACACCCAGTTCTACAGCTTGGAATTGTCTCCTGATAACTGGACGAACGAGCTTTCGCGGGCGCGGACATTCTGTTTTTATGAGGAAATTGAGCACCTCTACCAGAATGGCCTTATCAAGGGTGGCAGTTTGGAAAACGCGGTGGTCGTTCGCGACGATGCCGTGCTGACCAATGAACCACTGCGTTATCCCAATGAATTTGTCCGGCATAAGATGCTGGATATCCTTGGCGACCTCGCCTTGGTGGGGTGCCCCTTGCAGGCGCACGTTGTTGCCACGCGTCCGGGCCATGCCGCCAACTGTGAACTTGCCCGTCAAATCCAGACTCAAATGCGCAAGCCATTGCAAACCGCACAGACATTTGCTCCACCACCCGCAGTCGAGACTGCCAAGGTTGAGACCATCGTGGAGGACGGCGCGGAGTTGGACGTTACTCAGGTGATGAAGATTTTGCCCCATCGGTTCCCATTTCTGATGGTCGACCGTGTGACGAGAATTGACGGAAACCAGATCACTGCGATCAAGAATGTTAGTGTCGGTGAGCCCTACTTTGAGGGGCATTTTCCCGGGCACCCAATCATGCCGGGGGTCATGCAATTGGAAGCCATTGCTCAGGTTGGTGGAATTCTGATGCTGAAGAAGGCGGAAAATCTCGGGAAACTTGCCTACTTTACCAGCGCTGATAATGTCAGATGGCGTCGGCCTGTCCATCCCGGCGACGTTTTGACTATCGAGGTAGAACTCTTGAAGTCACGCGGCAAGATCGGGAAGGCGAAGGGGGCCTGCCTGGTTGACGGAGAAATTGTCAGTGAGGCAAACGTCACCTTCATGCTCTTCAGCCCGGACGACCAATGAGCATACACCCCAGCGCTGTCATTCACGAGAACGCGGTCATTGGAGAGGATTGCGAGATTGGCCCCTACTGCGTCGTCGGTGAGCGTGTCACCTTGGGGCGTGCATGCCGGCTTCATTCGCACGTGGTGATCGACGGGTGCACTGTGTTGGGCGCGGAAAATGAAATTTATCCTTTTGCCAGTATTGGTTTGCGAACCCAGGATTTGAAATGGAGTAGGGGCGAAACATGGACTCGCATTGGCGATGGCAATACACTCCGGGAGTATGTTACTATCCATAGTGCCACGAATGATGGTGAAGCCACCGTTCTTGGCAGCGGCAACAACTTGTTGGCTTACGCCCATGTGGCCCATGATTGTCAGTTGGGCAATCACATCATCATGTCCAATGTCGCCACATTGGCTGGGCATGTTGAGGTGGAAGACCATGCCATCATTGGGGGGGTGGCGGCTGTTCACCAATTCTGTCGGATTGGAACCATGTCCATTATTGGCGGCTGCAGCAAGGTGGTGCAGGATGTGCCGCCCTATATGTTGGCTGACGGGAATCCTGCCGCAACACGCACGCTGAACAAGGAGGGACTCAAGCGAAACAATATCGGTGAGCCTGCCCAGAAAGCGCTGAAGCTGGCTCACCGGGTTCTATTTCGCAGCGAAATGAATTTTTCTCGCGCCATCGAAAAAGCGAAGGCCGAGATTGAGGCATGTCCGGAGGTGAAACACTTGCTGGAGTTTGTCCAGTCGAGCCAACGCGGAATTGCTAAATAGCGCACTCGATTTTTTCGCGGCCGGAAAACCGGCAGTAGGTCTTAAACCCACATTCATGTGCCAGTTTCTTCGCATCATTCAAGTTCATCCCTATTTCATGAGGAGCGTGTGCGTCTGATCCGAATGTAATTTGGACTCCGGTTGTTTGCGCCATTCTCAGAATGTCAGGATGCGGGTAAATTTCCAAGCAGTCCTTTCGGAGACCCGCCGTGTTGAGTTCGATGCAGGTTTCTGTTTCTGCACATGCGGTGAGGAATTCTTCATAAAGCGGGCCACAATCGTCTTCTGGAATAAACCCGAATTTTTTGGGTAAATCCGCATGGCCCATGATGTTAAATAATCCTGTCGCTGCTGCTGCTGTCAGATTTTTGAAATAGGCTGTCCAGACCTCGAGGGTTTCCCGGTTGCGCCATTGGTCGAGCGTGGCGGGGGCATCAATTGCCCAGTCGCCGACATAATGAACTGAGCCGATGAAATAATCCCAATCGTGCATGCCGGCCATTTCCCTGATCCAGAGCTCATGGCCGGGCAGGTAATCTACTTCCAAACCCAATTTTATGGTCAAATCCGGATTTGCCTGCTGTGCCTCCTCGACCATTTCCGCATATCGAGGCAGTTCTCCTGAGTGCATGCGCCACTCGTCAAATCCATCCTCACGCATGGGGGAATGGTCACTGAAACCAATTTCATCAAGCCCAATTTCCAATGCGCGAGCGGCATACTCTCTGGGTTCCCCCTTGGCGTGGCGGCAGAGCGGAGTGTGCATGTGGTAATCGGCCGGCAATGGCATGCGCGCAGCATGGATGTGGCCGGTCTATGCAGCAAGGGGAATTGATTGACACGGGTAGGGCAGGGGAACAGACTCCGCCGGCAAACAGCCCTGCTTTTGCCCCGATTCGTCTCGGGGTTTTTTGTTGGGCACATTTTTATCGAATCATGGCCAACACCATACTTGTAGGTGCCCAATGGGGCGACGAAGGTAAAGGCAAGATCATCGACGTGCTCACGGAGCAGGCCGACGTGGTCGTGCGTAGTCAAGGAGGCAGCAACGCCGGCCACACGGTCCGGGTTGGAGACCAGCAATATATCCTGCACTTGATACCCTCGGGCATTCTGCACAAGAAAACAAAATCTGTTATTGGCAATGGCGTGGTGATTGATCCCGTTACGCTTGTGGCTGAAATCGACGAGCTGGAAAGTCTCGGGGTGCGTGTCAATGGCAACCTGTTCATTAGTGAGAAGGCTCATGTGGTGATGCCCTACCATCGTGAGCTTGAGGCGTGCAGTGAGCAACGCAAAGGTAAGAATCAAATTGGGACAACGCGCCGAGGCATAGGTCCGGCGTATGCAGACAAGGCAGGGCGCGGCGGTCTGCGCATGATCGATCTTGTGGATGGGAAAAAGCTGGCAGACCGGCTCAAGAGCCGTGTTCGTGAAAACAACCAACTTATCAAGGCCTTGGGCGGCAAGCCAGTCTCATTGAAAAAGGTTCAGGCCGACTACGAGAAGGCGGCTAAGCGACTGCGCCCCTATATCGCCAACACGCTTCCTTTGCTTCACAGGGAAATCACCAAGGGTTCAGCAATGCTCTTCGAGGGCGCTCAGGGTAGTTACCTTGATATCGATCACGGAACCTATCCTTTTGTCACATCCTCAAACACAACGGCCGGCGGTGCCTGCACCGGTTCCGGGATTCCACCCAACAGGATCGACCGGGTGATTGGGGTCATGAAGGCTTACACGACACGCGTTGGAGGTGGCCCTTTGCCGTCCGAGGACGCAGCCATTAGCGACATGCTCCACGGCATGGGCCGTGAGTTTGGAGCGACCACAGGGCGGCCACGCCGTTGTGGATGGCTGGATCTTGTCACTATCCGTCAAGCCGTGCAGGTCAATGGCATCGATGAACTGGCCATCACCAATGTGGACGGATTGGACAGCTTGAAGGAGATTCAGTTGTGTACGGGATACCGCATGGGCCGTACCAAGCTGGACTACGTCCCCAGTGACCTTGAAGATTTGGCTCGTTGTCGGCCCATATATAAAAAATATCCCGGCTGGCAAAAAGATACCAGTGAGGTACGTGAGTGGCGTAAGCTCCCACTGAATGCCCGTCGTTATCTTAAGGCAATTTCCGAATTCTCGGGCGCCAAGCTCAAGATCGTTTCTGTTGGGCCTGCTCGCGATCAAACGATGTTTCTGTAAAGATGAGCGGTCGTTCCGCCCAGCTCAGCCCAGAGGCACATGAACTGCTTCCCATGCATGTGGCTGTCATCATGGATGGGAATGGGCGCTGGGCCAAGCAACGCAGTCTTCCAAGAATTGAGGGGCACCGCCGTGGCGTGGAATCCGCGCGAGCCATCATCCGCGCTGCTGGCGAGCTGGGGATCAAGTACCTCACCCTTTATACATTTTCCGCCGAGAATTGGAATCGGCCTCAGCCCGAAGTTGAGGCGATAATGAAATACCTCTCTTTTTATCTTAAAAAAGAGGTTAAGGAATTGAAGAAGAACAACGTGCGGCTAGAGGCTATTGGCCAAATTCACCGGCTGCCTGAACATGTACGCAACCAATTGGGGGAATCCAAGGCGGCCCTTGAGGGGAACAACGGCCTGACTTTGATTCTTGCGTTAAGTTATGGCTCGCGCGCGGAAATCATTGACGCTGCGCGGGCTATCGCTGAGAAGGCCAAGGCAGGAGCAATCGATCCGCAGGAAATTGACGAGCAATACTTTGCCAATCATCTCCACACCCGGCATATTCCAGATCCGGATCTTTTGATCCGAACCAGTGGGGAAATGCGTATTAGTAATTTTCTGTTATGGCAGATTTCCTATGCCGAGATGCTTGTCACGCCTACTTTCTGGCCTGATTTTCGGCGCCCACAACTCATCGATGCCCTTGAGGAATATGCTCGCCGGCATCGGCGCTTTGGGCTGCTATAACCGGCTGTGACTGAAACCAACCAGCAAGCCCCCGGGGCGCAGCCCAGTAAGGCAGTTATTTTTATTCAGAGATTTTGCAGCGCTTCACTGCTCTGGGGTGTATTGCTGGTTGGCCTGTTTGCCAAAAATCCAGCGATCGCCAAGCCGGCATTTCTTCTTATTATGCTGTTATTGGCTGGGTTGGGCTTGCGTGAATTTTTTGAATTGTCCGAACAAGGTGGGTTCCCGGGCCGGCCATGGCAGGGGACGCTCGCTGGCATGACAATGGTTGGCGGTGTATTTCTCCTGCTGGCATTGCCGCACGAGCCGCGGATGGACCTCGTGCCTTTGTTTGAGATTTGTTTTTTGTCTTTCTTCATTCTTGCCGTTGGGGTGCGTCATATTTTCCTCGACGATATTCAAGGCAGGCTGGGAGTCACCATCATGGGTGTTCTTTATGTGGCAATGCTCCTGAATTTTCTTCAACTCATTCAATTTGAATTTGGCCCGTGGTTTCTACTGTTCTTCATCGTGGTAACCAAGGCAAGTGATACAGGAGCTTACTTGCTGGGATCCGCTATCGGCCGTCATAAAATGCTGCCAGCAATCAGTCCGGGGAAAACTTGGGAAGGATTTGCAGGGGCTATACTTCTCTCCGTTGGAGCTGCGGCGGCTTTTATCCATTTTGCTGAAGACCATTTTACGAGAATGCCGATGAGCGATGCTTGCGTGGTGGGCGTTGTGCTGGGGGTGGGTGCTGTATTTGGAGATCTCGTAGAATCGAAGCTCAAGCGAGTGGCTGGAGCCAAGGACTCGGGCAGTTATTTTCCAGGTATTGGTGGAATTCTCGACTTGCTCGACAGCCTGCTGTTCAATGCCCCGATGATGTATCTCTACCTGAAATACGGGATGCCAGTATCATGAAGAAGGTTGTCTTGCTTGGCAGTACAGGCTCCATTGGCACCAGCACCTGCAAGGTGGCGGAGGATCTTTCTGGTGAGATGGAGTTGATAGGCCTCGCCGCTGGACGGAATGCCAACCTGCTTCGGGAGCAAGTGAACCAGTTCAACCCCAAGGCTGTATCGTTGTCTGATGTGGAGGCAGCCAAGGAACTGGATAATGAGTGGAGGGGCACGCCGCAGGTTTATCAAGGGGATGAGGGTTTGGTAAAGCTGGCGACTTTACCTGAGGCTGATATTGTCCTCATTGCCATTGTTGGCGTGGCGGGTCTTCAGCCGGCATTGGCGGCTATCCGGGCAGGCAAGGATATTGCCGTTGCCTCCAAGGAAATCCTCGTGATGGCTGGGGAAATTGTCATGGCTGAGGCTGGCAGGCATGGGGTCAAGGTGCTTGCGGTGGATAGTGAACATTCGGCAATATTCCAATGTTTGGAGGGTCGCGCGCCTGAATCTGTCCGGCAGCTTTGGTTAACGGCATCGGGCGGACCTTTTCGCAATACTCCGGCTGAAGAGTTTGACTCGATCACTGTCGAGCGCGCCCTGAAACATCCATCATGGGTCATGGGGCCAAAGATAACCATTGATTCAGCCACGCTTTTTAACAAGGGACTGGAGATGATTGAGGCTCGCTGGTTGTTTGATATTCCAATGAGCCAAGTGCGGGTTGTCGTCCATCCGCAGAGTGTCATTCATTCCATGGTGGAATTTGTGGATGGATCGATTATTGCCCAACTGTCCACGCCGGATATGTGCCTGCCCAT
>PBVU01000027.1:0-6672 GCA_002728775.1 Verrucomicrobiales bacterium | reverse complement strand
TATGTCAAGGCCGTGGATACCTGTGATTCATAAAGAGCCAGAGAAGGATGCTTATGGCTGGGACAATGATCTACCCAACTGGAAGACAATGTGATGCCTGACGTTTTGGAACTGGTCGCGTGGGTCGATAACTCTGAGGATGCAACGGTTGGCGCACGCCAACGGAGTGAACGTGATCGTGATTACTATGACGGCGAACAGCTTACGACGACGGAGCGTAATGAACTAAAGAAGCGAGGGCAGCCGCCGATCATCATCAACCGCATTCAGCGCAAGATCGACTTTCTGAAAGGTATTGAGAAGCAGACGCGGACAAATCCGAAGGCGTACCCACGAACGCCAGTGCATGAGGAGGACTCGGAGGCCTGCACTGACGCAATCCGCTACGTCTGTGACAACACCAACTTTGACCAGGTGCGGTCAGGCGTCTGGGAAAACCTGCTGGTTGAGGGCGCTGGTGGCTGTGAGGTTATCGGTGAAGTTGTCGGCAACCGTATCGAAATCAAGATACAACGCTACCGCTGGGATCGTTTGTTCTGGGACCCGCATTCAGTCGAGGCTGATTACTCAGATGCAAAGTACATCGGCACCATCATCTGGATGGATATGCAAGACGCTCTGGACCGATACGGCAAAGACGTTGAGGACATCCTTGAACACACCATTGGCGAGATCAGAACTGAAGAGACTTACGACGACAGGCCAAAGCATCACCTGTGGGCAGATCGCAAGCGCAAGCGTGTAAAGGTTGCACACATTCGCTTCCAGGAGGGAGGAGAGTGGCGCTGGGCCATCTTCACCAAGGGCGGAATTATTCAAGAGGGCGTGTCACCATACGTCGATGAAAATGGTGAACCAGAATGTGAACTAATCATCCAAAGTGCTTATTGTAACAGGGAGAATGAGCGTTACGGCGTTGTGCGCTCAATGATCTCGGCACAGGATGAAATCAACAAACGCCGATCTAAAATGCTGCATCTGGCAATCATGCGCCAGACTATGGGCGAGACAGGAGCCGTCCAGGACATCCGCCATATGAAGGCGGAAATGGCAAAGGCTGACGGTCATATCGAGGTATCGCCAGGAGCGCAGTTTCAAATCCTTGATACGAAAAACGCCTCTGACCTTGGAGCGCAAGCAAACCTGTTAGCGCACGCCACGCAAGAAATAGACCTGATGGGTCCAAATGCGGCGATGGAAGGGCGCGATACCCGCAACATCTCAGGCCGCGCCATTCTTGCTCAACAGCAAGGCGGCATGGTCGAACTGGCGACAATGCTGGATGCGCTGCGTGACTTTAATCTCAGGGTCTACCGCCAGGTCTGGAATCGCATACGTCAGTTCTGGACCGAGGAACGCTGGGTGCGGGTAACTGACAACGAGCGCAACATGAAGTTCGTGGCGTTCAACCAGATGGCGCGTGATCCAATGGGTAACCCAGTGATGGATATGTTCGGCCAGGGAATGATGGACCCGAATGCGATCCAGCCTGTTGATCTGGACGTAGACATCATTCTGGAAGAGGTGCCTGACACCATCACCATGCAGCAGGAGCAGTTCGATGCGCTTGTTGGATTGGCTAACGCGGGCGTTGTGTTCCCGCCAGAAGTTTACATCGAAGCGTCTGAGCTTCGTAACAAGAAACGCCTTATCGAAATCATCACGGGCGGTCCTGAGAATCCAGAGGCCCAGGCTGCGGCACAGCAACAAGCCCAGCAAGCCGCTGAATTGCAGAACGCCCTTATTGACAACACCGAAGCGGACACCCAGCGGAAGATCGCCCAGGCGGCTAAAGACGCTGCTGCGTCTGAGAAGCTGGAAGCCGAGACGGACCAGATCGAAGCTGAAAACGTCCTCTCAATCGTTCGCTGAAGAATCCCAACCACGCGGGTAAGGCGTGGTCTCGTCGCCGGAGTGCGGGCGTAATCGTGTCGCCAACGTTAAGGGCGCTTCGTTTTCACCACGATACGGTGAGGAGGTGATTGAATGAGTGACTTGGATTCCATTTTAAGCGGTCAGGAAGAGTTAGAGGCTGAACAGCAGCAAACGCTGGATCAACCTGTCGAGGAGCAACCGGAAGCTCTGGAGGCAGAACAGCAAGACCTTGATCAGGTCGAAGCTGAACAGTCTGGAGACGAACCTGAAGAACCGCAAACGGGCGAAGAAGAGGGTGAGCCGCCGTCATCCGATAAAGTGGAACAGACAGTACCACTCGCTGCACTTTTGGCGGAACGCGATAAGCACCGCCAGGAGCTTTATCAACTAGCGCAAGCACAGCCGCAGCAGCAAGTTCCTGTCGAGCAGCCGGATTGGGAAATCGATCCGACTTCTGCGGGACAGACGCTGGAGCAACGTGTTGAGCAACGACTGCTCAATGAGCGTGTGAACATGAGTGTGGAGATGGCCCGCACGGCACTGCCTGACTTCGATGAGGTCATGGGACGTGACGCGACGGGAAATCTTACGCGCTGGCAGGAATTGGGACAGCGTGAGCCGACTTTTCTTTTGCAGGCCATGCAGTCTCCAAATCCAGCCAAGTTTGCATATGACACGGTGAAACGGCTGGACGTGCTTGAACAGGTTGGTGATGACCCTGGCACTTATCGGGAAAAGCTGAAAGAGGAACTGCGTCAGGAACTCATGAGCGAGGTCCAGGCGAGAGAGCCAGAGCAGCAACCATCTCTACCGCAATCGTTGGCCGGAGCCAGGTCAGCAGGCAACCGCTCCAGCGGCCCTGCCTGGGCTGGACCCGCGCCTTTGGATGAACTTCTGAAGTGAGGAAATAACGAATGGCTGATACAGCTACACATTCAAACCTCACCGTTCAGCAGTGGGATGACGAGTTCTTTCGTGAATACGTCCGTGACAACCGCTTCAAGCGGTACATGGGCACAGGCGCGAACGCTGTCATCCAAATCAAGGAAGACCTCACGACCAAGCCTGGGAACTCGATTACGTTTCCAATGGTTACCAAGCTCACCAATTCAGCCGTCACAGGCAATACGCGCCTAGCGGGTAATGAAGAGGCGCTTGGTAATTATGGGCATCAGGTCAACGTGACCTTCCGGCGGAACGGTGTACTAGTTACAGCAGAAGAAGAGCAAAAGTCTCCCATTGGTCTCAGAAATGCGGCCCGTGAGATGCTGAAGCTCTGGGCGATGGAAGACACAAGAGACCTGGTGATCAGCGCTCTTGGTGCCATTGCGACTGCTGACGGCGGAAATACCGCTTACGCAAGTGCGTCAGAGTCCAATAAGGATTCGTGGCTCGCTAATAACTCAGACCGCGCTTTGTTTGGTGCGGCGACGGGTAATAACAGCGGGAACGATCACTCTGCGGCTTTGGCGAATATCGACAACACGGCTGACAAGCTGGATGCCGATATTGTGTCACTTGCGAAGCGTATAGCGAAAACGTCGAGCGCACCGACCATCACTCCGATTCGTACTACTGAAGACGAGGAATGGTTTGTGCTGTTCTGCAATTCGCTTGCTTTCCGCGATCTGAAAACCGACAGCACTATGCTGCAAGCCAACCGTGAAGCGTGGACGCGAGGACGCGATAATCCACTGTTCAGAGACGGCGATCTCATCTTTGACGGCGTAATCTGCCGCGAAGTGCCTGAGATCAGCGTTATCTCTGGCGTGGGTGCATCCAGCATCGACGTGGCACCCAACTACCTCTGCGGACAGCAGGCGGTGGGTGTCGCATACGCACAGCGGTGGAAGTCCTCAATCAAGAAAGAGGATGACTACGGCTTTGAGTATGGCGTTGGCATATNCAGNGAACTACGGCNNTGAAAAACTGCACTACAACACCAANCAAAACGGTGTNGTNACGGTTTACACCGCTGGCGTTGCTGACAGTTAGGAAGGAGATGAGCAATGGCTGCTGANACNNTNACAGCTACCCGTGCCGCNTCGACCTTCCCTGTCGCTGGGCATGGGTCTCACGGNAACCTCAAGGTTGCCACNGGNACCTATGAAATCGCCGCTGTGGTTGAAGACGGTGACATCTTTGAGATGTGCCGCCTTCCAGCCAACTCGGTTGTTGTCGGCGGAATGCTTTACGCGGATGACATTGACACTGGCACCGAGGCGCTAGACATGGATATCGGATGGGCTGCGAATGGCTCTGAATCCGCTGATCCAGACGGCTTCGGTAATCTCGGTGTCTGGACGGGTGACGTGACGACTGACGTAAAACCCGTTGCAGGCAATATGTGGGCGCTCCAGGGCGTACTGCTGACGGATGGACCGCAACTGTTCACCGCCGAGACCGTGATCCAGATCGAAGCAAACGCTGCTTCGGCTGGAGGCCATACGGGAACAGTTTCCGTGGTGGTCTACTACTTCATCGATGAGAACTTCACGACTTAATCGTTGAGGAGGTGATCAAAGGTTGAGGAGGGCTTCGGCCCTCCTCTTTTTTTGGAGACGCTATGGCAACGACAACCAAGGCCGTCCTGAGAAATCGTGTGCTGGAGGAGTTAGGCGTACTCGCTGCTGGCGAGACGGCCAATTCCAACGATGCTGATGTTGTGGACGCCCGCATTGAACTCATCAACGATCAGTATATTGAGAACGGCGTGTCACATTGGGCAACCAGCGCAATACCCGATTACGCAGTTGAACCGCTGATCACGATCACGGCGGCACGTTGCGCTCCTGCATTCGGTCTCAACGAGAATGTAATTACCAGACTGAAGACGGAGGCGGTTGGCGCTGACGTTTCGTTGCGTGGCGTTACATCGAAAAAGCGCGGCACTGAATCGGTGTATGTGCCGGAGGCGTTCTATTGAACCTGGTGCAAATACCGTTTGCGGTCCACAGCTATCAATCGCGGTCATTACCGCTATCGGCGCAACGGCTCGTCAATCTTTATCCAGAAAGCGCACCACAGGACGCTAAATCGCCTGTCGTGTTGCATGGCACGCCTGGGCTTAAAAGTTTCGCAGATACGGCTGTCGGGCCAGTTCGCGCCCTTCATGTGATGGACAGCGTTCTCTTTGCTGTCTCCTCGTCAACGCTTTACGAGATTTCGTCATCTGGCGGCATTACGTCACGCGGAACGGTGGCAGGCACGGGCCGCGTCAAGATGGTGGACAACGGCTCCACGCTGCTGATCCAGGTCGGCGTTAAGGCTTACACATGGAACGGCTCATCACTGGCGGAAGTGACGGACTCCGATCTGCCTGATGTGCAAGACATTGCGTGGATTGACAACTATTTCGTGGTGCTGCGCTCCGGCACAGCAGAATTTTACATTTCATCAAACGGGACGGCTTGGGATGCACTTGATTTTTCGACGGCTGAAGGAAATCCAGACGATGCTGTGGCGCTTGCCGTCGATCACCGTGAGCTTTGGGTGTTCGGTACTGAAACGACTGAAGTCTATATCAACGTGGGTGACGCAGACTTTCCGTTCCGCCGTATCAGCGGTGGCTTCATCGAGCGTGGCTGTGCGGATGAAGACTCTGTGGCGAAAATGGACAACACGATTTTCTGGCAAGGAGACGACCTAGCGTTCTACAGGGCTGACGGTTACACGCCACGGCGTATATCAACGCACGCTATGGAAGCGGCGATTGAAGGCTATGACGTTCAGTCACCTGTGAGGGCGTTCACTTACGCTCAAGAGGGTCATGCGTTTTACTGCGTGGTGTTCGAGGAAGGCACCTGGGTCTATGATGCCAACACTCAGATGTTACATGAAAGAACAAGCCTAAAGTCCGATCTTACCGAAATAAATCGATGGCGGGCCAATGATTACGCGAGGGCTTATGACAAGCATATCGTTGCGGATTATCTCTCAGGCCAGTTATTTGAACTGGACCTCGATACCTATGACGAAAACGGCAACACCATCATCAGGACGGCGACCAGCCCGCCGATCCACAACAACGGCAACCGTATCAACATGGCGCGGTTTGAACTCCAGGTGGAGAGCGGAGCGGGTTTAATCAGCGGGCAGGGCAGTGATCCGCAAGTCATGCTGGACTGGTCAGATGACGGCGGCAAGACGTTCAGCAACGAACACTGGACGGGTCTGGGTGCGATTGGTGATTACTTAAAACGCGCCATCTTCAGCCGTCTGGGACAGTTTCGCACACGCACGCTGCGGATACGCATCTCTGATCCGATTAAGGTAGCAATTACAGGAGCGGCAGCAGCGCTGACGCCGCATCAATCATGAGTGACCAGATTCCGGCGTATGAATCGCCAATCAATCAACGCACTGGGATGTTTTCGAGGGCGTGGTTCCGCTGGTTCACTGATCTCTACAACCGTTTGCGTGACACAGAGGTTTTGAGGGCTTTTGACTAATGGCACTGGTTCCCAAGCAGCTTGTTGCAGGCGGGCAAATAGCAGACAGCGCAGCCACGATTTACACGGCCAGCAACGGAGCGGCGATTATCAAGAAGGTCACGCTATCGAACACGACAGGCAGCAGTCGAACTGTAGACATGCACATTGTCGCTGCCGGAGGAAGTGCCGCTGCAACAAATCAAATTCTGGAGGCCTATGCGGTGGCGGCAAACACGACAGCATCACCTGATGTCATGATCAATCAAATTATTCCCAAGGGCGCAACCTTGCAAGCGGTAGCGAGTGCAGCAAGCGCAATCACAGTCATTATTAGCGGCGTGGAGAATCAATAATGCCCAGTTTC
>PBVU01000026.1:0-21225 GCA_002728775.1 Verrucomicrobiales bacterium | reverse complement strand
CCTCCGCACGCCCCCCAAACGCCCCCACCGGCAGCCCGCCCCCAATGATCTTCCCAAAACAGCTCAAGTCCGGCGTAATCCCAAACCGCCCCTGCGCCCCGCCCATCGCCACGCGGAACCCCGTCATCACCTCGTCAAATATCAGCAACGCCCCCTCCGCCGCCGTCACTTCCCTTAGAAACTGAAGGAACCCCTCCCGCGGCAGATACAACCCCGCGTTCGCCGGCACCGGCTCCAGGATCACCCCCGCCACCTGCCCCGCATTGGCCGCGAACGCCTCCCGCACTGCCGCCTCGTCATTAAACGGCACCACGATCGTGTGCGCCGTGAACTCCGCCGGCACGCCGCCGCTGTCCGGGTTGCCAAACGTCAGCGCCCCCGACCCCGCACGCACCAGCAGCGAGTCCGCATGCCCGTGATAACACCCGTCAAATTTTATAATCTTCGGCCGGTCCGTGAACCCGCGCGCGATGCGGATGGCCGACATGCATGCCTCCGTGCCCGAGTTGCACACGCGAACCTTCTCCACGCTCCCCACCGCCCCCTTCACCACCTCCGCCATCCGCACCTCCAGCGTATTCGGAATTCCAAAACTCGTCCCTCGCCCCGCCGCCTCCCGCACTGCCTCAATGATCCGCGGATGCGCGTGCCCCAGAATCGCCGGCCCCCACGTCCCCACGTAGTCGATGTACTCATTCCCGTCCACATCCCAAACCCGCGCCCCCTCCGCGCGATCCACAAAGAACGGCTCCCCCCCCACCCCCCGAAACGCCCGCACCGGCGAATTCACCCCGCCCGGGATATGCTCCAGCGCCGCCTTGAACAATTGGTCGGATTTGGTTCTCGAAATCATGGGCGGCGGAGCATAGCGAGCGAGCCACCCGGTGGCGAGTGTTCAAATAACCCTCCACCATCAGGAATTGCCTTGCGACTGCAAATCTGCAACCTTCGTCCGCATGTTCTCCCGGATTGAGCGCACCGTGACGGTGAGTTGGCGGCATCAAGTGCTGTTCACACAGAATGTCTTTGACGCTGAGAATGCGACCTTGCGAGACACCTTGGTGGATGGCGAAAATCGTGAATCCCGAAAAGTGTTGATGGTTCTCGACGAAGCGCTGGCGGTGGCCCAGCCAACTTTAATACACCAAATTGAGGCTTATTTTAAAACCCATTCTGACACACTTTCCCTCGTAGCAGCACCGGTAATCATGGAAGGCGGAGAGCGCACCAAGAATTCCTATTTTCACGTCTCCGAGGTTCATTCACAAATTGATCGTTATCACATTGACCGCCATTCCTACCTGATTTGCGTTGGTGGCGGGGCATTGCTGGACATGGTGGGTCTGGCCGCGGCCACAGCGCACCGGGGAATCCGGCACATCCGCATCCCCACGACAACACTCAGTCAGGATGACTCCGGCGTGGGCGTCAAGAATGGCATCAATGCGTTTGGAAAAAAGAATTTCATTGGCACCTTTGCCCCACCTTTTGCGGTGATTAATGACTCCCAACTGCTCTCCACGTTGTCATCGCGCGATAAACGCAACGGATATGTGGAGGCCGTCAAGGTAGCCTGCATTCGTGACACGAAGTTTTTTGAACAGATTGAGAAGGATGCGGATGGGCTGCGGAATTTTGAACCGGCGGCAATGCAGCGACTGATTCAAAGGTGCGCAGAACTGCACATGAACCATATTGCCACCAGCGGGGATCCCTTTGAGATGGGGTCGGCGCGTCCGCTTGATTTCGGTCATTGGGCGGCGCACAAGCTGGAGCAAATTTCTGAATATCGCATACGACACGGCGAGGCGGTAGCGGTGGGTATAGCGCTGGATTGCATCTATGCCCGTGAGATGGGGCACTTGTCGGCGACTGATTGCGATCGCATCCTGCGCCTGCTGGAGCGGCTGGGGTTCTCCCTTTGGGCCAGCGATTTGTTACACGAAGGCGAAGATGGCAAACTGGTAGTGCTGGAGGGCTTGGAGGAATTCCGCGAGCACCTAGGTGGACGCCTGACCATCACGTTGCTCCGCTCCATTGGCGAGGGCTTTGAAGTGCACGAGATGAATGTGCCCAAGGTGTTGGGGGCGATCCATGAGTTGCAGGCGCGGGGCCATGCGGAAGAGGATGGCAAGATCATCCCGGCACATGGTTGATTATCCACTGGCCCGTGTAAGTCCATGAACCGCATCGCAGTCTTGAACGTGGTGGGAATGTGCGATCGCCACATTACCCGGGACATGCGGTTTGCCCGGCTCTACCGCAACAACGGACGGCGGGCGTTTATCGATCCGGCGTTTCCCGCGGTAACCACCACGGCGCAATCCAATTATCTCACCGGACAGACGCCTTCCAGCCATGGGATTGTGGGCAATGGTTGGTATGATCGCGAGCTTGCGGAGGTGCAGTTCTGGAAACAGTCCAACCACCTTGTGGGGGCACCAAAAATCTGGGAAAGCTTGCGGGCAAAAGATGAGGAATTCACCTGTGCAAAAATTTTCTGGTGGTACAACATGTATTCGAGCGCGGACTTGAGCATCACGCCGCGCCCCATGTATCCTGCGGATGGACGCAAGGTTTTTGATGTGTACACGTCGCCGATGGGGATGCGCGAAACGATCAAGCATGACCTAGGGGAGTTTCCCTTCCCGGGTTTCTGGGGGCCGGCGGCGGGCGCCCAGACTCCACAAGGCACACCGGATTGCGCCACGCGTTGGATTGCCGAGTCGGCGCGCTGGATCGAAGAGAAACATACGCCAACCCTGTCGTTGGTTTATCTGCCGCATCTGGATTACAACCTGCAACGCTTGGGACCGGAGGCCAAGGAGGCCAGAGATGACTTGTATTTGGCTGACGAACTGGTGTCCGATCTGGTCAAGTTTTATGAAAAGCGCGGGGTGAGGGTTTTGTTGCTTTCGGAATACGGCCTTTCAGAAGTCCAGCGCCCCATTCACCTGAACCGGCTTTTCCGCCAGCAAGGCTGGCTGTCCATCAAGGAGGAGTTGGGACTGGAGCTGCTCGACCCAGGCGCAAGCCGGGCGTTTGCCGTGGCAGATCATCAAGTGGCGCACGTTTACATAAACGACCCGGCCATTATCAAGCCCGTGCAGGCACTGCTGGAGAAGACGGACGGCGTCCAGTTTGTGCTGGATGACGAGGGAAAAAACGAGCGCGGCGTAGCACATGGACGTGCAGGAGATCTGATCGCCATCGCCGAGGAGGATGCGTGGTTCACGTACTACTACTGGCAGGATGATACGTGCGCGCCAGACTTTGCCCGCACGGTGGACATTCACCGCAAGCCCGGCTACGACCCGGCCGAGTTGTTTATTGATCCCCAAATTGGTTTCCCAAAGGCCCACATTGCCTGGCGGCTGCTGCAAAAGAAGCTCGGCTTCCGCATGTTGATGGATGTCATCCCGTTGGACGCCTCGCTGGTCAAAGGCTCCCACGGCTGCTGCCCCGTAAGCCGTGCCGATTGGCCGGTAATCATTTCCCCAGAACCCGATTGGCTACCCGATGAAGTGATCGATTCAACTGATGTCCGGGCCATCATTGAGCGCGCTGTGACAGGAGAGAAAGCGCGATGATACCTCAACAACGCACTGACATCTTGCACCCCATCTTCAGTCGCCTAAAATCCCCCCCATGCGATTCATACTTTCCCTCGCCATCCTCACACTCAGCCTCACTGCGGAAAACTGGCCGGGTTGGCGAGGCCCGCGTGGCGACGGCACCAGTCTGGAGAAAAACATTCCCACCATCTGGAGTCCCACGAAAAACATCGCGTGGAAAACACCCATCCCCGGTAAGGGGCATGCATCACCCGTGGTATGGGAGGACAAGATTTTCCTCGTCACCTGTGACGAGGCGCGACAGGAACGATTGTTGTTCTGCGTGGATCGCGTGTCCGGAAAAATCCTTTGGAAACAGGTTGTCCTTCAGTCACCGCTGGAGCGGGTGCATCGCCTGAACAGTCGGGCCTCCAGCACCCCGGCGACTGACGGCGAGCGCGTGTATGTGTCATTCCTAGATCAAAAGGATATGGTGGTGGCCGCGTACAGCCTTGATGGCAAATTGCTGTGGCGGGCGCGCCCGGGGGTTTTCAAGAGCGTGCATGGCTACTGCAGTTCGCCGGTTATCTGGAAGGAAAAGTTGATCGTCAATGGGGATCATGACGGCCCCTCCTACATCGTCGCCCTCGATCGCGCCAACGGCAACACCCTCTGGAAAACCATGCGCCAGAACCGCACCCGCAGCTACTGCGTACCCACCATTTTCCACTTGGGTGGCCAGCCGCAGATGGTCTTATCCGGCGACCGCTCCGTTGCCAGTTATAACCCGGACACCGGCAAGAACATTTGGTACCTCAACGGCCCCACCCAGCAATTTGTCGCCTCCATGGTCTACAATTCGGCGGCAGACCTGCTGTTCATGACCGGCGGTTTTCCTCAGCATCACATCATCGGCCTGAAACATGACGGGCGCGGAACCATTGATGACAGCGGAAAAATCATGTGGCATCACCGCACCCCGAACTGGGTGAGCTACGTCCCCTCGCCCATCAGCGCTGGGAAATATTTTCTGCTCGTGAATGATCGCGGTTTCGCCAGTTGCTTCGACGCGAGAACAGGTGATGCCCAATGGGCCGGCGAGAAAATGAGCCGTGGTGCCCACGCGAGTCTGGTGAGCGCGGAAGGATTGGTTTACTTCACTTTCGATGACGGAACAACACGCGTGATTCGACCGGGGAAGAAACTGGATATTGTCGCGGAAAATTCCGTTGGCGAAGGAGTCTTCGCCAGCCCCGCCATCAGCCAAGGCAACCTTTTCATCAAGGGAGACCGGCACTTGTTCCGAATCGGGAAAAAATAAGAATTATCGGTTGCAAATCAGTCAAATTGGGGTAATTTTCTTGAAGTTTTGGCTGATGCATGATTGTGTTTACGCCACCAAGGGAGCGGGATATGCAAAATAATCGAAGCCAAGTTAAACACGCCTCAAATGGCCTGACGGCGCTCGTTGCCCTATGGATTCTCACGGGATTGGCAGTGGGCGGCCCGGCACCGGGATTCGGTTTTAATCCTGGCGGCACGCCTGCTGGTGGCCAACCCGGCGTGGGTGTTGGAATACCGGGCATGCAACCGGGGGTTGGAGGTATCCCCGGAGGCCAACCGGGCGTTGGCGGAATGCCCGGAGTCCAGCCCGGAGTGGGCGGTGTTCAACCCGGAATGCAACCCGGAGTCGGCGGTGCCCCCGGAGTTCAGCCCGGCATGCAGCCCGGGGTCGGAGTGCCCGGAATCCCATCAGGTGTTGGCGTTCAACCTGGAATGCAGCCAGGCGTTGGCGGCTTCCCCGCGGGGCAACCTGGCGGCGGTGGAGTCCAGCCCGGCATGCAACCTGGGGTTCAGCCCGGGATGCAACCGGGTGTTGGTGGCTTCCCCGGTGTGCAACCTGGGGTTCAGCCCGGCATGCAGCCGGGTGTTGGTGGCTTCCCCGGTGTGCAACCTGGGGTTCAGCCCGGCATGCAACCGGGTATTGGTGGCTTCCCCGGTGTGCAACCTGGGGTTCAGCCCGGCATGCAACCGGGTATTGGTGGCTTTCCGGGTGTGCAACCTGGGGTTCAGCCCGGCATGCAACCGGGTGTTGGTGGCTTCCCCGGTGTGCAACCTGGGGTTCAGCCCGGCATGCAACCGGGTATTGGTGGCTTTCCGGGTGCCCAACCTGGGGTCGGCGGTGTCCAGCCCGGCATGCAACCCGGGGCTGGGGGTTTCCCCGGCACTCCGCAAGTAAACCCGCCCTACAACCCCAACCCGCGCCCCAATCTTCCCCCGCCGCCTCCCCCCGTCGATGTGAACGTGGTGGTCGAAATGTTGCGCCAAAAATTGCCTCAGATTAGTCGTCAGGCAAAAAATGGCGACATGAAGGCCCAATATAACATGGGAGTATTTTACACGCAGGGCGTTGTGGTTCCGTTGGATTTCCGCGAAGGATTCAAGTGGTACCTCAAGTCCGCGCAACAGGGCTTTGTCCAAGCCCAGTTCAACGTCGGCATTTCCTTCGCCATTGGCCAAGGCACACACAAGGACCGGCTGCAATCCTACAAGTGGTGGAACCTCGCAGCCGCGCAGGGCTTCCAAGGGGCCGCCACCGCACGCGACAGCATCGCCAAGTACCTGACTCGCGGTGAGATTGCCGAAGCCCAGCGCATGTGTCGTGGATTCGAAATTGAGTTGGATTACATCAAGCGCATGCGGTATCTGCGTGAAGCCCGAGCCAAACTCAACCGTGAACCCGGCACCGAGGAAACCATTCCACCGGATCCGGACACCGGAGACACGCCAGATCCGGACGACAATACCGACAACACAACCCCGCCCGATACCGGAGGCAGCACAGCCCCCCCCATACCCCCTTCCACTCCCGCCCCACCGCAGCAGCCTCAACCCGGCCCTGCGACACCACCTGCCTCAACCTCACCTCCTGGCACACCTGCCCCGGCTCCAACTCCACCGATTGCCCCTGCCCCTCCGGGAGCTACCCCAGGCACACCGGCACCTACACCCGGCCCAACGACCCCGACCGTTCCCGGTGTGCCCGCACCTGCTGTAGCGCCCCCCGTGCCCGGCACTGTTCCTCCCGTTCCTGTTNCCACGGCGCCTACTCCGGTCCCAGCCCCGGCAGTCCCCGGCATTCCCACGCCAAGTGCGCCGCCNGCGATTCCGTAGAATATTTTGAAAAACTGGTTTTTGCCCTCNCTCTCTTGGCGAGACCTAGCCTAAACATTANNCACTAACCAAGCGCACNTGAGCGCCTAAAATACGCCCGANGGCCATCAGCAGGCTCAANTCCTCCGGNGTATACTCCAGCCCTTTTTGGGTTGAGTCCACACACAGCACACCCACCTCAATCTTCCCCATCCGCANCGGTCCATACATGCCTGCTTGAATTGGCAANCGCTGCATGGATTCCTCCTTGTCGCATTGTTGCCATGCATGGCACGAACCTCCAGCGATCGCCAGTTGCGCCAGCAAAGGGCTTACCGCCGGCTTCAAATTCGGCACATGCGATTTCAAAGAGATCGATTTGCCCGCGTCATCACAGGTGTAAATGGACGCTCGCTCCGCTCCGGGAAAAATTTTCAACATCTCCTCCACCACGAGAGTGCACAGACTGTCCAAATTGTGCACCCCACCAATCGTCGCCGGAAATTGCAACAGCGTCCGGTAATACTCGACGGACTTGCGCTTGCTGACCATGTTCACCTCGGGCGGAGCATCCCCATCCAACTCACTTGTCACCCGAATCACCCCAACCGGCTGCTCCTCAGGCAATTGGAAATCTACATTCCCCGCCTCACGCGTAGCCGGCGGCAGGTAACAAGCCGAGTCCACCTTCCAGACCGGGTACCGCTTGTTCCCTGGCGGCTCCATGCCCACCGGCAGCGGCCGTGTCGATTCCCCGCCCCGCGCGGGCTTCCGTGTCTGCGCCGGCTTTTTCATTACCACTTGTAGCTGCACCCGCAGTTGCGTCGAGCCAATCCGCAGCTTGTCCGCCTTGCCCAGTTTCGCCGGGCCATCGACCTTCTCATCATTCACCATCACCCCGTGCCGGCTCTTTAAGTCCTCAACCCAACAGGCTCCATCATCCACCCAAACCCGCGCGTGCCTTCGTGAGACCGCCAGATCATCACTCAAGTCCAAGTCCACAGGCTGCTCCTCATTGGCCCGCCCAATGATCGCCTCCGGCTTGGCCACTTCCACCGCCTTCCGTTTCCCTTTCGACATCACCTCAAACTCCATCCGGAACTGCCCCGGTTCCACCACGCTTTCCCGCTTCACCACCGCCTTGCGTGCCGCCACCTGCCGCTCCCGCTTTTCCCTCTGCGACGCCTTCAGCGACAAGCTCAACACTGTTTCCCCCATCTGCACCACATCCTCCTTCACCACCAACACCGGCTCCTCGAGTCTGTCCCCATTGACGGTTGTTCCCAGCGAGCTGCCCAAGTCTTCCAGTTGCAAACCCTCCTTAGATTTCCATGCCCGGGCATGCACCCTCGACACCGTGGCGTCTGGATTTAAATCCACGTCCACCTCGCGCATCTCATTCTTGCGACCAAACACCACCTCCGACTTCTCCACCGTCAGCGATCGCGTATCCTCCGCATGCCTGATTTCAATCTCCAACATTGAGTCCCAGAAACTAACCTGACCCCGCCTCCAAGTCCAATCCTTCACAGCAAAACACTTGCCCCGCCCCATACTTGCCGCTATCCAAACCCCATGAACCGCCGCCAAGCCCTTGAAACACTCCCTGCCATCACCTTGGCCGGCTGCGCTACATTGGCCGAAAAGCAAACCGGCTGGATAGATGCACACAGCCATGTCTGGACGCGCGATATTCTCAGCTTTCCCCTCGCCTCGGGGCGGACCCTGGATGATCTCGCCCCACCCAGTTTCAGCGCCGAGGATCTCATCAAGCTGGGCCACTCCGAGGGCGTCACCCGCCACGTCATCATCTCGCACCAACGATATCATGGCTTCAGCAACGATTATTATATCCACGCCGCCGAGACGCACCCCGGCACCTTTGCCATTGTCGGCGCCCTGGATCCCTCTCTCCCCGGCATTCCCCAGCGCATGCGCGCCAATCGCGCCCGCCATATCACCGGCTACCGCATCAAACCCAACGGCAACCCCCGTTGGCTTGAACATCCCGGGCTTCGCCAAATGTGGCGCACCGGTGCCGAGGCCAACATTGCCATGTGCCCCCTCATCAATCCCGAACACATCGCCGGACTGGATCTCATGTGCGCCAAATTCCAGGACACCCCGGTGGTCATCGACCACTGCGCGCGAATAGACCAGCAACACACAGAGGAACTCAACACCCTCTGCCGCCTTGCCCGCCACCCCAACGTCCACGTCAAAATCTCCGCCTTCTATGCCTTCGGGACCAGAAAACCACCTTATTTGGAGCAACTTCCCCGCATCCAGCGACTCCTTGAAGCCTACGGCTCCAGTCGCCTGATGTGGGCCAGCGACTGTCCGTATCAATTAAACGAGCCCAACAACTACACCGCCAGTATCTCCCTCGTACGAGATCAACTCCAAGGGATCACCCCAGCCGACAGGGAAAATTTGCTGCGCAACACGGCCCGGAATATTTTCTTCAAATGAGCCTCAGCGCCCAATGCAGAACAAGTGCTTCTCGCCCCGAATAAAAATTTGCCCTTGGCTAATCGCCGGGCTGGAGGCCACCAGTTCACCGATCTCACTGCGAGCCACCACCTTGAATTCACGCCCCGGTTTCAGCACCGTGGTCACCCCTTTGTCCGAGACAAAATAAACCATCCCTCCAGCAGACACAGGTGATGCGCTATGCCCTCCGCCAAGGCGTTCCATCCAAAGCCGCTCACCTGATGCCGCATCAAAACAACTGGCAATTCCGCTGTCCGAAACCACTAGGAAATACTTCCCCACAACAATCGGAGACGGCACGTACGAAGCCCCCCGCCGAGCGCGCCAAGAGACGTGTGTTTCCGTCACGTTTCCACGACCATCAGGCCGAATTGCCATGATGTGCCTTTCCGGAAACCCGCCTGTCACAAAAAATCGTTCCCCATCAAACACCATCGAGGCAACAAACTGCTCCGTTGGCCCATCAACTGTCCACAGCTTCTTGCCCGTTGCCGGATCATAACTGGTCACGGTCTTGCTGCCGGCCAACACCATCTGCGTCCGCCCCCCCACCTTTCGGATGATTGGCGTTCCATAACTCCGAATTCCATGCTCTCGCGCTACTCTCCAGCGCTCCCGCCCCGTGCGCTTGTCCAGCACGACGAGATAGGATTTTCCATCATGATCACCATTAATAATCACCGAACCATCAAAAATCACCGGACTAGAATTGAACCCATGCGCGCTGATGAAATCCCCAATCTCAACCTTCCACTTTTCGCCCCCCTTCAAGTCATGTGCCGCAACCACAATTTTGCCCGGCGTAATCAAACGAGGCGTACTCACATTGGGTGCAGGCACCTCCTTCCCCGACACCTTCAGGAATGCCGTGTAAACCCCCTCTCCATCCACCGCCGGCGTACCTGATGCGCGGCTATTCAATCGGTGAACGGTTTCCAGTCTCGACTTCACAACCCCCCGCCGCCACAACTCGCGTCCCGTCTTCCGATCCAGACACAACAAGACCCTCTCCTCGCGTTCCAGAAGGCAACTCGTGAGGAATATTCGGTCTTCCCAAACGATGGGCGATGAAAGGCCGCGCCCGGGCAAGGCCGCTTTCCAAGCCACGCCCTCCTTGGAATTCCATTTCACCGGAATTTCTTTTCCCAAGCTCGTTCCATCTCCCCTCGGCCCACGCCAACCCGGCCAATTTTCCCCCAACAACATGAATTGGAGCGCAAAGAAAACTGCAAGTGATCGCATTGGCAAACGATAGACAACAGCCCCTGTCTCTCAAGTGGAAATGCAACAGCTTAGCCAAAAATCCATCCGCTTACTGATGAACGGACAAAAGATTTTTAATTTCAGTTGTAAGAAAAACCCCATGAACAGCGATGTAACCGAAAAATTGACGCAATGAAAATTCACCTAAACACCGTTCTTGTTGGGCTATCGCTGGTTTTTCCGCTAGCGGCAAATGGCGCGAACTCAGTTCCCGTGCTGAGACTCACCAAAAAATCTGGATATGGCCGTATTGTTCAGGAAAAAATCCAGCTTCAAGCCGGCCGATCCTACCAGTTCAAGTGCCGGATCTGGGGAGCCTATCGGTCTGACCATACCGATCATGTACCGGAATTCCGCGGCCCAAAACCCGTTATGGTTAGCCGCCCGAAATACCTTGAACAAGATGGCTGGACTTTGTGCACCAGCAACGTACACCCCAAGGAAAGCGGCTCATATTCTCTGGTAATGGCGACCTGGAATTGGAATGAATTCGAAGTGACTCAGATTTCATTAGTTGATTCCTCGTCGGGTGAAGATGTTGTTCGAAATGGCACCCTAAACCAAGGATTGAGCCACTGGAATTCAGAGGGAGGCCGGCTGACCTTGAGCCAGATAACCTCATTACAAAGGCCCCGCATCACCTTGCAGGGACAAACGGTTTCATACACTCGATTCGATGGAGCCAAGGAGGAACTGTCAGCTTATCGTGGAAAAAATATTCTACTGCTTATCCCCCCCACCTCAAATACAAGCCCCACCGAAATAAGACGAATCGTCGGTAAATTGGATAAAAGCTGGGCATACTACCGCGATCTTACCGGGCGTGGAGAACCGTTCAGCGGAAACAGAATCTCCATCAACGGACAAAATCGAATCACCGTCCTGCCGACGCTGGCAGCAGTGGAAGCCACATGCGGTGCTGGCTGCGGATTGGTCGGCTATGCGGGCATCGAGGTAGGCCGGGGAACCTGGCTGGAAACGTACCGAAACCACTTGCAGCGAAAGGAAACACGTGGCGTATTCGAATATGAAATGGGCCGCAACTTTTGGTTTTATGGCCACATTCTACAAAGCCCCGACACGCCCCGCTACCACTTGGCCACTGCCTTCGCCACCATTTACGGCTACCTTGCCGGAGTCACAGCTGGATCAACCACCCAACCCGGCAATGAGTTGGTCGACTGGGTGCAGGAATACCGTGACGCCTTCAACCAGTATCAAAAAGACCCTGACTTTGCGCGCATCAAGAACGGCGGGCAGAAAGGTGAAAAAATCATTGGCGGCCTGTGGCTTCATCTTGGTGAAAAGCACGGCCCCGAATTCCATCAAAGATTTTTCCGGGCAGCGAATGAATTGCCGCCGGCAATCAACCTGCAAGCCGCTCTCTCCAATTTCGTCATCGCCAGCTCCATCGCCGCAAACACCAATCTCTATGACTTTTTCTCCGTAAACCTTAAATACCCGCTCCCACGAGAAACACGCAAAAAACTTGGCCAACGATTTGGATCAGTCATCCCCACCCCCATTTGGAATCCGCCACCGAAAAGAACTGCCCCGGTTATCCATCAATCCACAACCAACTCCAGCCCCAACGAGTCAATTCACAGGCGGAGAGGCATGTCCTTGATCCCTCTCAATCGACACACTCTGCGACTTGGAGGGCGACTGGAATAGCGCAATTTGCCAAAGGGAAAATGGTGCGCACTGGAGGACTTGAACCTCCGACCCCATCGGTGTGAACGATGTGCTCTAGCCAGCTGAGCTAAGCGCGCACGGGCCAGTCAGAGTAACGCGCAGGCAGCAGGTTTCAAGCGTTTCCTGCCTTACATCGGCGCAATCCGGGGGGAACCCTTGTCGGTGGTCAGCAGGTCATGAGCGTCGAAACTCTCGTCTAAAAGTCCGCTCTTGATGTCGGCATGAGCGGAGTCGTGCCAGAAATTTTCGGCTCCCACGGATCGGCCTTGAGGTCGAAAAGCTCGCCAACGCCCTTGCCATGATAAACAGCCAGCTTGTATCTGCGCGTGCGGTGCATGTTGGCAAAAGTTTCGCTGCCGCCACCGGCGTTGAAGGGCACGATAACGGTGATGGGCCTAGCTGAAAAAACGGGAACCTATCCAGCAGGCACCGACCGTGCCAACTCTCGCTGAAGAATGGTGTCACGCTGCACCCAAGTCTCATCGTGGCCGGGGCAGTTGAGATTATAGTGCAAACCACGACTCTCGGGGCGCTGCAGGGCGCTGTTGATGATTAACTCCGCCACCAGCGCAATGTTGCGCAGTTCCAACAGGTCCGCTGTCACCTTGAAATCCCAGTAATACTGCCGAATCTCTTCACGCAAATTCTCGATGCGCTTGCGCGCGCGCAACAGCCGTTTGTTCGTGCGTACAATCCCTACATAATCCCACATGCAGCGACGTATCTCATCCCAGTTGTGCGACACCACCACCAGTTCGTCCGGGTCCGTCGCGTCGCCTGACTGCCAAGCCGGAATTCGCACGTCGCCCAGATCAGCCACCATTTCAATCGCTGCTCCTGCCGCCCGATGCGCACAAACCAACCCCTCCAACAGCGAGTTGCTCGCCAGCCGGTTGGCGCCGTGCAATCCAGTGCTTGCAACTTCACCCACGGCAAATAACCCCGCCAAGGCCGTCCGGCCATCCACGTCCGCCACCACCCCGCCACACTGGTAATGCGCGGCAGGCACAACAGGAATTGGTTCCTTGGTGATATCGATGCCGAAATCTTGGCACGTCGAATAAATCATTGGGAAGCGGTCGATGATAAACCGCGCCGGCTTGTGTGTAATATCCAGCACCACATGGTCCGCTCCACTGCGCTTCATCACGCTGTCAATGGCGCGCGCCACGATGTCCCGCGGCGCCAGTGAAGCCATCGGGTGCACCAATTCCATAAAGCTGTTCCCGTCCAGATCGCGCAACACCGCCCCCTCTCCACGCAGGGCCTCACTGACCAAGAACGATTTGGCCTTGGGATGATACAAGCAGGTGGGATGGAACTGGACGAATTCCATATTCGAAACCGGCACCCCTGCGCGATAAGCCATCGCCAAGCCGTCACCCGTCGCCACGTCAGGGTTCGTCGTATACAGATAAACCTTTCCACACCCGCCCGTGGCCAGCACCGTCGCCGGTGCCGCAAATGTTTCCACCCTGCCTGTGCCCCGATTTAAGACATAGATCCCCACGCAGCGATCCTCCCCGTCGAGCCCCAGCTTGTGCGTGGTAACCAGATCGATCGCCAAGTGATCCTCAAATACGTCGATGTTTGGCGCCCGTTCAATCGCCGCCAGCAACGCCCGCATTACCTCCCGCCCCGTCGCATCTTTGGCGTGCAGCACGCGCCGTTTCGAATGGCCGCCCTCCTTGCCCAATGAGTAAAAGCGCTCGCCATCCGCCGAGATGGAATCGCCCCGCGTAAACTCCATGCCCAAGTCAATCAGCTCCTGCACCCGTGCCGGCCCTTCCTCAACAATTGCCCTCGCCACATCCTCCCGGCACAGCCCGGCACCCGCGCGCAATGTATCCGCCACGTGCAGATCAAACGAATCCGTTGGCTTAGTTACAGCCGCGATGCCACCCTGTGCATATTGCGTGTTGGCTTCCGCAAGATTGCGCTTGGTGATCAACGCCACACGCCCATGTGGCGCCGCCTTCAAGGCAAAGGTCAGCCCCGCAATCCCACTGCCAATCACGATGGAATCATACTGTTTCATGTGTGCTGTAAATTCTACAACCCCGGTCGGTGGCCGGGGTGCGGGGCCACCGGTCCCGCCTACAATCGTCCATTGTCAATCAGCCGCGTCTTACCCACATATACCGCGAGTGCCAGGCGCACCCCTTTTCCTGGCAACACAGATCGCAGTGTATGTTCATCAAAAAACTCCATGTAATCAACGCGGGTGTCAGGCTGCTTTTCGATCAACCTTTTAAGCCGATACCGCAGTCCGTGCAAGTCCCCATCACGCACTGATCTGCGCGCCAAGCGGATCGTCTGCCACAACACGTCCGCCCTCTTGCGCTCGTTGAGAGTCAGCAATTCATTGCGCGAACTACAGGCCAACCCATCCGGCTCACGCACCGTCGAAGCCACCACGACACGCACCGGCAGATTCAAATCACGCACTACCCGCTGAATGAGCGCCGATTGCTGGAAATCCTTTTCGCCAAATACAGCCACATCCGGCAACACAAGATTAAACAACTTAACGACCACCGTCGCCACTCCCCGGAAATGTCCCGGCCGTGCCGTACCCTCCATGCCGCGAGACACCGCCGTTTCCTCCACCATCACGCTTGCATCGTCCGCATAAAGCGTTCTTGGATTGAAAACCATATCCACTCCCTCCGCCCGGCACAACCGCTTGTCTGCTGCCAGTGGACGGGGGTACCGGCGTAGATCTCCGGCATCATTAAACTGCGCCGGGTTCACATAGATGCTCACCACCACCGCGCCATCCCCCGCCAATTTTCGAGCCCGGCGAATGAGCGCCACGTGCCCCGCGTGCAATGCCCCCATCGTCGGCACAAGCACCACCCGCGTGCCCGCGCGCCGCCACGCGAGGGCCTGTCCCTGTATCGAACGAGGGGAAATGAGGGTCTTCACGGGCAAAAACAAACGGGCCGCCCATAAAGCGCGGCCCGTTTCAGAGATCGGAGGATTAATTTTTAAACTGAACCGCCTGTTCCTGTGGCATCTCATCCGCACAGGGCTGGTTGGTTGGCGCATCCGCCTCGGCCTCTGACGGCTGCACGACGGAGTTGGCCAGCATCCATGCCTCCACCTCATCGCCACTCACGTCAGCAAGCATGTTGCCATTGATCTCCACGCATGGCTGCAACATCTGCCCACTGCGTTCAATCATCTCCGCGCGGTGCTCAGGATTGTTCACCACGTCCTTTTCCTCCCACTCCAGTCCGTGCTTGCGTAGAACCGAGCGAACACCTTCGCTCCAGCCGCACATGGGCTTGAGGTAACAGGTAATATTTGGCTTCTCCATAGGAGCGACGAGCGTGGCAGAGGAATGCCCAATTTTCAATGCTCAATTTTCAATTGAGATTTGATCTTTGAAAAATGATAATTCGGCCCTTGCCGTTTTCCGTTCTCATCTCCCCAGACAAGTTCAAAGGCACCTTGACGGCTGCGGAGGCAGCCGAGGCGATCTCCCGTGGCTGGAAGAAGGCGCGCCCGTCTGACTCACTGACCATTCAGCCCATCAGTGACGGAGGAGATGGTTTTGGGAAGTTGCTGTCCCCCATGCTAAATGCTGACAAACAATATGGGAATGCACCTAATCCGGCAGGCAGCCTCGTCAAATATAGCTGGTGGCTGAATGCCGACAAAGGCACAGCCATTGTAGAGTCCGCTGAAATCATTGGCTTAGCGGCACTGATGCAGCGGGGCCCAGCTCTCAGCCCGATGCAAATGGACACCAAAGGCATTGGGCGAGCCTTGATCAAAATCATCAACGGACAAGAACCACCAACGGAAATCATTGTGGGCATTGGCGGCAGCGCCACCAACGATGGAGGGTTTGGCATGGCGCGTGAATTGGGGTGGCTATTTCTGGATAAACAAAATCAGGAACTCACTTGTTGGACTGACCTTTCTCGCCTGGAAAGTTTGCGAACACCAAATCCTGAGATCTGGTCGAGTGGTGCCGACCCAGCGATAACTGTTGCCGTGGATGTGCAAAACCCGCTGCTCGGCCCCAACGGGTGTACGCGTGTTTATGGCCCCCAGAAGGGCTTGCAGAAGAAGGATATCTCAAGTGCGGAAGCCGCACTCACTCGATTGGCTGAGGTTTGGAAGATGCAAACGGGAGAGGATGCCGCGAGCATTCCCGGTGCCGGCGCCGCGGGTGGCCTCGGCTTCGGCATGCATTGTTTTGCAGGCGCGAGAATCAGGCCGGGATTTGAAATCTTTGCCAAGGCTGCAAAACTGGAAACGCTAATTCAAGAGACCGACCTGATAATCACCGGCGAAGGGCAAATGGACAAACAATCGATGATGGGCAAGGGCGTCGGCGAACTAGTCAAACTGGCCCAAGAACAGGATCGCCCATGCATCGCTCTTGCGGGGACAATTAACGATCATGATGTCCTTGAAAACCAAATAGGAACCTGCCGAGCCATAACCGAACTCACTTCGGTGCCTGAAGCCATGGCTAGGGCAGCCTACTGGCTGGAAAAACTCGCCCACGAAGCGGCCCGGTACTGGCGCCCACATGAAAGCCAAGTCACTTGAACTGAATGGAGTTGATCGCCTCGGGCACAAGCTTGATAAGGCCGATATAGGGGTGGGTCACCAATGTCTGGCCCTCCCGCCAGTTGTGCAGTCGCAAGCTCAATTTCCCGCGCTGTGTGAGACTGGCCGTGGCTTCCTTGGGCGATGTCAACCCCGGCCGCACGACTAAATCCCCCTTTTTAACAGGGTCTGCCTCCGCGATGATTTGCGCGGAAACGACGGCATCGTCCTCGTTCCGGACCACCTTGATTTGCCCAACCAGCTTGCCTTCCCGGTGAATTTCCAGCTCATCCCCCAAGACTGCCAAGCCTCGAGCAAATTCCTCCAAGCCCAGATTCTTCCGATCATCCGCTATCTCAGTGATCCTGCCAATCGGCGTCATCTCAGGCAGTGCTCCCGGCCCTTCCCCTTCGACCCGGGCAAACCTCACCAAGCCAATGCGGTTGAGCGGCACATCCAGAGGCTTCTCGGCAAAGGGCATCTTCACCGTCAATTTACCGCCAAAGATGCGACCGATTTCTCCTGACATGGAATCATCATTGATCAGTCTCACAAAATCCTTTTTGCCATCGCCTCCCGCCGCATCAATCGATTGGTTGGGCAACCGCCCATCCCATTCAGTTACGCGGATATTTCCGATCACCATGGGGTTGGGAGTCGTTGGGCTAAATTGGAGGGCGCGGCCCTTGCCTGCCCAAGCCGCCGGCTCGCGCCATGTCTTGACGTGCTTGTTGTCAATGAACAGCGCGATGGTTTTCTTTTTTTCATCCATGCGAATGGAGAACCGCCCTCCCTTTTTGCCGGATAGGAACCGCGACACCTGGGCACTCCCCAAGCTGGCGGTCTGGAAATTATTCGGACCAGTGCTGAGATACCGATACAGATAAACGTAACTGGAGTTGATTCGAATGGAATACGCGTTGGTGTAGCTGATGGTGTACAGCTTGTCGGCCTTGAGAATGACATCCATGCTAGGGGTGGCATTCCACGACAGGTCAAACTCTACATTCACACGCCCCGGCCAATCAAACTCGCGGCCGATAATGCCCCCCGTGCCGCGACTAACCAGCGCCCCCTCTTCCATTCGCCAGTGAATACTGTCGAGCGCAAAATTGAATTTCTTCTCCTTCCCGTCCCGCTTGAGGGCGACCTCCACCTTGTCACCGGGCTCATGCCCCTTCACGAACCGGATCAACTTAGCCCGCTCCTTGAATGGCTGGCCGTTGATACTGGTGATGATGTCCCCGGCCATCAACCCCGCCTTTTGTGCCGGGCTGTTGTCTACCGTTCGCTCAACCGTCACACCACCAAACAAATCCCCATCGTCACCCAAGTAAACTCCCATGACTGCCGCGCCCCATCCCTTGAGAGAATCCGGCCCCTCAAAGACCACCTTGGAAGCCGAGCCCGGCATCAAGTGAGCAATCGCAGCCCGGGGAATGCGCAACCGCCCCGCATACCAGGTGTCCAGCGTGAGGGCTTTTTCATCCAAAGCGACCAACTCACCCGCGAAGTCATCCCCATTAACCAGTTTCACCCGCGCGGAATGAGGACGTGCGCCCTTGATCGGGGTAGCCGTGGTCAATTGCAGCCTGCTCACGCCACTCCCCGCCACCTGCATTTCCGCCCTGACCGCCGGATGCCTCCACAAAAAATTTCCCTTCACGTCATAGCCCACCAAGACACCAACGATCTTGTCCCCATTGCTCAGGATGAGAGTGCCTTTGCGCGGCGCGGCGCCTGCGGATAGAAGCAGCACGCCAAGAAATGCGATGGCTAAAATCTTTTTCATCGTTTGAGAGGCTTCCCGGCTGATTTGCAAAAGAACTGCATCTCCGCATTTGTCCCCGGGTGTTTGACGTAAATCAGGCCGGTAAACCCCTGCCCTGTTCCCCCAAAGATATTCCCCGGCTCCCGGCTGAACTGCCAAAGATGGCGGGAGATTTGCTTGCCCGTATGATTGTCCACCACATCCACCACCACGCTGCCGTTGTGATGATTGGCCAGGCGCAGGGTCATGGTTGCAAACCTAGCTTCGCTGACACGTGGTGGGCGCGCAATTTCTGGAATAGGCCCACGCGGGATCAGGATGTTTTGCTTCAGCACCTTTGCCTGCGAAAGCGGACGCGTTTCGCTCGCGCGATAATAAACCTCACACGCCATCGAAAATGCCTCCGCTCCCTGCCCGAACACCGCAAACCCAAAAACACCCCCAGCCATCAACAGCCACTTCATGCCACGATTGTAGCGGCCCGAAACCGTTTGGCAATTGCGGAGTGTCGAACTATTCGTGCACAACGCCAACCTTGTTCACCGTCAGATGAAACGTGCCTTTGAAGATTTTGCCGGCGGCGGTGTCGAGGTTGTATTGGATGGCCATGGAGTGGACGGGCTGCACGGGCATTTGCAGGAAAACGCTTTTGCCGTCGGGGAGGAGCTTGGCGGATTGGATGGTGATTTTGTCGCGGCCTTGCCGAGTAGAATCTTTGACGGACCAATCCTTGGAGCCGTAGGCGCTGGTCCATTTGTAATTCCATTGCTCGGCGGACCAACTGTCGATGTCCTCGGCGATTTTTTTGTCGAGCGCCGTGCTGAAAGTGAGGCGAATGCCATTGGCGTGGACCTTCATGCGAACGGGTTGTTGCAATGCCGCGCCGGTGTAACGAACGCGCTGCAGGCAACCATCGCGAATGGCGGCGGTTTGCCAACCGAGCAAACCGGAAACGTATAGGTGACCATCCACCGGATTAAACCGCCCGCGGCAAGCGCCGGAGAGGAAGCGGCCGCCAATGGGCATTGCTCCGCCATTGGGGCCATCACAGAGGATGTGCATCATTGTGCAGCGTCCGTAGGAAAAGTGAATGAGCTCACCACCGAAGAGACCCCATTTTCCCTCAGGCACCCACACCTGACCGCCGGCGGAGTTGTCGAGCACGCGCGGGATCCACATCAGCGGCGGGTCATAGGTTTTCGGCGCCACCTTGCGCTTGTGCATGGGCATGAAGCCGTAAAAGCCGCCGGGCTTGATGACGTCCAGCCGCGTCTCAGGCACCCACGTGCCTTGTTGGTCGGCGGCGGTGATCACACCATTTGGCCCGACGCCGAGGCCGTTGGGATTGCGAAAGCCGGTGGCGACGACTTCCAGCTTGCTGCCGTCCGCCGATACCTTCAACACCACGCCCCCATGCGGCGTGCCCTCGGCGCAGCGGATGAAATAAAAATTGCCCTGCGGATCCGTCTCCAGACACGTCGCGTACGAATGCCCGCCGCCGCCGATCATAATGTCGTTGTTGAACGCCTCATAAAAATCCGCTTCGCCGTCATTGTTGTTGTCATGCAATCGCGTGATTTGATCGCGCCCCAGCACGTACACCTGATCCTTCACCACCCGCAACCCCAGCGGCTGGTACAACCCCGTGGCAAACCGATGCCACTTCACCGCCTTCAACTCCGCGTCAATGCCCGTCACCTTCCAAACATCCCCATGCGCCGTGGCCACAAAACAATCGCCATTGCTTGTGAAGTCATGCCCCGCCGTGAAGAACAACGCATTGTGCGGGTTCTTGTAAGGCACCGTAATCGTATCAATGGCAAACGCCGTCTTGCGCTGGTCGACAATTCCCTTGGTGACAATCGGCTCGCCCCATCGACCCGGGCCCGCAGTAGTCAATTTGTCAAAATCCAATGAAGATTTCGGTCCTGCAAGATTGCGAAGGTCAATGCCCGCTGAGGCGTCATCCAACCGCAACGTCTGGACCGCCTTTGACCCGCGCGCGATTTTCAAGTCCCTATGAAAGCGAGCTTCGCCATCGGCGCCTTTCCTCAACCAAGGTGAGTCGTGAATTTGTGTCTCCCCAACATCATATCGCACGACCACGCGATTCCCATTTACGTACAAGCCCCTGTAGCGAGCGTGCCCTTTTGGCAATGGCCCGTGCTTCGGATTGCGAGGATCTGCAAAGGTGCCTTGGTCACTAGCCACGCCGGGCGTGGGTGGATTAGCGAAAATAATTTTACCATCCGGTTTCAATGCGCGGATGAGGCCGTAGCGGGCGGGGTCGGTCTTGAGGAAGCCGCCGGTCCAGCCGGTGCGCCAGGTGCAAAGGTCGGTGTCAAACACCATCGTGCCCTCGCCCTTCTCGCCCACACGGATGGCGATGCCTTTATGGGTGCTGCCCTTCGGCGTGGCGACATGGCCGGAGACGAAGGGGCCGAGCTTCACCTTCGCATAACGGGCATCCACCCAGTCGGATTCCTTTTGTTCAGCTATCTTTTTTGGCGCGGCGGCAAGGATGGGCGCAAGCGTAAACAATGTAATGTAAAAATATTTTTTCATGTGAATTATCCAATAGCAGGAATTTGGGCTTGGTGACGAGGCGCGACTTGGCCGGCCTTTACCTCGCCGCCCTGAAAAATAGCGATGAAGTTGTCACGGTTTTCCAATATGGAAATATCCGCCAGCACATCACCATCAACAACGAGCACATCAGCAAGCTTA
>PBVU01000025.1:0-7452 GCA_002728775.1 Verrucomicrobiales bacterium | reverse complement strand
GCGCACGAACATCCCACGCAGGCGTTGCTGGACGTGTTCACCATCCGCGAAAAGAAAGGCGACATCGCCGGGCTGAACGTGACCATCCTCGGCGATATTTTGTACAGCCGCGTGGCGCGCTCGGCGATTTGGTGCCTGCGCAAGCTCGGCGCCAACGTCACCTTGTGCGGCCCAAGCACGCTGGTGCCGCGCATCTTCGAGCAACTGGGCTGCCGCGTGACGCACGACATGGACGATGCGCTCGCCGAGGCGGACGTCATCAACCTCCTGCGCATCCAGCACGAGCGCCAACGCAAGACGATGTTTCCCAGCATCGGCGAGTACGCCAGCCTCTTCGGCCTTAACCGCGCGCGGCTCGCGAAGACCAAGCCCGACGCGCTCATCATGCATCCCGGCCCGATGAATCGCGGCGTGGAAATCGAAAGCGAAATCGCCGACGGCGACCGCGCCGTCATTCTCGAGCAAGTCACCAACGGCATCGCCGTGCGCATGGCGGCGCTGTACTTGGTGAATGGCGGGAAGGCCGAGGAGGTGGGCGCCTGATTACTTGGCGGCCTCCCAGTCAACTTCGGAAATCCCGGCCTGCCGAAGAATGCGTTTCATCAACGTCCAGTCGATGTCGCCCCGGTGCGGGTTGGGAATGGGCACCGTCATCGCGCCCTTGCGCATCACGCCGTGCCGCTTGCCCGGATGCGGGCCGGTCCAGCCCAGTTGATGAAACCGCCGAACCAGCTCCCGCCGTTTAATCGGCCTGGGCATGTTCCGGCTTGGGGTTGATGTCCACCCCGTCGATCACCTCGAACACGTCCCCCTCCCGCAGTTTGACCATCAGCCAGTCCTCCAGCGAACTGAGCAATTCGTCCCGGCTCGCCTCCAGCGTCGCGCCCTCCGCCCATAACCCGGGGCACTGCGGAATCGTCGCAAAAAATCGCCCGTCCTCCATCTGTTCAAAACGGGCATGGTGCATCGCGCGCTGGATGTAATCGGACAACATGGCGATTTATTCGTGTTGAAACCTAGCAGAGTGCCCGTGAAATATCCATTACAGATTCTCCTCCAACACCCCTTGGCTCGCCTCCGCCACCTCTGCGTGCAGCGATCGGCCGTGGCTGTCCATGGTGACGACGGCCGGGAATCGGTCCACTTCCAGCTCCCAAATCGCCTCTGGACTGCCGAACTCTTCGAGGAAATATACGTTGCGCACCTTGGTGATGCGCTCGGCCAAAACCTGCGCCGCGCCGCCAATCCCGTGCAGGTACACGCTGCCGTTTTCGCCACAGGCGGCGAGTGTTTTTGCGCCCATGCCGCCCTTGCCGATGACGCCGCGCACGCCAAACTTTTTCATGATGTCGCCCTGGTACGGCTCCTCGCGAATGGAGGTCGTCGGCCCGGCCGCAGTCACCTGCCATCGGCCCTCGTCATCCTTCACCACCACCGGTCCGCAATGATAAATGACGCCGCCCTCAAGGCTCACGCCCTCGGGCAACTCGCCGCCCTCGTGCAGATACTTGTGCACCGCGTCGCGCCCGGTAAAGACGATGCCGCTGATGCCCACCTCATCGCCCACCTTCAGCGCGCGAATCTGCTCCTCGGAAATGGGGGTGGTCAGTTCGATCATGACTTTCGATAAATGTCCCGCCGATGTCTGACCGTCAGCAGGACTATGGTGTTCTCTTCAATGTCCACTTTGTAAATCACCCGATACTCTCCAACACGCAGCCGACAGTCCGTCGTTCCCTTCATGCGGTGATCAGAAAAACTCCCGAGCCGCAGGCCCATCGCGTACACCGCCGCGTCTACACGTGCGCGGACCTTTTCCGGCAAGGCCAGATAGCGGCGGTCGTAAACCGGCGAGTGCACCTGCGTCGCCGCGCCGGTCGTCATGGTTTCACGACGCGGTAACGGCCCTCCGCAATGTCCGCCTTCGCCTGCTCAATCTCCGCCTTGAACTCGTCGGTTAACTCCAAATCATCCTCCAGCAAGTCCACCAGCTTCTCAAACAACTCGTGCTTCTCTTCGCTCGAGAGGGCCTCCACGTCTTTCTCGATTCTCTCCAATGCCGTTATGCTTCCATTAAACCTCTTTCCCCGTGCTTTCGCAATTCAATACAGCCACCCTGCAATCTCCCCTTCGCTCCCGAGTGTCGCGCCGTGCCTTCGGAAGGCCCAGCACATGTAGCTGACGCTCACGAAAAACGACGCGGGCAGCCGGTTGGCACTGGTGATCTTCACGCCGAGCAGGGTCGTGTTGCCGCCGAAACCCATCGGGCCGATGCCGAGCTTGTTGGCGGTGGTCAACACATCCTGCTCCAAGCCGTCCAGCTCGGCGTTGTCATTACGGTCATCGAGGTCGCGGAGGAATTGCGTCTTCGAAAAATCATAGCCTGTCGCGCGGTCGCCGCCGATGCACACGCCGAGGATGCCGGGGCCGCAGCCTTTGCCTTGGGCTTGCTGCACGGCGTCGAGGATCACTTTGCGGCAGCCATCGAGGTCGCGGTTGGCGTTCAGCTTGGTATTGGGCAGCGAATATTGCGCGCCGACATTCTCGCAGCCGCCACCTTTCAGCACGAGGCGCACCTGCACGGTGTCCTCGGCGTGCTGGTGGAAATGAAACGTCGGCGAGCCGGGGCCGACGTTGGTGCCGTCGTTCTTGCCGGTGAGCGAGTCCACGGAATTTTGCCGCAGGAACCCGCGCTTTGTCGCCTCGGTGACCGCCGCGCGGGCGGTGTCGGCAAAGGCCATTTGGTCGAAGCCCACGNNGCANTCNACGTAAAACAAAATGCTGCCGGTGTCCTGGCAGATGGGCTGCGATTTNTTTTTGGCCAGCTCAATGTTCTGCTCGATGATCTGCATCGCGCTCTCGGCGATGGTGCCCGCCTTCTCNTTTTCCAGCGCNGCAAGGATGGCGCGCTGCACGTCGTCGGGGATTTCCGCGGACGTGCGCCGGATGATCTCGATGAGCGACTCGTTCAGATTCTCCATGGGCCGCCCGACGGTACGGCCCGCGCGGCGCGGTTGTCAAACTTTGGCCTTGGGCGCCGCGCTCCCCACCCGTACATTGCGCGCACATGAGTGAGGGTAAACCCAAAAAGGCGCGCAAGGACTCCCAGTCGAAAAGTCTTCCTGTTCCTGTGCCGGTACCCAAATGGCCTTTTTTGTTCTGCAACATTCTCTTTCTTGCGTTGGCGGGATGGTTGGGCATGCAGATTAAAGGTGCCGTCGAGCCATGGCAGATCGGGTGCATCATGGCGGCCGTTGTCTTTGGTGCGTTGTTTGCTGCTGCTCCTTTTTTCTGGGAATATCGTGCCGAAGCCAAGGCCGTGGAAGTGGCGCAGCTCACGACTGTGGCAAAAGAGGTGAACAAAATGGAGCTGGTGGCCAAGCAGATGGTGGAATGCACGGGCAACTGGACCCAGGCGCAGGAGGCCTCCAGCCAAAGCGTCGCGGCAGCCAAGGATATCGCTGAGCAAATTGGCACTGATGCAAAAGAGTTTACCGAAAGCATGGCCGCCTTGAACGACTCCAAGCTCAAGACCTTGGAGCTGGAAGTGGATAAATTAAAACGTGCAGAACGGGAATGGGGACTGATTGTGATCGGCCAACTGGATTTGGTTTACCGCTTGAAAGAATCCGCCATTTTGTCCGGCAAGGAGCAGTTCATTGAAACCATGACCACATTCCAAAACCAATGCCGGGACATTGCGCGTCGGGTGGGGTTGACCGCATATGAGGCGGACGCCGGCTCTGCTTTTAATCCCGAGGAACACCAGCTTGCGGATGTGGACGCGAAACCTGGGAAAAATGCCAAGGTGGGGACAACCAAACTGCCCGGCTTCAAGCTTCAGGGCCAGTTAATCCGCAAGGCCGTGGTGACACTGACCGACTAGGCCCGGCCCCCGTGCCGGCAAACGCCCCTGCGGCTGACCGCTACAAACTCCAACAGTGCCCGCGCATGCACTCCAGGGGATGCATCCAAAAGTTTTACAATCACCTTCGTGCGCAACTCATGCGTCATCAACAACCGTTGGTAGACCGCCTTTACCTCTTGTCTTTCCTTCAGGGTGAAACCCGCCCGGCGTAATCCCACGGTGTTTAACCCTGCCAGCCGGTTCAGCCCGTTGCCCGCCATCGCAAAAGGCGGTATGTCCTGACTAACCGCAGCTCCTCCCTGCATCATGGCCAAAGATCCAATTCGGACGAACTGATGGACAAGGCAGTTTCCGGAGATGAAGGTGCGGTCGCCGATCTGCACGTGGCCAGCGATGAGGGCACCGTTGGCGAAGGTGTTGTGGTCGCCAATAACGCTGTTGTGGCCGACGTGGCTGTGGGCCATGAAGAAGTTGTGGCTGCCGATGATGGTGTCTTCGTCGGGCGTGTTGGAGCGGTGGATGGTGACGTGTTCGCGGAAGGTGTTCTCCTCGCCGATGCGCAGGCGGGTGGGGGCGCCCCCGTACTTGACGTCCTGCGGGGCGTCGCCGATGACCGCGCCGGTGTGGAAACGGTTGCCGCGGCCGATGGTAGTCTGGCCGGTGAGGTGGACGTGGGGGGCGAGGGTGCAGTCGGGGCCGAGGGTGACGCCGGCGTCGATGACGGAATAGGGGCCGACCGAGGCGGTCTCGTGGACGTCGGCCTTGGGGTCGATGATGGCGGTGGGGTGAATTTTCAATTCTCAATAATCAATAATCAATCAAGTCTCAAATCCCAAGTCTCAATTGTGACCATCGTTCCTTGGTCCTTCATTGAAAATTGATAATTTTACTTTGATCATTGATAAAAGTACCCCATCTCTTTCAAAGACACGTAGTCGCGTTCCCGCTCGGTGGTTTTTTCCCCGAGGATGATGTGGTCGAGGATTTCGATCTTCAGGAGCTGGCCGGCGCGGATGAGGTCGCGGGTGATGGTGAGGTCGGCCTTGGAGGGGGTAGGGTCGCCGCTGGGATGGTTGTGGACGAGGACCAGCGCAGAGGCGTTGGCGGCGATGGCAGGGCGGAAGACCTCGCGGGCGTGGACGATGGCGGAGTCAAGGATGCCGGTAGTGACGCGCTCGGCGCGGATGAGGCGGCGGCGGGTGTCAAGCAGGACGACGTGGAATTCCTCGACCTCTTTGCCGCGGAACTCGTCGCGCAAATGGTCGGCGACGGCGGCGGGGTCATCGAGCTGGGGGCGGGTGGCGCGGATCTCTGCGGCCATGCGGCGGGCGAGGGTGAAGGCGGCCTTCAGGGTGACGGCCTTGTCGCGGCCAATGCCCTTGACCTGCTGGAGATCCTCGAGGCTGGCCTGGGCGAGGGCGTGGAGGTCGCCGTAGTCGCGGATGAGCGCGCGGCCGATGTCGATGGCGGACTGGCCGCGCAGGCCGGTGCGCAGGAGGATGGCGATGAGCTCGGCGTGGGAGAGGGCGTCGGCGCCGAGGGCGGCGAGGCGTTCCCGCGGACGCTCGAGGTCGGGGAGATCCTTGATGCGCGCGGGGTGGGTCACGTTCTGAATGGTGACTGTTTAAGGGGGTTTGGCAAGGGGTTTCGTTCTTGGTTGTCGCATGGGTCGGACTCACAGGCTCGTCCCTCCAAGGTGACAAATCGTACCTCTTTCTCGTACGTGTAATCGATTTTGGTTTCGAGTACGTGGTACGAGTAGGATTCCAGGGGGTGGCTATTCGCGGATGTACTTGGCGAATTCTTGCCTTAGGTGGGGGGGGATGCGGGCTTTTAGATGGACTTGGTTGGACTCGTAGTGTTCCTCGTCGACTTGGCCGATGGCGCGGATTCTCGCCAGGGCTTGGCCTTCGGATTGGGGGATGGTGAGGGTAAGGTGGGCACGGATGGGGCGGAGCATGGTGGCGAGCTCGGCCATGAGCTCGTCGAGGCCTTCTTGTTTGCGGGCGGAGATGGCGACGGCGTGGGGGTGTTCGCGCAGCCAGTGGAGGCGGCCGTTGCGGGCGGGGAGGAGGTCGGTCTTGTTGAAGACCATGAGGGTGGGTTTGTCGTCGGCGCCGAGTTCCTGGAGCACCTGGTTGACGGCGGCGATCTGCTCGGCGGCGGCGGGGTTGGCGGCGTCGACGACGTGCATGAGGAGGTCGGCCTCGACGACTTCCTCGAGGGTGGCCTTGAAGGACTCGACGAGTTGGTGGGGGAGTTTGCGGATGAAGCCGACGGTGTCGCTGAGGAGGGCGTTCTGGTTGGTGGGCAGACGAAGACGGCGGGTGGTGGGGTCAAGGGTGGCGAAGAGTTTGTCCTCGGCCAGGACGGCGGCGCCGGTGAGGGCGTTGAGGAGGGTGGATTTGCCCGCGTTGGTGTAGCCGACGATGGAGACGAGGGGCCAGTAGCTGCGCTGGCGGCCGCGGCGCTGAGTGGTGCGGTGTTTTTTTACCTCGTCCAGATCGCGCTTGAGCTTGGTGATGCGCTCGAGGATGCGGCGGCGGTCGACCTCGAGCTGGGTCTCGCCGTCTCCGCGCATGCCGATGCCGCCTTTCTGGCGGGAAAGGTGGGTCCAGAAACGGGTGAGGCGCGGGAGGATGTGCTGGAGCTGGGCGAGCTCGATCTGCATCTTGCCTTCGCGGGTGCGGGCGCGCTGGGCGAAGATGTCGAGGATGAGGGCGGTGCGGTCGAGGACCTTGCAGTCGAAGAGGCGCTCGAGATTGCGGGTTTGGGCGGGGGAAAGTTCGTCGTCAAAGATGACGGTGTCGACGTCGCCCTGCTTGCAGCGGTCGGCGAACTCGGCGGCCTTGCCCTTGCCGATGAAGGTGGCGGCGTGGGGGCGGTCGAGTTTCTGGAGGCCGTCGCCAATGATGTCGGCGCCGGCGGTGCTGGCGAGCTCGGCGAGTTCCTCGAGGGATTCGCGGGTGTCGATGAGGCTACCGTTTTTCAGCTCGGCGCCGACGAGGAAGACCCGTTCCATTTCCCCATTGTTTTCCGATAATGCCTTCAACGAATTGATTCAAGAATGCGTCTGGCTGTGTGCGCTGGTTTTTCCTCCCTGAACACGCCGATGGGGATTGTTCCCTCCATTTTGCGGAACCACGTTTGTTGTCGTCGTGCGAACTGCCACGTTCGAGATTTTACCAAGGCGAGGGTCTCGGGCAAGTCCCGTTCTCCTTTCTCGTGCTCTATAACCTGTTTATAACCAAGGGCTTGTTGAGCTGTTTTATTTTTCCCCAGCTCGGGCAGAATTGCGCGCGTTTCCTCGACCAATCCTTGGGCAAACATTCCTTCCACCCGTTCTTTGATTCGCCTTCTTAAATCTTCTGGCTCTCTCTGGATCAAGAAAAAGTTTGCAGGAACCTTTCCCGTCCAGTTTGCGCGCTGCGCGGAAAAGGGTTTTCCCGTTTGGCGAAGGACCTCCACCGCGCGAACCAATCTCCTTTTATTCTGGCGATCAATCTCTCTGTAGGTTGCCTCATCTTTTTCCCTTAGTTCCGCGACCAGCTCGGATGTCTCTGTGGCTTCCACCTCCTTGCGCA
>PBVU01000004.1:0-5750 GCA_002728775.1 Verrucomicrobiales bacterium | reverse complement strand
CGCCATCCCAAGTCGGTGCCCAGTAGAGTACCATCTGCCAGATACTTTTTTACGTCCGCCGCATCATACGGCCCAAATCGCTGTCCCCCTCTATCAATGTGAAATTGCATGAATGTTGCTAGTCAAAATTTCGAACGTACATGGATGCCATGGCACACCAGCAAATTGGGAGGGTGAAAAGTACTCCGATTCCAAAAACGATCTGGCCCAGCCCTCCAATCAGTTGAGCCACAAATACCAGCCCAAATACTTTCCAGAATTGCCCACTGACTTTGTTCGAGCTGGCCCCCATGGCATCACTGAAACTCATCCGCTTATCCACCACCAACCAAAAGGCAAATGAGAACCGGGTCATAACAAACGCATTCCCCACAACCATCAGGAAAATTCCCGCCATAACCACCCCAAAGGATGCCTTGATCAATGTAAATAGAGGCGCCAACCCTTTGGTTTCATTCGCTTGCTTGAAGGCATCCCACAAGCCTTCAACGAAGCCTGTTGCCCCCAGCACGATCGTCAGTATTCCCGGCAACATGGCAACCAAGCTGATAACTCCAATCGCAATTGGCAGCAAAAGCAAGTGAAGGTAGTTTCGGCTGAATCCTTGAAACAAATCTCCAAACCCACATGCCTCTCCGCGAATCTGCCGGATGAAAAACAAATGAAATCCCCCAATCAACGGCCCTAGGATAAAAATGTTCAGGCCAGGAATGAAACCGGCAATCGCCAAGATAATCATCGAAACCAAGGCAAATACAACACATCCGCCGATGTTGGTTTTGAAAGAATCGAACCCGTCACTCACACAGCCGCCAATGGACCAATCCCCACCACCGACCGCTGCCGCCCCCGCCATTTCGGGCACGGGCGCGGAGGCCATGCCCGGCGACTCGGCGGCCCCCATCACCTCTCCCAAGCTCTCCCAACCCGCCATGCCTTCGTGCCATGCCATGTCCGTAGGCAACAGTTGGCCCTGTGCCAGCATGGAGTCCACTTGCTCTCGTGGGTAGGGCCCGTATTGTTCCCCGTCCCTGTTGATATGAATTTGCATCACACGCCCGTCAGGACTGGCGATGGTTTACCGAATTAACAGCGAAATGTCCCGCAAAAAGGGCGTGCCGCTCAGCTTTCAACAACGTTGATCTCCACCGGCTCCACCTTCACGCCGCGGCGCTCGAGCCAGGTGGTGGCTTTCTTGAGGTGGTCACGGTCGCCTTCCAGCTCGAGGCAGACGATGCCGATCTCGTCGCGGACCTCGGCTTGGCGGATATTGGTGACGAGGTCAAACTTGGTGGCCAGCTCCCACATCACCGGCGTGGTGATGAGGCGCGGGGGGTACATGAGCCACAGGCGGCGTTTCTCACGCGCGGGTTTCCTGGCGGCCTTTTTTTTCTTCGGCGCTTTGCGCTTGGCGGCCATGGCTCAACCGCCGGCGATGGCGGGGATGATGCTCATCTCGTCACCGTCTTTTAAGGCCGTGTCCTGGTTTTCGAGAAAGCGGATGTCCTCCTCGTTCACGTAGACGTTCACGAAGCGGCGCACCTCGCCGTCGTCGTCGAGCAAACGTTCCTTGATGCCGGGGTAGCGGGTCTCGAGGTCCGCGATGGCGGCGCCGACGTTCTCGGCGTCGGTCTGGACCACCTCGTCATCGTTAGTCAGCTTGCGCAGGGGGGTGGGGATGCGTACTTGTGTGGGCATTATCGGGTTGTCAGTTCCTTTTCAACGAGCGCGTCAAACTCGCGCAGGCTGGGCTTGATCTCGCGGGTCTTGCCAACGTGGCGCTCCACCGCGTCGAGGGTTTTCAGGCCGTTGCCGGTGACGCACAGGACGGCCGAATCATCGGCGGGGATGGCCCCGCTGGCAATGAGTTTCTTCGCCACGCCCACGGTCACGCCGCCGGCGGTCTCGGCAAAGATGCCCTCGGTCTCGGCCAGCAGCCGAATTGCCTCGCGAATCTCGTCGTCGGTGACGTCGTCGGAGGCGGCGTGGGTTTCCTTGAACACTTTCAGCGCGTAAAAGCCATCCGCTGGCGTGCCGATGGCGAGGCTCTTGGCGATGGTGTCGGGCTTGACGGGCTTGAAGAAATCCTGTCCCGCCTTGTACGCCGCGCTAATGGGCGAGCAGCCCGTCGCCTGCGCGCCGTGGACGCTGTACTCGGCCTCATCCACCAGTCCAATCTTGATGGCTTCCTGGTAGCTCTTGTGGATCTTGGTGAGCAGCGAGCCGCTGGCCATGGGCACGACGGTGTGGCGCGGGATTTTCCAGCCGAGCTGCTCGATGATCTCGAGGCCCTGGCTCTTGGAGCCCTCGGCGTAATAAGGCCGCATGTTGACGTTCACGAAGGCCCACTTGTATTTGCCAGCAATCTCCGCGCACAGCCGGTTAACCTCGTCGTAATGCCCCTTGATGCCAATGACGTTGGCGCCGTAGACGAGCGAGTTGACCACCTTGCCCGGCTCGAGGTCGTTGGGGATGAAGACAAACGCGGTCATGCCCGAGGCCGAGGCGTTGGCGGCGACGCTGTTGGCGAGGTTGCCGGTGGAGGCGCAGGCGACCACCTCAAAACCCAGCTCGCGCGCGCGCGATAAGGCGACGCTGACCACGCGGTCCTTGAAGGAAAGCGTCGGGTAATTGACCGTGTCATTCTTGATCCAAAGCTCGCGGATGCCCAGCGCAGCGGCCAGGCGATCGGCCTTGATGAGCGGCGTGCCGCCAACCTCCAGCCCCACCGTCGGCTCCTCCGCCACCGGCAGCAGCTCCCGGAAGCGCCACATGCCGCGCGGCCGGCCAGCCACCGCCTTGCGCGTCAGTTTTCCCTTGATGGCAGCGTAGTCGTACACCACCTCCAGCGGCCCAAAGTCGAACTCGCACACGTGCCGCGCCTCCAGCGGATAATCCCGCCCGCACTCGCGGCACTGCAGCGCCTTCATGAATCCCTGTTTCTTCGCCATGTCGTCGTTTTTAAATTTCCACGCGGGCAAATAAAAAACCCGCCCATGGATGAGCGGGTGCAAAATTCTTTGCGCCTCCACTCATCTTCCCGGCACATCTTCATGCAAGCCGGCTGGATTTGGCACCTGGACATCGGGACGGCGCGTCCCGACCGGTTGCCGTGGCTTCATCGGACCAGATTCCTCAGCCACTCTTAATGAGTTTTCCTGTTAGGGAACGCGGCCAGCATACGCCCGCGCGCCCCGCCGTCAATCCAATTCTCCCGCAAACCCCTGCTGCCGCAGCGCCTCGTAAAGCACCAGCGAAACGCAGTTGGCCAGGTTCAGCGAACGCGCCTCCTCATTAAACATCGGAACCCGCAGCCAAGACTCCGCATGCGCCTCCAGCAACCCCCGGGGCAACCCGGCCGTCTCCCGCCCAAAAACCAAGTAATCCTCTGCCCCAAACGTAACCGAGTCATACCGCTTTCCCCCACCCTGCTCCACCAGCCAAAGCCGCCCCGCCCCCTTCGCCGCCGCAAACTCCTCCCAACTCCCCCAGGCAGTCCAATTCACCTGCCGCCAGTAATCCATCCCCGCCCGCTTCAACGTCGAGTCATCCAGCCGAAACCCCAGCGGCCCCACGAGATGCAGCNGNGANTTNGTCGCCGCGCAAAGGCGCGCCACGTTGCCCGTGTTCGGNGGGATCTCCGGTTCNACGAGGACGACATTCATGAATTCTCAATTTTCAATTATCAAGGCTCATTGAAAACCAAAAACCGAAGAGCAGAATTGACCATTGATAATTGATCCTTCGTTGAAAATTGATCATCGAGAATTGATAAATTAATAAACCACCTTCCACAAACACAACCCGCAAGCCGGCGCATTCATCCCCGCCACCCGGCGGTCGCGTCGGCGAAAAATCTCCCGGATCTCCCGCTGCGTCAGCTTTCCCTCGCCCACGCGCACCAGTGTGCCCACGATGCCCCGGCACATCTTGTACAAAAACCCCTCCCCTTCCATCACAACCATCAGCTCACTGCCGCGCGCGTACACCTTGCAGCCCGTCACGCGCCGCACCGTGCTTTCCATCTCGTACTCGCGCGTGGTGGCGAACGACTTGAAATCCTTTTTCCCCACGAACAACTTCGCCGCCCGCTGCATCCGATCCACGTCCAGCGGCACCGGCACGTGCCACGCGTGATTGCGCAGCAGCGGGTTCATCGCCGGGTGATTCCAGATCACGTAACGGTACTGCTTCCCCTTCGCATCAAACCGCGCGTGAAAACCAGCCTTCGCCCGCCGCACCTCGCTCACCTGGATGTCGCCCGGCAAAAACGCATTCACCGCCAGCAACAACTTCCGCGCCTCCATCTTCAACTCCGCCTCGGCGATGTCCACGTGCACCACCATCCCCATCGCGTGCACCCCCGTGTCCGTGCGGCTCGACCCATGCACCCGCGTCACTCCGGGAAACAACTTCCGCAACGCCTACTCCACCCGCTGCTGCACCGTCACGTCCTTCTTTTGCACCTGCCAACCGGCATACCCCGTGCCGTCATACGCAATCGTGAGCCGGAATCGAACCACCTCGCCGCCCTCCTTCATGCCGTGAAACTGTCCAGGTACCCCTGAAGCAAAACCGCCGCCGCCGCCGCGTCCACCTTCTCCTTCTGCTGCCTCGCCTTCTTGCCGCTCGCCCGCAGCTTCCCCGCCGCCTGCACCGTCGTCAGCCGCTCATCCCACGTCTTCACCGGCTGCGACACCGCCCGCTTTAAAACCGCCACGAAATCCGGGACCTTCAACGCCTGCGGCCCGTAACTCCCGTCCATGTTCCGCGGCATCCCCACCAAAACCTGCTCCACCTCCCGCTCCGCCAGCAGTCCCTTCAACTCCACCAAGAACTCCTCAAACGGTTCCGCCGGGATGAACCCCACCGGCTGCGCCAACATCCCCAACTCATCGCTCACCGCGATCCCCATCCGCTTCGTCCCGTGATCAATCGCCAGAACCCGCATGACTACAACCCCGCCAACACCCGCCCCGCCGCCTCGATCGTGCGGTCGATGTCCTCCTCCGTGTGCGCCGCCGAGATGAAGCCGGCCTCAAAAGGCGACGGCGCTAAATAAATCCCCTCCGCCAGCATCCCGTGAAAATACTTTTTAAACAACTCCCGGTCACTCGCCATCGCCCCCTCGAGGTTGTGCACCGGTGCATCCGTAAAATACCCGCACGACATCGACGCGATCCGCTGGAACTGCACCGGCACCCCCGCGTCCGCCGCCGCCTGCTGCATGCCCGACTCCAGCCTTTCGCCCAGCGCCTCCAACCGCTCGTGCACCCCACCCGCCACCAGCTCCTCCAGCGCCGCGATCCCAGCCGCCATCGCCAACGGGTTGCCGCTCAACGTCCCCGCCTGGTACACCGGCCCGTCCGGTGCCAGCACATCCATCACCTCCGCACGCCCCCCAAACGCCCCCACCGGCAGCCCGCCCCCAATGATCTTCCCAAAACAACTCAAGTCCGGCGTGATCCCAAACCGCCCCTGCGCCCCGCCCATCGCCACGCGGAACCCCGTCATCACCTCATCGAAAATCAATAACGCCCCCTCCGCCTCCGTCACTTCCCGCAGAAACCCCAAGAACCCTTCATGCGGCAGATACAATCCAGCATTCGCCGGCACTGGTTCCAAAATGACCCCCGCTACCTGCCCGCTGTTCGCCGCAAACGCCTCCCGCACTGCCGCCTCGTCATTAAACGGCACCACGATCGTGTGCGCCGTGAACTCCGCCGGCACGCCGCCGCTGTCCGGGTTGC
>PBVU01000024.1:0-5473 GCA_002728775.1 Verrucomicrobiales bacterium | reverse complement strand
CAACGGCAACGGATCGCCATCGCGAGGGCATTTGTGCGCGAAGCACCGATCCTGATCCTGGACGAGGCCACGGCGGCCTTGGACTCAAAGGCGGAGGCGGAAGTTCAAGCGGCCATTGAGAAACTGGAGGAGGGCCGGACGGTAGTATGCGTGGCGCACCGTCTGGCGACATTGCGAAACATGGATCGGATCATCGTGCTGGAGGAGGGGTGCATCGCAGAATCAGGTTCGTTCAGCGAACTCATCAAGGCCAACGGATCATTCGCGCAAATGGCGCGCAAACAGGGATTAGGAGACAACTGAATTACCAAGCCTATCCACTGATGGTTTGGACACCGAGGGCTCGGTGGAGGGCGGCATTGAGTATGGTCATGTTGGGGTAGCGCTTGTCGGGATCGTGTGCGAGGCACTGGAGCAGGATTCGGTTTAAAAGCAAGGGAACGCCGGGGTTGTGCTTGCTCGGGAGGTCGGGCCAGAAATGTTCATCAAGTTGCCGCCGGCGCGATTGGGTGGGGTTGTTGCCTTCAAATGGCCTGCGATGGGTGAGAAGCTCATAGGCCGTGACGCCGAAGGCGAAGATGTCGGCCCGGTGGTCATGGGGTTCGCCGCGAAGTTGCTCGGGGGCCATGTAGCTGGGGGTACCACTGGTTAAATTGTATTTCTTGGGACGCCGCGGGATTTTCCGGGCGGTGTCAAAATCGATGAGGTAGGGATGGCCCCGGAGATCGACCATGATGTTCTCAGGCTTGAAATCGAGATGCATCCATCCGTGATCATGAATAAACTCTAGGGCGTCGGCTATGCCGATGAGCACGTCAGAGACGTTTTCATTGATGACAGAGTCACGGCGCAGGGCAAGTTGCTTCAGGTTGGCCCCGTTTATGTAATCCAGAACCATGAACGGAACCCCGCGCACTTTGCCGTGATCGCGGCAGCCAACAATGTTGGGATGACGTGGAAGCTTTCGCAGGACGCCCAAGCCGTTCTTGAAGAGTTTGGGCGCGTTGGCGCTGCCCCGGGCGTTGAGCCGGCGCAGGGCGACAACCTGATCGCGAGGATCCGTCGCCAGCCAGATTTGCGAGATGCCCCCTTCGTTTAGGGTCTCGTGCAGGATGTAATTTCCAAATCGTTGGCTCACTCTTCCACTGTACTTTTTCGTCGTTCCACTTTGCCACGCGACAGCCACACCCAAAAAGAGCACACCCATCCCGTGTAACTTTGGAGAGAGAAAGTCGCCCTCGGGCTGCCGAGGCCGCAAAGGGCACGCAAAATATCATACGTGTCAACCCCCCCAATATGTTACCCAAAAAGCCGGTTTCCAGAGGTTTTTCCTAAGAAATGTCCCTTTGTGACCGATTATGAGGCAGGAGTGTGAATAATTTGTGGGTAACGTCGGCTAAAATGATTACGTAAAGGATGGAGACCTTCAACGGCGTATGAAGCGTATCCTGGGTCGTTTTGAGCAAAAAAGTCTTAACATGGCTGTGTTTTGCGTGCGGTCTGCCATGGCTCGTGGCAGTCGTGGGGGTGGGATGTGGCTCCGGAAAATACCGGCTGGCGGCGGATGAGGAGGTTTATGGGATACTCGATGACCGCCGGGAGACCATCCTTGGGGCAACCAATAAATTCCGAATTGATACCGACTTGTCAAAGCGGCCGGTGGAAGAGGTGAGTGGCGGCGAAATCGTCCGTGATCGTTATACCGGCGGAGGCAACCGGACCTTGACGCTGGCCGAGGCGCTGGAATTGGCGGTGCAGGCAAACCGCACCTACCAATTCAACCGAGAAAAACTTTACCTCCAAGGCTTGGCATTAACCGGCACACGACACCAGTTCGCACTCAAGTTCACATCCGCCTCGGTGGACTTGGGTGTGGGCCGAAAATCCGACGGCTCCCTGAAGGGGGACTCCGATGCAACCGCGACATTGAAGCAGGCATTCAAGGCCGGCGGCACAGTCACCGCAAACTTGGCGAATGATCTCGTACTTTATTTCGATGGCAACAAACCCAAGGTGCCAAGTCTGACCCTGAACCTGACGCAGCCGCTGCTGCGCGGGGCGGGCGCGGAAATTGCCGCGGAGGTCCTAACTCAGGCAGAGCGTGACGTGATCTATGAGGTTCGCTCCTTCAGCCATTACCAAAAGCAGTTCGCCGTGGATGTGGTGAATGATTATTTGGACCTTCTGCAGCAGGGGGAAAGCATGCGATTGTCCTACACAAACTACATCAACCGCGGCATTTTTCTGCAGGAGATCGAGGCACGCGTGCAGGCGGGGCTGCAGTCCGAATTTGAAGCCAAGCAAGCCAAGCAAAGCGAGTTCAGCGCCAAGCTTTCCTACATGAGCTCGACCAACACGTTCCAGAATTCTTTGGATGATTTTAAACAGAAGCTGGCCCTGTCGCTAGGAACCAAAATCCGGCTGGACTTTGGTGTGCTGGAAAATCTGAAACAAATGGGGCTACCCCCCGTGCCCATCACCGACCGGGCAGGTTACCGATTGGCGATCACAAACCGCTTGGACTTATTAAACGCGATAGACAAATTTGAGGATTCCAAGCGCAAGGTGCGCGTGGCGCGGCAAGACTTGAAGCCCAGCCTCTCCATTGTGGCGGATGCCTCGTTGACAGACCAGTTTTACACTTCGTTTCAACCAGAGAAATTCACGGCCAACGCGGGTCTCAAACTGGATCTTCCCCTAGATCAGTTGTCCGAGAGAAACGCCTACCGAACGAGCCTTATTTCCTATGAACGCCGGCTGCGCAGCTTGGCAACGGAACTGGACAGTCTGCGTGACGGTGTGCGGACGGACGTACGGAATCTGGTGCGCCAGCGGGAAAACTATTTCACCCAGTTGGCGGCAGAGAAAAACGCGGCGGAAAACCTGCAGGCCACGCGAGAACGATTGCGGCTGGGATTCCCCGGCGTACGCACGCGAGACATCATCACGGCACAGGATCAGTTGTTGCAGGCGCAGCTGTCGGTCTCCAAGGCCTCCGTGGACTATCACAAAACCCGCTTGAAGCTGCTGAAGGACGTGGGTATTTTGGACACCACGCAGGAGGCATTTTGGTTGAAGACCATCCCCGTGCCGGGATCGCCAGCGGTGCCAGCCGTGCCGGCGGGGCCATCGCAGGAAATTATTCCGCCCCACAATATTTTGGGCCAATAAAATGAGTGAGGATAAAAAAGTGATTTATGAGAGCACGTCGAAGCGTGGAGGCTTTGCGTTAGGCAAGGTGCTGGGGTTGCTGCTGGTCGCGGGCGTGGTGGGTGGCGGCGTCTACACGGGCAACTGGTTTCTCAACAAGGAGGAGAAGAAAGAGCGGGAACAAAAACATTACGTNGCCAAGAAGGCGGACTTTCGCGTGACGGTGAAGTTGACGGGACGGCTGGTCTCGACTGACGTAGAAGTGCTCAAGTGTGAGTTAGAGGGACAAACGACCATCAANACTGTGATTGATGAAGGCGAGACGGTGGATGGGCCATCCGATTACGTGGTCGCAGAGGGAGACACACTGGAGTCCATTGCCACGATACACGACAAATTCGATTACTGCATCAAGCAGTTGAACTCCAAATTGGAGATCGACTGGGACAACCTGGAATCGGGCACAGAAATTCAATTGCCGGGAACTTTGCTTGTGGAACTGGATCCCCAAAGTCTCAACGAACGTATCAGCAACCAGAGGATTTCCGTACAGCGTGCGGAAAACAATCTCAGCCGTGCCGAAGGCAACAAGGAAACCTTGATTTTGTCATCCGCGCTGGCGTTGAAAGTGGCGGAAAACTCCTACACCAACGCGGTGATGCAGTTGGATCAACTTGAAAATAGTACGTTCGAAACCTACATCCAGCAGTCCGAGGGGGACATTGAGAACCTGAAGACCGATGTGGAATTGGCCGAGAAGAACCTAGCCGCCTACACCAAGCTCAAGGAACTGGGCTTTGTTTCCGACGTGGAGGTGCTGCGCCAAATTTCATTGCGCGACAAGGCTCAACACCAGATCAAGATGCGCCGAGCGGACCTGGAGGCTTACCGAAAGTACGACATCGTCTCCCTGCGCCGCGCGAAGGAGTTGACGGTGGATGAGACCCAGGTCCAGATCGAGAAACAGAAGGTCCTCAACAAGGCCAACATGCGCGACGCGGAATCCNACATCCTGACCGCACAGGAAACCCTGAAGCTGGAGCGGGAAAAACTGGAGGACCTAAATGAACAGATGGCTAACACGAAAATTTACGCGCCGCAGGATGGCACAGTCCTGTACTGGTCCGCGCGNCACCACCACCACCGCAGCGAACCCATCATTGAGGGCGCCCGGGTCTACCGGGGAACGCCNATGATCAAGCTGCCGCGGACCAAGTCGCTCAAGGTCGACATCAGCGTGCCTCAAGCCAAGCACAAATCACTTTACAAGGGCATGCGCGCCTACATCGAGGTGGAGGATGTGAAGCTGCCGGGGACGTTGTCCTATCTCAGCCCCACCGTGGACAATAACCAGCGTGGACACACAGACAAATCCTACTTCAAGGGCGAAGTCAGCATNGACACCACGAACTATCCCGATTCCGTGTCGGAAGGAATGACGGTGACCGTGGAATTNGTGGTGGTGAATTTGAAGGGCAAAAACCAGCGCATCAAGGTACCCAACCAGTGTGTCACCACCCGCATGNTCGACAAGGACACGCCGGAACGCGGATGCTGGGTGCTGGACCCGGCCACCAAGAAACACCGGTGGCGCCCCGTGAAAATCGAGTATAGCGATGAACAGTTCATCGCCATCAAGGAGGAAACCGACCCCAATCGCGGCCTGCGCGAAGGCGAGCTGGTGCACCTCTCGCCGCTCTCCAAGGCGGAGAACCTGAACCTAGAGGAAGCGGTCATGGGCAAGGGCGAGGTGGACCTGAAATCAAAGACGGAGGTCAACGTCACCGAGGAGGAAAGCCCCATGGCCCTCCTCAAGATTACCGACCAGCAAAAAACCGCCTGGAACGCCGCGCGCACCAAGGCCAAGGCCGCCTTTGACCAAGTGATCACCCGCGCCAGTGTCGGGGAGATTCGGCGCGAGGAAATTACCACCGCGCAGGAAAAGGTGGGCGACGATTTCCGTGCCGAGGTCAAGGGATTCCTCACTCAGGAGCAGTTGCAGAAATTCGATCAGCAAAAGGCCAAGAACATCCGCGTGCTCTTCGCCAAATAACTGGCCCCACGCATGCTCCCATGGCCACGCGCAACATCATTGAGATCAAGAATCTCACCAAGGTCTATGACCTTGGCGCCGTGCAGGTACCGGCATTGCGCGGGCTGAATTTCAACGTGGAGGAAGGCTCCTACACGGCCATCATGGGCCCCTCGGGCTCGGGCAAGTCCACGCTTTTAAACATCCTTGGCTGCCTCGACCGGCCGACTGCCGGCGAATATCACTTGGGCGATGACAACGTGGCAAGCATGAGCGACCGCGAACTCTCCG
>PBVU01000023.1:0-8209 GCA_002728775.1 Verrucomicrobiales bacterium | reverse complement strand
CGCCAACGAATGGAAGCGCAACTAGGCATCGAAACCAAAATGGACCGCTCCGACCACGTGTTATGGAACGAGGGCGAAATAGAGGCACTTGAGGTTCAACTGAGGCAACTGGGGCTGGTGGATTAGTTTTTCAAAGTGATTTTATCAGAATCCGAATTGGCTGCGCTGGATGCGCGACGCCACGCCGTTCCCCATGGTGTGTTGGGCATGCACTTGATGGAGGATGGAGTGGTGGTGCGAGCGTTGCTGCCGCAGGCACGTGCAGTGGCGGTCATGGCCCTGGACGCTGGCGGACCGGTGGTGCCCCTGCGCCGGCTGGGGCGGACGGATATCTTTGAGGGGCTCATGGGCGACGTGACGGAGATGTTTCCCTATGAACTGGCGATCGAATGGGAAAGTGGGGAGCAATGGCGGACGCGGGATCCTTATTCGTTCGAGCCGACGGTTGGCGAGCAGGACCTTTACTTGTTTGGCCAGGGAGACGAGCGGCGGATTTACAACAAGCTCGGCGCGCATCCGCTTGAGTTGAATGGAGTGAATGGGACTGCGTTTGCCGTATGGGCGCCCAACGTGGCACGGGTGAGCGTGAAGGGGGATTTCAATTATTGGCGCGCAGACTCGCATCTCATGCGCCGGCTTGGAGACTCCGGGGTTTGGGAATTGTTTGTGCCGGGAGTTGGGGAGGGGGTGCATTACAAGTTTGACCTGCTGACGCTAGGTGGGGAGGTGCGTGAGAAAACGGATCCTTTCGGGTTTTTCTTCGAGTCTGCTCCGAAGAACGCGGCGATTGTCTGGAATCCGAGGAAGTTTGCCTGGGGTGATGGGGAATGGATGGAGGCGCGGAGCAAGTCAGACCCATCGCGCAGACCGATGAGCATTTATGAACTGCACATGGGTTCGTGGCGCCGAAAAGCAAATGGGAATTCCTTTAACTATCGGGAATTGGCGGGGCCGCTGGTCGATTATGTGTTGGAGATGGGCTTCACGCATGTGGAATTTTTGCCGCTGGCTGAGCATGCGTATTATCCATCCTGGGGATATCAGGTAACGGGTTTTTATGCGCCCACAAACCGGTATGGGACGCCGGAGGATCTGCAGTTTTTGATCAATGCACTGCATATAGCGGGGATTGGCGTGCTAGTGGACTGGGTGCCCGCGCATTTTCCACGGGATGATTGGGCGTTGGCGCGGTTTGATGGGGAGGCGTTGTTTGAATATGCGGACGAGCGCAAGGCCCATCACCCGGAATGGGGGACACTGGTGTTTGATTATGGTCGGCACGAGGTCAGGAACTTTCTCGTGGCCAATGCGTTGTATTGGTACGACGTGTTTCATGTGGACGGGTTGCGGGTGGATGCGGTGGCGTCAATGCTGTATTTGGACTATGGGCGCAAGGAGGGGGAATGGGTGCCGAATGTGCATGGGGATAACCGAAATTTGGAGGCGGTTGAGTTTTTAAGGCATGCCAATCATGTGGTACACTCGGAGCACGCGGGAGTGGTAATGATTGCCGAGGAGTCGACGGATTGGCCGCGAGTGACGGGTTCGCCCGCCGCGGACGGGCTTGGATTTTCGTTAAAGTGGGATTTGGGCTGGATGCACGACACCTTGGGATATTTCCAGCATGAGGAAGTTCATCGGCAATGGCATCAGGATGAGCTGACATTTTCCATGTTGTACCGGGGCAACGAGAATTACCTGCGACCGTTGTCGCACGATGAAGTGGTTCACGAAAAACGGTCGTTGTTAATGCGGATGCCTGGGGATGGTTGGCAGCGGTTGGCGAACTTGCGGGTCTTGCTGGGGGGGCAATGGGGATTTCCGGGTAAGCAGTTGTTGTTCATGGGAGGAGAACTAGGACAGCCGACGGAGTGGAGCGAGGATGGAGAAGTGCCATGGGAATTGATGGAGATACAGGGGCACGAGGGCGTGCGGCGGTGGGTGGCGGATTTGAACAGGCTTTATGTTGGCGAGCCGGCGTTCTGGGAGGCGGACTACGAGGAATCGGGCTTCTATTGGGTGGATTGCTCGGATCANGCCTCCAGTGTGGTTTCNTTCGTGCGACAGGATTTGNCCTGTTCGCGCCAAGTGTTGGTGGTGTTGAATTTAACTCCTACACCGNGAATGAGCTATAGGNTTGGNTTGCCGCGTGACGGCTGGTGGCATGAAGCCTTGAACAGTGATGCGGAGATTTATGGCGGCGGAAATTTCGGAAATGNAGGGGGAGTCATGGCGGAACCCGTTCCCTGGCACGGCCAACCATTTTCGGCTGAATTTGTACTGCCACCCCTTGGATGTCTGATGTTTCAGCGGAGTTGACGCAGGGGTGAGCTGTGAGCATTTGTGGCAGAAGATCCTTTGTCGTCGAAAATGGCGCTCATTGTTAACAAGCTGCGGTTGGCAAAGTTAATATCAATTGGTTGTCGGGCGGCGTTTCGGGCGGTTCTATAGGGAAAAGATACGTTTTGAGGCCGGAAAAGCTTTGACTGAGGGTTATGATAGGGGTACAAAAAAGGGTCCACAGGAGGTGCCTTTTAAGGAGGAAGGCAGATAAATGGAATGGTTTTTGATATTGGCTGCGCAGCCTGCTGCCAGCAAGCCGACGTTGCGGTTTGTTTGGGAGGAAGCATCGTCAGTTGGCGTGGGAATCATCATTGTGCTGGTGCTGTTGAGCATGTGTGCTTGGGCGGTGATGGCCTACAAGGCGCTGCAAATGCGCAAGGCGCGGCACCTCAACGGGTACTTCGAGAATGAGTTCAGGGTGCAGTCGGGGGTGACGGCTATGTTCGATCGCCGCATCCAGGCGGAGGGTTGTCCGTTTTTCAACGTCTATTCAGATGGCTGTCACGCCTTGGAGGAACGCCTGAAGGGGCCGGACGGCAAAAGGAGGAAGAGGTTGAGCCTCAAGTCAATGGAACACATCAAGGGCATGGTCGAGGCGTCGGTGGCGCGCGAGGCAGTGGCTTTGGAAGGAGGACTGATCCTACTGGCTATTGCGGTGAGCGGCGCGCCGTTCATTGGGTTGTTTGGCACGGTGTGGGGTGTGATGGAGGTGTTCAGTGCGGCAGCCCAGGCGGGCAACGCGACTTTGGTAACCGTGGCTCCCGGCGTGGCGGCGGCATTGGCAACAACTGTGGCAGGGCTGGTGGTGGCGATCCCCTCCATGTTCGGCTACAACTGGCTGGTTCATAATTTAAGGGTTCACAACGTGGAGCTGGACAATTTCGCACAGGAATTCGCCTCACGCATGGAGACGGATTTCCTGGTGGATGAGCCCCTGCCGGAAACCCCGCGAAGCGAGGCTTCCAACACAGGCGAGGCGAAGTCTCACAAGAAGGAGGAGATGGAAGAGGAAAAGAAGGGAGATGATGAGCAGCAGCCGGAACTGCTGGGAACGGGAGTGGGTTGAGCATGAAACGGTATTCCCAGAAGAATTCCTTGGTGACCTTGAGTGACATCAACATCACGCCGATGTTGGATTTGGCGTTTGTGCTGCTGATCATCTTCGTGATTGCCACGCCACTGTTGGAGCAGGGAATGGCGCTGGAATTGCCGCAGGGTGGTGCGGTGGATTCAAACCAGCCAGAGGTGAAAAAGACCATTGAGATCAGCCCGGAAGGTCGGCTCGAGCTTGATGGTCAGGAAATGTCGCTGTCTCACTTGGAGCGGGCCTTGGTGCAGGCGCACCAGGCGAATACGAACACTGTTATTTACATCCGCGTGGATGAGAATGGGCGAAATAAGCATCTGTATGATGTGATTGATGTCTGTCAACGGAATGACCTGACGAAGTTTTCGCTGCGGACAAGGCCGCAAAGATAGGAGGGAACATGAGCCGGAAACGCCTGCAAAAAAAATGCTTCATGGTTTCGCTGGGCATGCATTTACTGCTCCTGTTGGTGGTGGTGTTTGGGGTGGCATTTGCAACGACCCGGAAGGATGAGGAGCCGGTCAAATATATTTCTCTGACGGTTGCCCGTGAGGCGGCACCCTCGGCTGCCCCGCAGCAGCATCAGGCCCGGAGGGTTGTGCCACCGGAAAGCATTCGCCGAGTGACACCACCAACTCCGCCTCGAAAGGTTGTGGAGCCGCCGCGGAAGCAGGTCAAGACCCACACGCAGCGGCCAGTGAAGACCACCCCGCCGAAGCACCCCAGTCCGACCAAGCCGAAGAACACCCGGAAGTCAACGAACGCGGCCAAGCCGAAAAGTCAGCCGAAGCAACAAAAGAGCCGGCCCAAGGTTCCGAAGATCAAGGTCAACAGTAAGGTGTTTTCGAACCAGGGAACTGCCAGCAGCCAACCCAAGGTGGACCCTGCGCGCAAGGCGATCAACACGGTGAAGGTGAACCCCAATGCCGTGAACAACTTGAAAAGAAAATTGAGCAGCACGTTGCAGGCGGTGGTTTTTCGGCCGGGCTCATCGAGTTACAACAATTACAAGGAGTGGGTTCGGCAAAAATACCAGCAAACTTGGAACAGCGGCCGGTTGCCGGGCCAGCGATATCGGCAGGTGGTGACGGTGAAGGTGACGGTGTCGCGCAGTGGTCAAGTGCTTTCATCGAGCATCGTTCGTCGCTCCGGGCAGGCGCCTCTGGATGCCTCGGTGCAGGGGACACTCAACGTTGTGCGTTCAATCGGGCGATCGTTTCCCGCGGGTGTGAAGGAATCGCGGCAGACGTTTACGATTGATTTCCAGATGCGATAACAATTGGGAGGAAAGACAGAGTGAAACAGTTGGCAATATTGGCGGGATGTTTGGCTGGTGCGGCTTGGTTGGCGGCGGCACCGCCGGCTGCGGGTGCAACGGGGGATCCAAACCGAGTGACGGTGATTGGCGCGGTGGACGAGAGCAAGCTCGTGCCCCTTGCGCTTCAGGGGTTCAGTGGTGAGGTGGCTGCGGTGCTGCGATTCGACCTTGAGGTGCAGGGCTTTAAAATTGTGCCTCCGGACAATGCGAAATATATCCTCTCGGGAAAGAATGGTGCCACAGTGGAAGGGGCCCTGCAGGATGCCAATCAGGCTTTCCTGTTCAACAAATCCTTCAACGGAGGATCGCAGCGCAGTCAGGCACATGCGCTTTCCGATGCGGTGGTGGAATCTATCCATCGCATCCCCGGCATCGGGCAAACCAAGATCATTTTCACCAAGAAAACCGGGGCGCGCTCTTGGGAGGTCTTTCAGTCGGATTTCGACGGGCACAACGCGGTGGCATTGACGAATGACAAGGTGCTGTGCGTCACGCCGTCCTGGGGGAAGGGCAATCGCGAGGTCTTCTACACTTCTTATCTGACATTCGCCGGGATCATAAACCCCACTGTGCTGCGCCATAATTTGGATACCGGCAAGCGGGATATTGTGGCGCGGTATCGCGGGTTGAACACTGGGGCGACCATGGGATCAAACGGTTGGCTGGCGATGGTGTTGAGTAAGGGAGGCAGCCCGGATGTTTATCTTGCCCCCCCGCAGTACGACTTCAAGGGAGACCAAGGTGGCGGCAAACTTGTGCGGGTGACCGCAACAGAGGAAGGCGAATCCAGCCCAACGTGGTCGCCCGATAGCCAATGGCTTTGCTTTGCCACGCGCACGAACGGGCGCCGGTGGCTGGTCAAGAAGCGACCCAATGGTGGCCCGATGTTTCGGGTGGACACCAAGGGGATTCACAACCCTTCGGAGCCGGACTGGTCCCCGGATGGAAAGTGGATCGCCTTCACGGCGCCGGGCGGGGGGTTTAACATTTGCGTGGTGCCGGCGAATGGTGGCGAGGCGCGGATTCTGGTGGCCGGGGAGAACCCGTCATGGGCACCGAACAGCCGCACGATTATCTTTACGCTGCGCACAGGTGCGGGTGTGAATAAGAGAAGGCTGGCACTGCTTGACGTGCCCACCAAGCGGGTTAAGCTGATCCCGCTTGAGGGTGGCGCGGCGACGTCGCCAGCTTGGGCAAATTAAGGGTGGTGCGAACCAAGGATTTTTTAATAACTGAAAGGAGTTCATTTATGTTGGGAGGAAGATTGTATCCAGTTGCGTTGACAGCCCTGTTGGGCCTTGCCTTGGCGGCGGGCTGCAAATCAACTCAGGAGCCGGGACTGACTCATATTCCGGAAAACAATAATGGAGATACCTCCGGGGGTGACGGAGGCGACGGGAATACCGGCGGTGGAAACAATGGTGGCAATGGCGGCGTTGGCCCGGGTAATACGGGCGGTGGCAACGACACGGTCGTGACCAACAACGATGGTGGCAATGGGAACAACGGTGGTGACGACAACACGGGTGACGATCGCAACCGGGAACTGGGGCCGCGTCCTGGCGATTACATGGAGGATCGGGAGATTTTGGCGGCGCAGTCCGTGCATTTCGACTACGACAGCGCAGCTGTACGGCCGACGGACCAGTCAAAGATTGGGCTCGTGGCACGGTATCTCTCGGCACAGCCCACGTTTCATCTGGTGATTGAGGGGCACTGTGATGAGCGGGGCACGGAGCAGTATAACCTGTCGCTGGGCCAACGGCGTGCGGAGGCGGTGCGTGAGGCGTTGGCGCCATTTGGCATCAGCCCCGAGCGCATCCAGACCATCAGCTATGGAGAAAATTTTCCAGTGCTGAAAAGCACTGATGAGGTTTCCTATCAGGAAAACCGGCGGGGAGAGTTCGTGATCTGGCGTCCTGTGCCGGCGGCCATCCAGCCGCCCGCTGGGCAGTCGGTCATTGTGCCATGATTTAAACACCACAAGGAGGGACCATGACAAAAAACAAGTTAGCCGTGACGGCCCTGTTTGCGCTGGGACTTGCGCTGGGCCTGGGTTGTAAATCGCAACGGCCGGGGAAACTTACAACCATCCCTGGACTGAAGACCATTGTACAGAATCCGAACCCAGGGGTTCCCTCGGGTCCATCCAATCCGCAGGGGCCGCCTCCCGGGACCTCTGTACCCGGTGGGCCTACGGGGCCGATAGTGACGCCAGGTGTGCCCGGTGGAAATCCGCCCCCGGTGGTGGTTAATCCTGTCCAGCCGCCCATCGTTCCGTCTGGACCGAATCAGGAGTTTGCCAACTTTGCAAACACGCAACCGAACTATGACTTCTTCAGCGCCCACACTGTGCATTTTGACTATGACAGTGCGTCGGTGCGGCCGGGAGACCGTGGCAAGGTGGAAGCCGTTGCGCGGCACATGCTTTCGAACCCAAACCATCTGCTGTATATTGAGGGCCATTGCGACGAGCGGGGCACGGAACAATACAACCTCTCCCTTGGCGAGCGTCGGGCACAGGCGGTGCGCAGCGTTTTGGCTGAATTTGGAATCCATGGGGAACGCATCCAGACCATCAGCTATGGTGAAAAGCAGCCGGTTGTGGAGGGCACGGATGAGAATTCCTATCAGGCAAACCGTCGTGGGGAATTTGTGTTGATGACGTTGCCGGGACAATGATCTTGAAAATTCCTCAGCGCGGTCCCCGAGGGGGCCGCGCTTTTTTTGTTCTTTACTCAAGACCGGACGGGGCTATTCTCAATGGGCCGCTTATCTTGGAAAACCGTAGTGCGGCGGACGTATTGAACCGTCCCAACTGTACGCGGATTTCCGGGCGAATAAACCGGCTACTTCAGGAAGAAATATGGAAAACGTGATGTTGGCGTTTATGGGACTCGGCATGGGCGAGGTGATCTTGATCTTGGCCATTGTCTTGATCATGTTCGGCGCAAAAAAACTGCCCGAATTGGCCAAGGGATTGGGCAAGGGAATCAAGGAATTCAAACGTGCCTCCACCGACATTCAGGATGAAATGGACCGGACCTATTATGAGGAAGACCATCGTACACACCGCCCCGAAAGTGGCGAGCGTGTGGCCAAGGAAACCTCGAGCAAGGATGATGCCGTGACTGTGGAATCCACCACGGAGTCCGACACCTCCAAGACCTAAGGCGGTCTCTTCAAAACATGGCCAAGGAGCCCTCCGGAAACCCCGAACCGGAAAAGGCAGAGCCGCCAGCACATCAGAATCCAAGCCCGGAGGATATTTCTTCTCCGGAGACGGCCCCTGAAGATGCAGAGCAGCCTGAACTGCCACTGGAGATTTCTGCCCCTTTGGAATCCGTCACTTCCCCGGAAGGGGGGGCATCCGAGGAGGCGAAAGAGTCAAGCCGGCCGGCAGGTACTGGTGATGCTGATGCGGATCGCTCGGATAGTGAAGATGCGGACCCTCATCATGA
>PBVU01000003.1:0-42668 GCA_002728775.1 Verrucomicrobiales bacterium | reverse complement strand
TTTACTGCTTCTCCTTTCCAGCGCAAATCCGCCGAACATCGTTTTCAGTATTTCCAATGACTAGACATGGACCGACTACTCCTTCATGGGACACAAACACATCCAAACGCCGAACATCGACAAGCTCGCTGCTGAAAGCCTCACCTTCACGCACGGCTACGTGCCCAGCAGTCTTTGCTGCCCATCACTCGCCACGATGATCACCGGACTGTATCCGCACCAAAGTAAAATCACCGGGAACGAACCGCCCGTGCCGCCGGGAGGCAAACGCAGCCTCGCCTATCGCAAGGGCGTGGAGGGGTTCGTCGCCCTCATCGACGACGTGCCCACGCTGCCTCGCCTGTTAAAGGAGAAAGGGTACCTCAGCCATCAAAGTGGCAAGTGGTGGCACGGCAGCTACAAGCGCGGTGGCTTCACCCACGGCATGACCCACGGCGACCCCACCCGCGGTGGCCGGCATGGAGATGAAGGCTTGAAAATTGGACGCGAAGGATTGGAGCCAATTTTTGATTTCATCAAGGAGAGCGGAGATAAGCCGTTTTTCTTGTGGTATGCGCCCTTCCTGCCGCATACGCCACACACGCCGCCGCAGCGGTTGCTTGACAAGTACAAAACGAAGACCGACTCGCCCTTCATCGCCAAGTACTGGGCGATGTGCGAGTGGTTCGACGAGACCGTTGGCGACCTCGTGAAGCACATCGACGATAAGGCGCCAGACACGCTGATCATTTACGTGACTGACAACGGCTGGATTCAAAGCCCGAAAAGCCGCGGCTACGACCTCAAGAGCAAGCGGAGCCAATACGACGGCGGCACGCGCACGCCGCTGATGCTCCGCTGGCCCGGCAAGATCAAGCCCGCCAAGAGCACAATCCCGGTGAGTAGCATCGACATGGCGCCCACCGCACTGCTGGCCGCAGGCTTGAAGCCGACGAAAGCAATGCGTGGGTTGAATCTACTGGACGCCAAAGCCGTGCAAGCGCGGAAGTTCATCTATGGCGAAATTTTCCTGCACAACGCTGTGGACTTGCATCAGCCAATAAAAAACATCACCTACCGCTGGGGCATCAAGGATGGATGGAAAGTGATTTTGCCCCATGCACTCAATGTCCGCACGCGAGCGGGCAAGGGAGCCCGCGGCAATGGCGAGGTGGAATTGTATCACTTGGCGAAGGATCCTTTCGAAACGAAGAATCTCGCGAATGAAAATATTGAAAGGATAGCCGAGCTACGGGAGTTGGTGAATGAGGCTTGGCGCGTGAAGTAATGAAAACCAATTTTACCACAGAGAAAATGAACTCTATGCCTCTGTGGTGAATCAAGTATCCCGCCTCGGAAACAGCGGCTCCGGCTGGCCCGCTTGGTGGCCTTCGGGTAATTCGCCCCAGCCCGAATTGGCGATGTTCACTAAATCATTCGGCAGGTTCAACTGCCCGAAAATACGTGCGCTGGTTGTCGGCAGGAACGGCTGTAGCCACACGGCGAGCAGTCGGCAGCCCTCCGCCAGATTGTACAGCACTTCGCCCAGACGGGAGGATTGCGACTCGTCCTTGGCCAGTTTGAAGGGGGCGGTCTCGTCGATGTATTGATTCATTCGCGCGACGAATCCCCAAATCGTTTGTAGTCCCGCCTGCAGTTGGTTGGCCTGCAATTCACCGACCAACTTGTCCCGCGCGGTAATCGCCTCGGCAGCGAGGTCGTCGTTCTGCGCAGCGAGAATGCCGTCGCGGTAACGATCGAGCATCGAGAGAGAACGGTTCACCAGATTTCCCAAGCTGTTGGCCAGTTCGGCGCTGTAGCGGATCGCAAAGCCCTCGTCGGTCCAGTTCCCGTCCGGCCCAATGGATAATTCCCGAACAACATAATAACGGAAAGCATCCAGCCCCCATTGGTCAATCACCTCCACGGGATCCACCACATTACCGGTGCTTTTGCTGATCTTTTCCCCATCCTTTTGCCACCAGCCATGCACGAGAATTTGCCGGGGCAATTCCAANCCGGCCGCCTTCAACATGATGGGCCAATAGACAGCGTGAAANTTCAGGATGTCTTTGCCAATCACATGAATGTCTGCNGGCCACAGNTCAGCTTCCTCGCCACGACTGCGAGGGATGCTNAGGTAGTTTACCAGCGCATCGAACCAGACATAGGTAACNTAATCTGTATCAAAGGGCAGNGGAATGCCCCACTCAAGCCGCTCCTTGGGNCGGCTGATGCACAAGTCCTCCAACTTCTCGTTTTTGAGGAAGCCCAGCACTTCGTTGCGCCGATTTTCGGGCGCCACAAAATCGGGATTGGCCTCGATATGATCGATCAACCACTGCTGATGTCGTCCGAGCTTGAAATAGTAGTTCTTTTCCCGCAACTCCTGCACTTCGCCATAAAGCGGATCGAATGACCCATCTGGCCGACGATCTTTCTCTGTAAGAAACGATTCCTGTTTTGCAGAATAGAAACCAACATACTCATCCTCGTAAAATTCACCTTGTTCATGGAGTTTTTGGAGCAGCTGCTGAACCACAGCCTTATGACGAGTATCCGTTGTCCGAACAAAATCACTGTTGGAAATGCCAAGCACACGCGCGAACTTCTGCCAATCCTCGGCCAATTCGTCACAGTAGAATTGCGAATCTTTTCCCGCCGATTCGGCGGCCTGTTGGACTTTTTGCCCATGCTCATCCAGACCCGTGAGATAGAACACATTCTCGCCCAGACAATGCCGTGCGCGAGCAATGACATCGGTAATGATTTTCTCATACGCATGCCCTAAGTGTGGCTGGCCGTTGACGTAATCAATGGCTGTCGTGATATAGAATGTCTTGCTCAAGGGCAGTCGTTGTAGCGCACGGCGGTTACTCCGGCAAATTTTATCGCCATTGACCGTGGATTTTGGCATGAGTAGCCAATGCGTTTTTGGTGCCTGATCTGGGCGCTGTGCTGGGCAATGGTAGCAGGGGAGGCGCTTGCCCAACAGGAGAAGCCCGGGAAAAAGAAAAAACCCAATACCAAGAAGACGAAATGGGATGAAATGGACATCGGCCCATTTCAGGCCTACGGCTTGGAAACCCGCGTAGGTGGGAAGCTTTGGCGACCTGCCCTCAAGGGCTTGAACATCAAACTTGGAGGTGGGGCATCGGTATGTTTTGACACCGAAAGAATGCGGATGGCAGTGGGCTGGAGGGGTGGGTTCCTGAAATTGCCGACCGGCCGGGATGGACTGGAAGGCGTCCCGCAAATTGAAGGAGATATCGCCTTCCGAACCCCTATGAGCCCGGGCTGGGCAAGCCCCAAAGGGGAATGGAAGGAGCCATCCCCACCTGTAATCGACGGCAACAATGTATATTCCCAAGGGCCCTTGCCCCGCGAATGGGCCCGGTGGCGCGGGCACTATGTTCACGGCAAAAATGTGATTCTCTCATATTCTGTTGGCGGAGCGTCTGTTCTGGAAATGCCCAGTTTCAAGAATGGGGTGTTCATACGACAATTTGAAATTTCGCCTAATAACTACGAGGGCCCCCTAAATTTTATGGTCTGTCAGGATACTGCTGCAACCGGCAAACTGGATGACGGAGTAGCTGTCCTTGAGGACGGGGAATCCGCCACCGCTGCTGCTGTGATTGGCTCGCCTGATGATGTGAGCCTAAAGATTGATCAGGGACGCATTACCGCCAACATCATGACAGGCGATGGCTCCCTTCGATTTGCAATTGTTATCTGGCGCGGCCCCAAGCTGGAACTGGATCAACTCAAAAAGCAGGCCAGTGCAAAATTGGATTTAAAACTACTTACGGACCACACAAGAGGTGGGCCCGCCCAATGGGGCACGCCCGTCACCACCCACGGGCGACTGGGAGCAACTCCCGGCGCGTACGTCGTCGACACCATTACCGTGCCCGAGGAAAACCCATGGAAATCCTGGATTCGGTGCAGCGGTTTTGATTTTTTTAAGGACGGCGAGACTGCCGCAGTTTGCTCAGTCACTGGAGATGTTTGGGTGGTCAGCGGGATCAATGACAAGCTTGACAATATCCAGTGGCGACGCTTTGCCACTGGGCTGTTTCAGCCACTAGGATTGAAAATTGTTGATGGAAAGGTGCACGTCCTGGGGCGGGATCAAATTACCCGACTGAATGATCTTAATACGGACGGTGAAGCGGATTTTTATGAAAATTTTAATAACGATATTTCCATCAGCAATCATTACCACGAATTTTGCCTCAACCTGAGTACTGATCCCCAGGGCAATTTTTACTTTATTAAGGGTGGCAACCTTCGGGCCGCCACAGTGCCTCATCACGGTTGCCTGGTGAAGGTCTCGCCAGATGGGGAAAAGCTGGAGATCGTGGCCACCGGCCATCGGGCTCCCAACGGAATGAGTGTGGGGCCGAACGGCGAGTTGACCAGTGCCGACAACGAGGGTAATTGGGTGCCAACATCCCGCGTGAACCTCGTCAGGCCTGGCGGCTTTTATGGCCACGTTCACACCGCCCACCACAAGGAAATACCGGCTGATTATGACAAGCCCCTCTTTTGGCTGCCGCATCAAGTCGATAATTCCAGCGGCGGGCAGACGTGGGTCACCAGTGATAAATGGGGCCCCTTTACGGACAGCCTGCTGCACTTGTCCTACGGGAAAAGTAGCCTGTTTTTGGTTTTAAAGGAAGAAGTTGAAGGCCAATGGCAGGGCGGCGCGGTCCGCTTTCCGCTCCGTTTTGATTCTGGAATCATGCGAGGGCGCTTCAATCCGGTGGACGGCCAGCTTTATCTTGCGGGTTTGCGTGTCTGGCAATCCAACGGGGCCCGTTATGGAGCGTTTCATCGGGTCCGCTACACGGGCAAGCCTGTCCACATGCCGCTCAAGTTGCATGTGCATCGGAATGGTCTTGCCGTCACCTTTACCAATCCACTGGATGCGGCCTCGGCAGTAGATGATCAAAATTGGGCAATCGATCAATGGAACTATCAGTGGACTCAGAACTACGGTTCCAAATTATACTCTGTCAAGGATCCCGCAAAAGTTGTGGGCGACAAGCGGCAGGGTGCCTATGGAGGAGACCCTGTCACGATTAAATCCATCCGGTTGTCCGATGATAAAAAATCTGTCTTCATCGAAATTGACGGATTAAAACCGGTGATGCAGTCGCGAATCCGGTTCAACATCCAAGCCGATGATGGCATGCCAATCAAGCAGAGCATTTTTCACACGATCAACCGTGTTCCCGCCGAGTGATGACCAACAATCCCACACCCACCAGCTGTCAGATTCGGCAGGATTTTCTGGACTTCTTTGAGAGACGGCAGCACACGATTGTAGGCTCCGCCAGCCTGATGCCTGATGCGCCCAACTTGCTTTTCACCAATGCAGGCATGAATCAATTTGTGCCCATTTTTTTAGGCGAACAAAGTTGCCCGTATACACCCGGTCGTGCGGCGGATACACAAAAGTGCATTCGTGCCGGAGGCAAGCACAATGATCTCGAGGATGTGGGGATGGACACCTATCACCACACTTTTTTCGAAATGTTGGGCAACTGGTCATTCGGGGATTATTTCAAGAAGGAAGCTATCGAATGGGCTTGGGAGTTGCTGACGGGAAAATGGGGGTTCCCTCCGGAAAGACTTTACGCAACCGTTTATCAGCCCGGGAAAAGTGATCCTGGGGAATTTGACAGTGAAGCCCATGATTACTGGAATGCCGTTTTTGAAAAGGCCGGATTGGATCCGGATACCCATATCGTAAATGGAGGGAAAAAGGACAATTTCTGGATGATGGGGGAAACCGGTCCCTGCGGCCCCTGTAGCGAGCTGCATATTGACCTCACTCCTGAAGGCTCCACCAAGGGGAGTCTGGTCAATGCGGACAGCGGGCAGTGCATTGAGATTTGGAACCTTGTTTTCATCCAATATAACGCCAATGAAGATGGGTCATTTTCGCCGCTGTCCGCTAAGCATGTGGATACAGGTATGGGATTCGAACGCGTCACGGCGATCATTCAGTCCACGAAAAATTTCACCGATTTCAGCCGGCCTGTTTCAAATTATGACACGGATGTTTTCAGCCCCATTTTTTTAGAACTGGAAAAACTAAGCGGAAAAAAATACACGGCCTCACTTCCCCCAAGCAACGGCGCCAAGCTTTCCCCTCAACACACCTGCGATATCGCGTTCAGGGTCATTGGTGACCATATCCGCACGCTAAGTTTCTCTATTGCGGATGGAATTCTGCCGGGCAATACGGATCGCAATTATGTTTTACGCCGCATTTTGAGGAGGGCCGTGCGCTACGGCCGGTCATTGGGTTTTCGGGAGCCCTTCTTTTATCGACTGGTCGATGTTTTGGCTAAATCAATGGGAGATGTTTTCCCAGAATTGGTGAAGAGGCAGGACCTGATCCGGGACACCATCAGGACGGAAGAAGAATCCTTCAACCGAACGCTGGACAACGGAATCGAGATGTTCAACGCGGAAGTGGGCACGCTTGAAGGCAAGGTGTTGTCCGGCGAATTTGCCTTCAAGCTTTCTGATACATACGGTTTTCCACTCGACCTGACTGAACTAATGGCGCGTGAAGCCGGCTTGAGCGTGGATTCCGCAGGTTTCGACAAGCTCATGGAAAAGCAGCGCGAAATGGCGCGATCTGCCCAGAAAAAGGAAGTCGTCAGCGTCACCAGCTTGTCCACTGACACTCGAACCGTGTTCACCGGCTTTGAAAAACTGTCGGGAACAGCGAACGTTGTTGAGATTGTCCGGGAAAAGAAACGTGCGGCGGCCGTCCTGGATCAATCCCCGTTTTATGCGGAGATGGGCGGTCAGCTGGGTGATACCGGGATCCTTTCTGTAAACGGAATATCTTGGGCCGTCACCGACACCCAGAAGGCAGGCGACGCATTTCTCCATTTCCTGAAGGGGGAGGGGATGCCGGAGGAAGGGACCTCGGTTGAAATCACTGTAGATGTAAACAGGAGGGCAGCCATCCAGAGGCATCATACTGTAACCCACCTTTTTCACTGGGCACTCCACGAGGTGACCAGCCCGGACGCGGCACAAAAGGGCTCCTATGTTGGCCCTGAAAAGCTGACGTTCGACTTTAACAGTCAGGCACTCGATCGCGGCCAATTGCTCGACATCGAAAAGCTGGTTAATGAACGCATTGTCGAGAACTCGCCGGTGTCCTGGGTAGAGGCTGCACACGATGAGGTGCGACAGCGAGATGACATACTCCAGTTCTTCGGTGACAAATATGGCTCTCAAGTACGCGTGGTTCAAATTGGGGGCAAGCCAAGCGCGTTGGATGGCTACTCAATGGAGCTATGTGGCGGCACTCACACCCAAGCAACGGGCGAAGTGGGACTTTTCCGCATCACGGGAGAATCCGCCATTGCGGCGGGTGTGCGCCGCGTTGAAGCCGTAGCCGGATTAATTGCCGCTGAACAGGCCCGCGAAGACGCGGACCGCATTTCCGCCTTGGGAGAGATTCTCAACACACCCATAAAGTCCATCGAGCAGAAGGTTGAGCAGGCTTTGGACCAATCCAAGAAGCTCGAGAAACAACTCAAGAATATCCGCCAAAGTCAGGCTTCTGAAATTGCTAAGCGCCTGATGAGCGACGCTGAAGCAGTGGGCAGCGTGCCGTTTATTGCCTCAAACTTGGGGGATGTGGATGGCGGTTTTGCCCAGTCTGTGGCGGATGCCATGAAAGGTTCCTTTGAGGGCGTGGTTGTTCTTGGCGCGGCAGGGGACAGAAACGTGGCATTGGTGGCAACCGTTCCTGAAACCCTGACGGACAAAATACAGGCCGGAAAAATCATCCAAACCATCGCTCCAATTGTGGAGGGCAAAGGAGGTGGAAAGCCAACCCATGCGCGGGGTGGTGGGAAAAATGTGGCTAAACTCGATGATGCCCTGACGGAAGTGCCAAAGATAATTGCAGGATGAAGATGCCACGCAAGGTTTCAAAAAAGAAGACACAATCGAACAGCTCCCCCTTTGACTCGGTGGAATCGATTGTTGCCGACATTCGCCGAGGTCGGATGGTGGTTGTGGTCGATGACGAAGACCGCGAGAACGAGGGAGATCTGGTCATGGCCGCGGAGCATGTGACGGCCAAGGCCGTCAACTTCATGGCCAAATATGGACGCGGCTTGATTTGCGTACCCACCACAGAGGATCGTCTTCGTCAACTGGGTGTGGAGCGAATGGTGCCTCAAAACCAAGAATCGTTTAAAACAGACTTTCAGGTGAGCGTTGATGCGGCGGACGGAATCAGCACGGGCATCAGCGCCAAGGATCGCGCCCACACGATCAAGATGATGGCCAATCCAACGGCGGTAACTGAAGATCTTGTCCAGCCAGGCCATATTTTTCCGTTGCGCGCGCGGCCCGGGGGGGTCCTGCAGCGGGCAGGGCACACGGAGGCTGCCGTGGATTTCGCCCGTTTGGCGGGCTGCCGACCGATTGGTGTCATTTGTGAAATCATGAATGATGACGGCAACATGGCTCGCTTGCCGCAATTGAAACGCTTTGCCAAGAAGCATGGTTTAAAAATTGCCAGCATTGAGGACCTGATCAAGCATCGGCGGGAAAGGGAGAAGCTGGTCGAAAAGGTCGAAGTGGTCGGGATGCCGACAGATTTCGGGGATTTCATGCTGCACTTGTACCGTTCGGCGATTGATGGGCAGCACCACTTGGCAATGGTCAAAGGGGATGTTCAGGCAGCATGCGATGTGCTTGTGCGTGTGCATAGTGAATGCCTAACGGGGGATGTGTTTGGAAGTTTGCGGTGTGATTGCGGCTCACAGTTACATCAGGCAATGAAGCAGGTTTCGGAGGCCAAGGCGGGGGTGATTGTCTACATGCGGCAAGAGGGCAGGGGGATCGGATTGGCTCCAAAAATCCATGCCTACAAGTTACAAGAAAAGGGGCTGGACACAGTGGAGGCCAATCAACGACTTGGATTCCCTATGGACCTGCGAGAGTACGGCTTGGGGGCACAGATTTTGGCGGATCTTGGCGTCCGCAAAATCAGGCTCCTCACCAACAATCCTAAAAAAGTGGTCGGGCTGGACGGGTACGGGCTGGAGATTGTAGCGCAAATCCCCATCAAAGTGCCTGCCAACGCACACAACAAGAAGTACCTCAAAACGAAGCGGGACAAAATGGGCCACTTGATCTGATGCTTCAGGAGTCAAAAACAGATTCGCCAGCAAAGGCTATCGGGAAAATTGCCGTTATCACCTCGGAGTACAATGGCACCTTTGTTGAAGGCATGCTTGGCGCAGCCTTGGGCATCTTGAAGGAGGCCGGCGCGACAGAGGTGGAACATGTCTCTGTCCCCGGGGCTTTTGAGATTCCGGTGGCTTGCGCCCAGCTTACAAGACGAGACAACGGCCGCCCATCGACTGTCATATGTCTGGGTGTAATAATTCGAGGTGAGACAACACATGCTGACCACATCGGGGTAACCGTTAGCCGACTGCTTGGACAAATTGCCGTCGAAACAGGTGTGCCTGTCATTCACGAGGTGTTGCTTTTAGAGAACGAAAAACAAGCACGTGAACGATGCTTGAACTCAGCAACAAACCGAGGCACCGAAGCCGCATATACAGCCTTGAAAATGGCTCAAACCATGCGGCAGATTTCAAATCCAAGCACTTTGTGAAAAGTTTCACAAAGTGCTTGCTCCAGATATTTGCGGGTGATAGGTTCCGGGGGGTTGGTAGTGAGACTCAGGCAAACAGCTTTATCCTTGGGATGGAGCGCGGCACTCAGCGTCGCGGTTTCCGTTTCCGGGGCCAGTATTTCTGGGAAGATCACACTCAAGGGCGATCCGCCGCCTGAGCGTTTTCTGCCCTTGGGAACCCTGTGCAAAAAGATTCAAGCAAGCACCCGTCCGGCTACGCGCACTTGGGTGGTGGATGAGAACGGTGGCTTGGCTGATGTGATTGTCTATCTCAAGACCGGCGTGGAGGGGCGGAATTTCAAGACGCCTTCCGAGCCGGAAGTATTGCAACAGGAACAGTGCCAGTTTGTCCCCCAAGTCATGGCTGCGCAGGTGGGGCAGGAAGTTCACCTGTTAAACACAGACCCCTTGTTGCACAGTGTTCTGGTGGACGCCGAGGATCTGGCAAACAGGCGCGAGGCTCGCGCGCAACTCCCCAAGGGCAAGCCCCTAAAGTATGTCTTTGAAAAACCCGCGTTAGGGATTGAATTCAAGGGAGCCATCCACAAGTGGATGTCTGCGCACGTCGCCGTGTTTCCACATCCTTTTTTTGCCGTCTCGACCAAGGATGGAGGCTACACAATCACGGAGGTGCCCCCGGGCGAATACACGGTAGGAATCCACCATCGCACGGGAGCCCGACAGGAGCAGGTGGTTAAGGTGGGCGCCGATAATCTTGTCGGCATTGATTTCACATTGAAAGCGCCCCAGTAGAGAAGCAAGTGGATCAGGGAGGATTCAACAAGGGACTAAATCGTTTCGCCATGTTTGTGGTATTCGCAACGCTGTGCCTGATTGGCATGGGGGGGCTGGTGACAAGCCGCGAGGCAGGGTTGGCTGTGCACGACTGGCCCACGAGTTTCGGTTATAACATGTTCCTTCTCCCCCTTGACCAATGGCTCGGCAAATTTGGAATTTTCGAGGAACACTCACACAGGCTCCTGGCGTCGTTGGTCGGCCTTTTGACCGCCGGGCTTGCGGGGTGGCTGTGGGTCCGTGAATCCACCGGCCACAAGCGCAAAATGGCGCTTGCCGGCATTGTCCTGACCTTGGGCCTGATGGGGGTGAGAACCCCATCGACATTCGTAGCCATGGCCTTGCTGGCAGTCGTGATCGCCGGCATATCCGTCTGGCACATTTATCAAGACCGCACGGCGCTGCGCTGGTGGGGCACGCTTGCCTATTCCATGGTGATCATTCAGGGAGTACTGGGTGGACTCCGCGTGACTCAATTCAATGACGAGATCGGCATTTTCCACGGTATCTTGGCCCAATTGTTCCTGATTGTTCTCGTTTGCATCGCGGTGTTTTCGAGCCTGTGGTGGAAAATCACTCCCACCTCCAGTGGAGCAGGGGAGATGGCTCCCAAAGTTATCCGCTTTCATTTTATCGCGGCGACTGCAGTAATCCTCCTCCAATTGATACTGGGAGCGACCATGAGGCACCAACATGCCGGCTTGGCCGTCTGGGATTTTCCAAAGGCGCATGGCCAATGGTGGCCGGCAACTGATGCAGCCTCCATGCAGCAGTACCGAAGTGATCGCGCTACCCTGCAAAAAAACCTCAATGAACAAAAGCGCGTCACAGACGCGGAAGGCCGGCCCATGATTTTCCTTAGCACCGGTCGTGATCTTCAGGCAGGCCACGTGATTCTGCACATGCTGCACCGTGTTGGCGCCCTCTTGATTCTCGGCTTGGTTCTGTGCACCGTAGTACTTGCGCATAAGCGCTTGGGCGGATCGCATTGCCTCAGCCGACTGTCTCTGGTTTGGCTGGCCTTGATTGTCGTTCAGGGAATTTTGGGGGCATTGACCGTCCTGAAATACAAGCCGGCTGATATCGCAACGGCCCACGTGGTATGTGGGGCCTTGTCGCTGTTGACCGGAGTCATAGCGACGATCATCAGTCATGCGAAATGCCTGCCTCCAGCCACGCGTGAAAACAGTCAGGGAATTGCCATGGCGCGAGTGGAGGCGATCGGTTAAATGAGTTCTGAATCCGTCATTCCAGTTGCAAAACGCGGCGCGGCCGCGGGGCGGTTGACGGTGTTCGCTGAATTGATCAAGGCGCGCCTGACCCTGATGGTGCTGGTAACCACGGCGGTGGGTTTTTACATGGGTGCAGCAACCGTGGATTTCGCGTTGCTCTTCCACACCTTGCTCGGAACGGTGCTGGTGGCAAGCGGAGCCCAATCTCTGAACCAATACTTGGAAAAGGACTACGACGCCAAGATGCAGCGTACCGCGGGCAGGCCCATCCCCGCGGGGCAAATCAGGCCAGAGATTGCCTTGCTCTATGGTGGAGCCGCCAGCGTGATGGGCCTCATTTGGCTGGCCATGGCCGTAAACCCCACCACCAGTGTGATCGGGGCGGTCACCCTTGTCAGTTACGTGTTGATTTATACGCCCCTCAAGCGAGTGACAGAACACAACACTCTCGTCGGGGCTATTCCCGGTGCATTGCCGCCCTTGATGGGATGGGCTGCTGCGCAAAACAATATTGCAGTGGAAGGATGGACCCTGGTTGCAATTCTGTTTTTCTGGCAACTGCCCCATTTTTTTGCTATTTCTTGGATGTATCGCGATGAATACGCAAAGGCGGGTTTTGCCATGCTCTCGGTTGAAGATGAGACCGGTGAACGCACCAGCCGTCAGTCGGTGCATTACGCGCTCGCTCTGTTGCCGTTTTCATTGTTGCCGGCCATCTTTCAGATGACCGGCCCATGGTATTTTGCGGGCGCGATTGCGCTCGGGCTGCTCTTTTTGGCGGGCGCGATCAACTTTGCCCGGAATTTGACGGTGGCATCAGCGCGCCGTTTGTTTTACTATTCCATCCTTTATCTGCCCCTGTTGCTGGGGTTGATGGTGGTGGCTCGGGCATGACCCTTAAAACACAACCCCATGGCACAAACAAAAACAAAAAAAGCTGACCAAGCCGCGGAGACGCATGATCACGGCCATGACGATCACGGCGACCAGCATTTTCTGTCCAAGTACGTCTTTTCCTCCGATCACAAGATCATCGGAATCCAGTACGGCATTACTGGCCTAGTATTTTTACTGATTGGTTTCTGCCTCATTGCCACCATGCGTTGGCAGATGGCCAAGCCTGGCCAACCCATACCCGTAGCCGGCAAGGTACTCGAGCACGTTTACGCCCACGAGTTGGGTGGGGAATCCAAGCCGATTTTTGAAAACGGCGTCATGTCTCGCAGTGCCTACAACCAGTTCGGTGCCATGCACGGCGTCATCATGGTGTTTCTGGCCATTGTGCCGCTAGGGTTTGCCGCTTTTGGGAATTACATCGTGCCCCTCCAGATAGGAGCCGTGGATATGTGTTTTCCACGAGTCAACATGGCCAGTTTTTGGTGTTTCTTTGTCGGGGTAGTCATCATCGCCGCCAGTTTTTTTATACCCGGCGGTCCCGCGCAAGCGGGCTGGACCATGTATCCGCCATTGTCCGAGATCATCCCCACCAACGGACAAATCTACCTTCTGGTCGGATTCATCCTCCTGATCACGTCGTCACTCTTGGGCGCTGTAAATTTCATTGCCACCATCATCCAGTTGCGCGCCCCAGGCATGACTTGGTTTCGCATGCCATTCTTTGTCTGGGCACAATTTGTGACCGCCTTTTTGCTGCTTCTGGCCTTTCCACCCTTGGAGGCTGCAGCCATCATGATGTTGATCGATATTGTTGCTCCAGGTGCCAGTTTCTTCTCCCCCACCGGTCTGATGGTTGCCGGCGCTCCAGCAGACATCAGTGGCGGCGGCAGCCCACTCCTGTATCAACACTTGTTCTGGTTTCTGGGACACCCCGAGGTGTACGTCCTCATCCTGCCCGCCATCGGGATTGTCACTGAGATCCTGGCCAACACCACACGGCGTCCCATCTGGGGCTACAAACTCATGGTGGGCTCTGTTCTAGTGCTCGGCTTTCTGTCCTTCATCGTCTGGGCACACCACATGTATATGACGGGCATGAGCACCAAGGTGGCCACGTTCTTCCAGACAACAACGATGATTATCTCCATCCCATCAGTCATCCTGTTGACCTGTCTTTTTATGAGCCTATGGAAGGGTTCCATGCGATTTAACACGGCCTCGATGTTTGCCTTGGCGTTTCTGCCCATGTTCGGCATTGGCGGCCTTACGGGCCTCCCGCTCGGATTTAACTTCACGGACATCCACCTTCATGACACCTACTATGTCATTGCCCATTTCCATTATGTCGTGGCGCCGGGAACAATCTTCGGCCTGCTTGCGGGCATCTACTACTGGTATCCCAAGATGACAGGTCGACACATGAATGAATTCTGGGGCAAGGTGCATTTTTGGTGTTCGCTGATTTTCATGAACCTGATCTTCATGCCCATGTTCGCGCAGGGCATGGACGGTATGATCCGGCGCATGTCCGATGGCGGCGCGGCCTATGGCGCGGCGGACGGAGTGGTAGGCCTAACCGCCACCTCGCTCGCGCTCAATCAGAATATCTCCCATGCTGCTTGGGCTCTGGGGCTGGCGCAGGTTCCTTTCATCATCAATTTTTTCTGGAGCCTGCTTCACGGCGAGAAGGTCAAGAATGACAACCCGGCGGAAGGCACCACGCTGGAATGGCAAACCCCCACGCCTCCTGGCCACGGAAACTTTACGAAGAAAATCGAGGTATACCGGGAAGCTTACGAATACAGCGTGCCCGGCGCCTCCAAGGACTTCACGCCCCAGAACGAACCCGCCAAGTAAATGGAAATTCCCTACGCAGAAAAACCCCGCGAAGACACGGGCCTGTACAACGGCAAGGCCGGCATCTGGCTGTTCCTTGCCTCTGAGGTTATGCTCTTCGGTGCGCTATTTTCCGCCTACGTGCTCCTGCGCGTCGGCGCTGACCCGGGCACTTGGAGCTTGGGCTTGATGAACAAGTGGGTTGGCGCGTTCAACACCCTGATCTTGATTGCCTCCAGCGTAACTGTCGTACTTGCGTGGATTTGCCTCAAGCAGGATGACTTCGCCGGCTTTCGTAGGCTGCAATGGTGGACTATCATATTTGCGGCAGCATTCCTGGTGGTCAAGTGGAGCTATGAATGGCCCGCCAAGTTCACCCATTATGACATCACCTTTACCAGTAATGAGGTGGCTAGGAAGCACATGGGCGCCGCTCTTCCCGGCGGCTTCAGTGAAGAGTCAGTAAAGGACATCTGGCAAAAACGCTATGACCCCCACAAGAAGGCTTGGAGCGACGTCGAATTGAAGGACAAGCCGCTCGATGGCCATATTGTTGGCTATTGGGACAAGGAAGGCAAACATCACGAGGTTGGTGCCGTCCTTGGTGTACCATTCTGGAGCAAGGCTTGGCTCTGGCGCTTTTCCCAGCCCTCGGAGAAGAAGGCCGACGAAGCCGGAACACCCACAACTTTCCGTAAATACAACATTGCTGCCATTGAGCTTGCCCCCGCCCATGGCGTCTGGGACAAGGATAGGGCGTCCAGCAAAAAGCCGAGGCGTGTTGCTGAAGACCATGAAAACCATAAACACGACGGGGACAGCTCGAGCGCACACGGTCACAACACCGTCAAGATTCCCCGCGAAGACATTCAAAGGCTCACTTCATTTGATCCCGGCCACAGCACATTTTTTGCAACCTACTACACCATGACTGGCCTTCATGCTCTCCACGTGCTGGGCGGCATCTTCGTCATGCTTTACCACCTCCTGCCTATCAGCCGTCGTGTCTGGACGGAGAGCAAGGATCGCTTTGCCAACCGTATTGAGATCACTGGCTTGTTCTGGCACTTCGTGGACCTTGTCTGGATTTTCCTCTTCCCAATTTTGTACCTATTGTAAGGAGACCCCATGAGCGACGACCATAAAACTGATTACGACCAGCTCAAGAAGCAGATCAATGCCGTCGGCATCGTGTTGATTGTCGGCACGGCGCTGACATTTGCCGCCGACCTGTTCCATGTGGCGGATCACTTGGGCGGCTTCGGCTATGCCGTCTTGATGGCCATGTTTGTGGCCATCATCAAGGCCACCGGAGTCGTGGCTGTTTTCATGCACATATGGTGGGACTCCAAGCTCAAGACGATCAGCTGGACTATGCTTTGCACGTTTTTCTTCTTCGCGGGGATGATGGGGCTCACAGTTCTTGGCGAGCAGTGGCGCAAGCCCGGGAATATTCACGAATTCGATGCAAACACCGGCTTGCCGATCACCAAGGAATCCAAGGATGCATCCGAGAACGGGCAACTCGGAGACAAGGGAGACGAATAAAATGTCACTCAAGGCGTTTCACATAGTCTTCATTATCATATCCATCCTCTTGGGATTCGGGGTAGGCTCTTGGTGCGTGATGCGCTGGCACAATGGCGAAGATGCAAGCTTTTTGGGAATCGGCATCACTTTTATCGTCAGTGGAATTGTTCTCCTGATTTACAGCCGCAGCATTATCCAAAAGCTAAAGAAATACAGCACCCTATGAGCCGCGTAAAAAAGTACATGACCGCGTTGCTGGCCACAATTTGCATGCACCCCGCAATCTTGGCGGCCTGCCCGAGTTGTTTTGGCAAAACCGATTCCCAGTTGGCTCATGGACTCAATGCAGGAATCTACACGCTGCTCGGCGTCGTGGCCCTTGTCTTGGGAGCCGTAGCCGCTTTTGGGATCTTCCTCTGGCGGCGGGGCCAGACGCACCCGATGCCCCTAAACGAAACCGCCAGGGAGGCAAAACAGTCGATTTAGCATGAAGGACTTTTTGAAATTATACGCATTACTGGCCGCCCTGTTCGGGATGTTTGCCGCCAGCGGCTTGGATACCGTGCACGCAAATGAAGCCGCCGAATCGGAATTCGTAAAAAAGACCCGGCCCTATTTGTGGTTCCCCGAGGGGTCGCCCAATTCCGAACATGGCTCTGATATCGACGAAATGATCATTTACGTCCACGTCCTAATGCTGGTTCTGTTTGTAGGCTGGAGCGTTTATTTTATTTATGCGCTGTATCGATTCCGTAAATCTAAAAACCCAACCGCGGACTACCATGGTTTCCGCTCCAAGATACCAACCACCATTGCCGAAGGTGGCGTCATTCTCGCCGAGGTGGTCCTGATCATTGCATTCGCCATCCCACTGTGGGCCAAGGTTGTTGACGCCGACAAGTTTCCACAGGAAGGAGTCACGACTGAAGCTACGCTTAAGGCAAATGGAGCCCCGCACGAAATCGAGCCGAAAGAAGATGGCCTTTACATGCTGCATCTTGATTCCGCTTCTACTGCCTCTGTGGCTGTGTCCGATGAAGAGAACAACCTCGTTGCTAATCTCGATAATACGGAGCTGCTTGAAAAGCTTTCCACTCAAGACACCCTGAAGGAAGAGCGTAGAAAAATTTCCAAGATGATCGCCCTAAAAGCGGGCAAGAAATATTCCATCAAGGCCACAGGCAACGGGGCAAACGCCAGTGTCAGCAAAATGCCCACCATTGTTGTTCGGGTAATTGCCGAACAGTTTAAATGGAATGGCCTTTATTCCGGTTTCGACGGGATTTATGGCAGGCAGGAAATGAAGCTGGCTACAGTTGAAAACCCGCTGGGGCGTGTGCCAGACACAGCGGAGGGGCTGGATGATTTCGTCGTGGAAAAGGTGGTCGTTCCCGAGGGGGTTAGTGTGATTACGCATATTTCCAGCAAGGATGTGATCCATTGTTTCAAAGTCATACCGATCCGTGTTTGTCAGGACGCGATTCCCGGCCTTCAGATTCCCGTCCATTTCAAGGCCAGACGCGAAATGAAGACATGGATTACCTGCGCCCAGCTTTGCGGCGACGGACATGCAGCCATGCGGGGTGACTTCGAGGTCTTGACACAAAAAGATTTTGCTGACTGGTGGAATCAGAATTCCGGCTGGTGGCTCAAGGATGCGCCTGTTTCCGAAGAGGTCGCCACAGCTGCACAGGACTAATCCCGTGCAACACGCGGCCCTCTCATGAATAAACGCCCCAAAACTTCCCGCCGGGGAGGCATCTTTGTGATGGGCATGTTGCTTGTGGGCATGTTGATCGCCATCACGCTGGTGGAAAGCCGCCGCAATCTCGATCTCAACAGAAAAAATTCTGATCTGACGGTTCAGCTACAGGAACTTCAATCCGATCACGAAAAAATGCTCGGAGAACTCAAAAAGGAACGCAAGCTTTTGAAGGAGCTTCAATCTGGACATGGCGCGGGTCCTTTGCCCGTCATAAACCAGATTCAATCATTCGAATTGCTCGACCAATCCGGCAACAAATTCACCCTTGAGAACCTAAACGGTAAGATATGGCTGGCGGACATTATCTTCACACGTTGCCCCGGCCCGTGCCCTGCCATGACTCAGTCCCTCGCCGACCTGCAGGATGATATTCCTTCTGACTGGCCAGTACATTTTGTTACCCTAACCACGGATCCCGAGTATGACACGCCCCAAGTTCTCAATTCATTTGCGGACAGGTTCAAGGCAGATCCAAGTCGATGGACTTTTCTGACGGGCGACAAGGAAGATATCACCCGTTTGGCTGTCCGTGACTTGAAGTTGGTTGCCCTCGCCAAGGAAGCCGAAAACCAAGTCAGCCCCAATGATCTTTTTATCCACTCCGAGCGTTTTGTTCTCGTGGATGGAGACGGCAGACTGCGGGCATCCTTTGAACACGGCGCCCCCGGGCTCACAGGCAACATCCTGAAATCCATAACCAAACTCCACGCGGAGCCAAAGGTGAGCCCATGAGCATCAGCGACTTGCCAGCGATCAACGCCACACTGAATTTCCTCAGTACTGTGTTCCTGGTTGCTGGGTTCGTGTTTATCAAGAAAGGCAACCAAGAGACGCACAAGAAATGCATGATCGCGGCTTTTGCCACCTCGACCATTTTCCTGGCATGTTATCTCTACTACCATTTCAACACGGAAGCCGTCACCCGCTTTACTGAACCTCAATGGTTCCGCTCTTATTACCTTGTGCTATTGTTTACCCACGTGGTGCTGGCCGTCGTCATGCTGCCCTTCATTTTCCTCTCACTTTGGCATGCGTGGAAACAGAATTTTGAAAAGCATCGACGCTTTGCGAAATGGGCTTGGCCAATTTGGCTTTACGTATCCATCACCGGCGTTCTGGTTTACCTGATTCTGTACCAGATTTTCCCTCAAGCCAAATGACTCACCATGTTCATCCCTCAGCCCGGCCCGAAACCAGGCGGCAGGCGATGCTCATGGATCTCAAGGAGGGTCAACTGCCCTCAGCCTTGCTCTACGAAAGCCCCGCGCAAGCCAGACGTTGGCTAGCTGTGCATGAAGCATTTTCTCCTGCCCGGATTAACCCCGCGTGCAATGAACTTTATCACTGGATCGCCCGGCAAGTCGCAGCGGAATGCCCGTCCGCATTAACCCAAGTGATCGGCTTGGGTTGCGGCGGAGGGCTCAAGGACGCGATGATCTTGGATCAACTTCAAACCCCTACCTACTGGGCACTCGATATCAGTGAAGATTTAACATGCGAAGCCATTCGCAATTCACCCGCCCAGAACAATCATTCCTGTCTGCTGGATCTTGCGAATGCCGATGATCCGGGGAAATTCCTTCGATCACTGTTACCAGACGGTTTGCCATGCATTTTCACTTTGTTTGGAGTGATTCCAAATTTCCCCCCAAAACTTTTGGCCAGGCAATTGTCGCAAATCCTGCGCCCCGGAGATTGGCTGTTGTTGAGCGCAAATTTAGCCCCAGGAAGAAACTATGTTGATGGTGTGGCCAGAATAATGCCCCAGTACGACAATCAGCCCACCCGAGACTGGATCCTTGGGGCCCTGAAAGAATTAGACATCACCAAGGGCGAACTTGTCTTTTCCCAAGCGGCCAGCGAATCGGGCCTTCGGCGGATTGAAGCTCATTGGATTTTTAACGCCCCGCTTGAGATCATCTGCCACGGAACTACATTCCGATTTGCCCCAGGTGACTCACTGCTCGCATTTTACTCCAACCGCCACACGACGGCCCTAGTTCTCCAGTGGCTCGGCGAACTGGGAGTCTGTTGTCGTGACCATCGTGCTCTGAAGTCAGGTGAGGAAGCCGTTTTTCTTTGCCATGCTGAATGATCCCACTTGCCAGCATCACCACACCGCTTCACACTCACCGCCTCATGAACCCAAAACTCCGCAATCTCCGCATCGACGAACTTCAGCGTTTGGAGCGGGAATTGCGCGAGGAATTCAAGAAGTCCAAACAAGCGGGCATCAAGCAGGAAATTCGTGACGTGGAGGCCGTGATCCGAGACAAAATCTGGAACACAGGCGGTGCCCAACGCAAAAAAGAACGCGTCAAGTAGCCCGCCGCACCAGCCGGGCCGGAACCATCACCTTAGGATCGCCACGTCCTCATCGTCTCAAGGACAGCCCGCGTCCGTGCAACTTCGTGCGTGCGGAAAAGGCTGGTTTTCCCCAGTGCCGCCAAAGTCGCAAAAAAAGGCTCAGCACACCGCACTTCTTCCCGGAAGAATTCTGCTGCATGCGGGAGGGCATGGCACACCGGCCAGCCGAGCCGACGCAATCGAAAGGTGTTTAGGAACGTCTGCATTTGAAAGGCAACCCTCTCCGAACTATCCGTCAAGTTCCTGTAATAAAACCCCAGTCCAGGATCGACAAAGATTCGCTCAACTCCGGCACTTTCCGCCGCTTTAATTTCCTTCTCAAAAAATCGCATCATGTCCGGAATAGGGTCATCCCCAAGCCTCAAGTCACCCACCTCACGCACATTCTCTCCCTGAACATAACAAATTATGACAGCGGCTCCATGATCAGCCGCCATTCGGAAAAGTTCTCTCGCGTGACCCGGCCCTGTAATATTCAGGACAGCTGCTCCGGCTTCCAGCCCCGCCTGTGCGACCGAGGGATGGTAGGTCTCCACCGAGACAATCACGCCTGCATCGGACAAGGAGGCAACAACAGGCACCAACCGTGACTGCTGCAAATCTGCATCTGCTCGGGAAGCATTCAGGATGCTGGATTCCGCTCCCACATCCACGATCGCAGCGCCCTGTGTCACAAGCGTTTGCCCACGCTGAACCGCATGCTCCAGGGAAAGGCAGACACTCTCGCGGTACCAGGAATCGGGAGACAAATTCACCACCCCCATGAGTTGGGGAGCATGACTGAAATCCATTATTTTCCCTCCCACATCGAATGACCTGACTGTATGTTTCAGGTCCTCCGAATACCGTTCAACCAGTCGGGCCAAATCGTCGAGACACAACATGACCGGAGGTTTTGACACAATGACAGCCCGCGGGAAAGAAAATGGCGCGCCGGGTTGGACTCGAACCAACGACCTGCGGTTTAGAAGACCGCTGCTCTATCCAGCTGAGCTACAGGCGCCCGCAGTGACTCTACGGGTAAGCCTCTTTGCCCTCAAGCAATTCCCCAGCGTTGCCCGCACTGAGTGGCCGTGTTAATTCTCCCGCGCATGCAATGGAAGCTGCTTCTTCTTCTCGTGGTTTTGCTGACAGCCGCTGGTTGCCAAACTGCGGCTTATTACACACAAGCCATTGCCGGGCAGGCTCAGATGCTTTGCTGTCGTCAATCAGTTGAGAAGTTAGTTGCCGACCCTGGGCAACCCAAAGAATTGGCCGCAAAGCTTAAGCTTGTCCTTGATTTACGAGAATTTGCACACGACAAGCTCAGCCTTGACCCGGGTAAGAATTACACTCTCTACAAGAACCTAAACCGAAAATACGCGCTCTGGGTCGTTTATGCTGCCCCCGAATTCAGCGTTGAATTGAAGTCATGGTGGTATCCGGTCGCTGGACATTTCACCAGTCGCGGATGGTTCAGTGAAACCGCCGCCAAACGTTATGCCAGCCGACTCCGTGCCAAGGGTCTGGATGTTCATATCGGCGGTGCCCCCGCATATTCGACGCTTGGCTGGTTTGATGATCCCGTGCTCAGCACATTTATTCAACTAACCGATACCAGTTTGGCGGAACTCATTTTCCATGAACTGACTCATAAACGCTTCTACCTCCCCGGAGACACCACATTCAACGAAAGTTTTGCCACCGCCACTGCCCAAGCCGCCGTATTGAAGTGGCTGCAGCATAGGGGGGACAGCGACGGTGAGTCACGTTATCGGACTGAATGTGAGCGGCATGCCAACTTTGTGCAGTTAATCCTTCGGACAAGAGCCAAACTTGCCAATCTTTACCAGAGGGACTTGCCTAAAGATGAAATGAGGGATGAAAAGGCAGATGTCATCAACAGCCTAAAGCGTGAAATCAACGACCTTCATGCGACTGACCCAGCCTACGGCAACCTCGCCCGCTGGTCGGAGCGCCCGCTCAATAACGCTAATCTTGCCGCCATTGCAGTTTACAACCAGCAAGTTGCCGCTTTTTGGAATCTTCTCCGCAAACATGAAGGTGACTTGAACCGGTATTTTGAGGCTGTCGAAACCATTGCCAAACTTTCCGAGCAGGAAAGAACCGCGGCCCTTGACACCTTGTCGCGGCCTGAATGAATTCGGGACTGACATCGAGATTACAGCCTTCGCTGGCGGCGCTCTTGAGTTCGTTTTCCCTCTGCTTTATGGTTAGGCCGTGAAACGGGCTCTTTCTCTGCTGGCTTTTGCTGTGGTGCTTCATATACAGGGAGCCAAGGCACCTGCCCCCGGCATCAGGATTTCCGGCATGGACCGGGCCGCCTTGAATCAAGGCCTGGAAAACTTGAGGGCTGCCATGGCGAAAATTCAAAAGCCCAGACACAAGCAATTCCTGCCCGACATACAGATTTTCTACAACGCAGTGCGCTATGCACTTGATGACGGCATGTTTTACAAACCTGAGGATGTGCGAACCGCTCGACATCTCCTATCTCTGGGCTTGAAACGCGCAAACCAATTGATGGCGGGAGTGCATCCTTGGACAAATGCAACGGGTCTCATCGTGCGAGGCTACCGCTCACGAATTGATGATTCCGTGATCCCGTATGGCCTGGAAGTGCCGGCATCATACAATCCTCGGCTGCATAAACAATGGCGGCTGGATGTTTGGCTGCACGGCCGAAACAACATGCTCAGCGAAGTTCGATTTCTCGAAGAACGCCTTAGGCGTCCAAGCGCATTTCAACCGCGAGACACAATTGTCCTGCATCCATACGGTCGATATTGTAATGCATACAAGTTTGCCGGAGAAGTGGATGTCATGGAAGCGCTGGGACATGTACGGACGCAATACGCCATCGACAAACACCGGACCGCTCTTCGTGGATTCTCCATGGGTGGGGCAGGGGCATGGCACCTGGGGGCGCACTACGCCGGCGTATGGGCAGCTGTGGCTCCGGGGGCGGGTTTTGTGGATACCAAGATTTATCAAGACATCTTCAACAAAACCCCCAAACCCACTTGGTGGGAACAAAAGCTCTGGAATCTGTATGATGTGCCGCCAGTTTCCGGGAATTTTATAAATACGACGGCAATCGCCTACAGTGGCGAACTCGACAAACAAAGGCAGGCGGCAGACTTGATGGCTGAGGCCTTAAAGAAAGAAGGCATCCCATTAAGGCATATCATTGGCTTAAAAACCGGCCACAAGTATGAGTCCAAGGCAAAAACCGAGTTGGCGAGACTGGTTGATGCCGCGGTAGATCGCGGGACAAACTTCCATGCCCGGAAAGTCAGGATGATTACCCACACACTTCGCTATAATCGTGTAAAATGGGTTAGCGTTCATGGCCTTCAGCAACACTGGAAGGAAGCCCGTGTGGATGCGGAATATCTAGGGGAATACAGATTCCGTGTAAGCACCAGAAATGTCACCAAATTGATGCTGGGAAAACTGGAAGTACCCAACCAAGGCACAACGAAGTACACAGTGACGCTGGACAATCAAAAGTTAACCGTGACTCCCGAACGACATGCGCCCCTGATGTTTTGGAAACAAGATGACCGATGGGAGGCAACGATCAGTTTTGACCAGAATAATCTGACCAAGACACCCGGCCTCCAAGGCCCCATTGACGATGCTTTCCTTTCGCGGTTCATCTTTGTGAAACCCACAGGCAAATCCATGAACGCGGCTGTTGGCAAATGGGTTCAGGAAGAAATGAATGAGGCCATGACCCAGTGGCACAGGCAGTTCCGGGGAAATGTAATTGTAAAGAAAGACACGGCGCTGACTCCTCGTGACCTATCCTCCAACCTTATTCTCTGGGGTGATCCGACTTCAAACTCAATGATCGCGAAGATGGCTCCCAGTTTGCCCATCACTTGGTCCACAGAGAACGTCAGTATTAGGGACAAAAAGTGGCCCACGAATCGATTTGTCCCCGTGTTGGTTTATCCGAATCCGCGCAATCTGCGGCGTTACATTGTCATCAACAGCGGCTTTACCTTCAGCGAATTTGGCCATATGAGCAATTCCATGCAAAACGCTAAGCTGCCTGACTACGCTGTTTTAGATATGCGAGTTCCAATTACCCAGCGCATTCCCAATGGAGTTGCGCACGCAGGATTTTTTGGTGAAAACTGGGAGCTCACTGAGTCGGAAGGCCAAGACTAGAAGCTAATGCGCAAATTATTCCAAACCGGGCTGTTATGCACGGCATTAATGGCCGTGGTGCTATCCATTACTGCACAGAAAAAACCGTCCTTGCCTCCACTCGTAGACCCCAACGATCTTCTGGTGCGAATGGCACCCATGGCAAAGTCGAGCCGGAGTTTGGTGATAAATTTGTCCACAAACCTCCGGTTGGCCTTCGACGCTCAAAATTTGCGAACCCACACGGTCTGGAAGGGCGCGGGCTTAAAATTGTATGGGCCAGGTTACCACGGCGCCAAAAGGCCCTTCATCTGCAAACCCAATGGCGACCAGCTTTGGGGCAACCCGCCCATACCCATGTGGACATTGTTGCGGGAGAAGGACGTGCCCTCGTCAAAATCAGGCACTCCGGTCAAAACGCAATACCTGGGATACAGCACCCGCGGCGGCCGGGCTTCAGTCCTTTATCAACTCCATTTGGAAGGGCGCAAGCCTGCAAAGGTTCGCCACTCCTTTCACGCGTTCAAAGATGCTGTCGTCAGGAGTATTCGAGTGGCCAGCGGACTCCCTGGATTGCGTTTTCTGGCTCATGCAGAAAAAGGCAAACCCATCGAATTAAGCCTGCCGGGCGTGGCGGCCATTCAAAGAAAGAATGATATTCTGGTAGCAATTGTTAAAGGAAACGCTCTGATCACGACATCGGTTTCACGGATAAATTTCGAAGAAGAACAATTCACGGAGGAGGGGAGCACGAAAGGAAATGAGATCGTGAAAACGGCAGGGGAGTTCGCGTGTATTGATGTGAGTCCCGGGCTGGCAGGAGAACCACAGTTTGATGTGGTGTCATTTATAGTCCCAGATCTGGCATCTGCCCGCCGAATGGTCCGGAATTGGAAGCATTTCAAAGTTGAGTTCAATGAGGCCAAACCGCTTGTCTTGAAATATAATACAAAGGCACCGCGCAGTTTTTCTTTCGATCCTTTCTATGAAACCGAATCACTCCCATTGCCAGACACCAAAAAAATGAACCTGTTTGTCACGGGGATGGATTGGTTGAGCAAGGAGCAACTTGCGGTTTGCACTTACGCAGGTGAGGTATGGATTGTTGAGAATGCCACGGGTGCTGCAAAATCAATGAAGTTTCGACGCTATGCGAGGGGCATGAACGAGCCGATGGGACTGCTGGTGAATGACGGGAAAATCCACTTGGGCAACAAGGCTGAGATCACCCGCCTTGACGATTCAAATGGTGATGGCCAAGCGGACCTATTCGAGCGGGTATCAAGTGACTGGGACTATACCGGCAGTTACAATTCATTTTCCTACGGCCCGGTTCTGGATCGGCAAAGCCGGCTGGTCGTGGCCAACGCTGGCCACGCCGGCCATTGGGGAGCGCGCCACATGGGCTGGGCGCTGCGGGTTGCCCCGGGGGAATTGGGTGTCAGGCCTTTTGCCAGCGGTTTTCGCGAACCCAACGGTATTGGTACTTTTGGGGCTGAAAAGGATTTGTTCGTCACGGATAATCAAGGGGCATGGATTGGCGCCTGCAAATTGAACCACGTGAAAATGGGGCGGTTTTTTGGCCATCCCAGTTCGCGACCCGCGCCAAGGGAACTATATGGCAAACCGCGCGAGCTCTCCCCGCCGGCAGTGTGGTTTCCCTATAAATGGGTGCGCTCAGCCAGTGGCATGGTCGAAATCACGGACGAGCGCTTTGGTCCATTCAGAGGGCAAATGCTGGTCGGTGATTTTCAGAATGCGGTTGTCACTCGTGTCCAACTTGAAAAAATTGAGGATGAATGGCAGGGAGCCGTTTGGCCTTTCCTCAAGGGATTCCGTTCCGGTGTCAACCGATTGATCATGGGCGACGATGGCCGACTGTATGTCGGCGGCGGGAAAGTAAGGGCGTGGGCTGCCAATGCACCAGCTTTTCACGCTCTTGAACGGGTTCGCTTTAAGGGGCAACTGCCTTTTGAGGTGAAGGCCGTCCGGGCCTTGGCTGACGGGTTTGAACTGAATTTCACAAAACCGGTCGATCCAGAAACAGCCAAGGCAGTCGATGGATACGCCGTGTGGCAGTATCAATTCAAATACCACAAAAACTATGGCTCTCCGGAATTTGACCACGAAGGCAGGAAAGACAGTTCAACGGCAATAGAAATTGCCGGCGTGGATATCTCCAAGGATCACCTGAAAGTGCGCTTGAAACTAAAAGGCCTGAAGGAAGGTTTTGTGACGGGTGTTCGCGCATTGGATTTGCGTGATCCAGAAGGCAAAAAACTTTGGCACGACACCTTTCACTATACGCTAAACAAGATCCCGGCCGGCAGGTAAGGTAAATCTGCTGCTTGTTCGACTCGGCGAATGCCTATATTCTCCAGTCATGAGGTTTGTGCGATTGTTTTTCCTGTGCGCAATGGCGGCCGCATTCGCGTCATCAGCCAATGAGGGCGCGCATTGGGCATTCATTGCCCCCCAGCGTCACGCGCCTCCCACGGTGAGGCAGGCGGATTGGCCTCGAAATCCAATCGATCAATTTATCCTCTCTGAAATTGAAAAGGCAAACCTCACCCCTTCACCGCAAGCTGATCGACTGACACTCCTGCGCAGGCTCCATCTGGACTTGATTGGCCTACCCCCTTCTCCAGATGAGGCCGAAGCATTCCTGACGGACAAACGCCCTGATGCCTACGAGCGTATCGTGGACAAGCTACTGGCCTCTCCACATTTTGGCGAACGCTGGGGCAGGCACTGGCTGGATCTGGCACGTTACGCGGATAGTGATGGGTATAGCCATGATGCACCCAGATCGATCTGGCCCTACCGAGACTGGGTCATCAAGGCGTACAACGATGACATGCCGTTCGATCAATTCGTTATAGAGCAACTTGCTGGCGACATGCTGCCCAACGCCACTCTCCAGCAACTCGTTGCCACGGGGTTTCACCGTAACACACAAATCAATACGGAAGGAGGAGTGGATCGGGAGCAGTTCCGCGTGGACTCAATTTTTGACCGGATTGCTACCACGGGCGAAGTTATGTTCGGACTGACGTTTGGCTGTGCACAGTGTCACGACCACAAGTTCGACCCCCTGAAGCAGGTTGAGTTTTACCAGATGTTTGCCTTTTTCAATCAGGCGGACGAACCACGCATCGAAGCCCCAACGAAGGCTCAACAAAAGGCACGCGCAGAACACGCCTCAAGGGTTGCGGCGGTTGAAGCCAACCTGAAGACTGCCCCTCAAAATTCCGACGAACACAAGAAACTTGCCTCCGAACTGGCCAAGCTAAAGAAAACCCGGCCAAGGGCGGCGACAACTCTCGTCATGGCCCAGAGGAAAAACGAGCGCGCCACACATCGCTTTGTCAAAGGTGATTTTACGCGGCCCGCGGAAAAGGTTTCCCCCGGCGTCCCGGCCGTCTTGCATGATTTCCCTAACGCCGAAAAGGCCAATCGGCTGGATTTTGCACGCTGGGTCGCAAGTAGGGACAATCCGCTGCTTGCACGAGTAACCATCAACCGCATGTGGCAACATTATTTTGGCGTTGGGTTAGTGGAGACAGAGAATGATTTTGGCACACAGGGATTGCCCCCCACAAACCATGGACTGCTGGATTGGCTGGCGGCTGAACTCATGCGGGCAAATTGGAGCCGCAAGGCCATGCACAAGTTGATTGTCACTTCGGCGACCTATCGCCAATCATCGCACGCTAGGGCAGACTTGGCAAAAGCTGACCCATACAACAAGTTGCTGGCACGCCAATCCCGACTTCGGGTTGATGCGGAAATTGTTCGCGATTTGGCCCTCACAGCCAGCGGGCTTCTCAGCCGCAAAATGGGCGGCCCCGGAGTCTTTCCGCCTCAACCCCCCGGCTGCATGAACTTGGGTCAACACAAGCGGAACTGGACGCCCAGCAAGGGAGAAGATCGATATCGCCGCGCCATTTACACCTATCGCTGGCGAGCCACACCTCACCCCGCCTTAAAAGTTCTTGATACCCCAGACGCTTTTGCCAGTTGCACAAAACGGATGCGATCCAACACCCCGCTTCAAGCGTTGACCCTCCTGAATGATCCGGCTTTCTTTGAGATTCATGTGGGCTTGGCTCGTAGGATCCTGACGGAAGGGCAGGGGAGTGACGCGGATAAAATCAGTTATGCCTTCAAGCTTTGCCTGACGCGCTCGCCGAACAAGAGTGAGTCAGCAGTGCTGTTGCGCTTGCTTGAAAGCCAACTGGCAGGATTTGCCAAAACACCCGGACAAGCAGACCTGCTGTTGAACGGCCATAATGCCGAAGGGCTACCTGGACCCGAGCTTGCCGCTTGGACAGTGGTTTCCCGTGTGTTGTTGAACCTTGATGAAAGCATTACCCGTGAGTGACGAAACGATCAGTCTCCAGGCATCAACCCGGCGGCATTTCTTTAGCCGTTGCTCAATGGGGCTAGGATCCTTGGCATTGGCGTCGTTGGTAGATGAACACTCAATGGCCAGCCCATACGCGCCACGCCGCCCCCACTTTGCGCCCAAGGCTAAGAACATCATTTACCTGTTCATGGCTGGTGGGCCCTCACACTTGGATTTGTTTGACTGGAAACCAGAACTGAAGAAGAGACATGGACAGGACATCCCTCCTTCATTTCTCGAGGGCAAAAGGTTTGCCTTCATGAATAGTTCGTTCAGGAATAGGAGCAAGCTGCAGGGGACAATTCGCGAGTTTAAGCAGCATGGCCAGAGTGGTTTATGGGTGAGCGAGTGCTTTCCTCACATTGCCTCCGTGGCAGATGAAATCACCCTGATCAAAAGCTGCCGAACGAATCTGTTTAACCATGCGCCGGCCAAGTTGTTCATGAACACCGGCACTGGCTTGTTCGGGCGGCCGAGCATGGGATCCTGGGTGACATATGGGCTGGGTACGGAATCAAAGGATTTGCCCGGGTTCATCGTGCTCCAATCCGGACCACGCGGACCGCGCGGTGGAGGAGTCAACTGGGCGAGCGGATTTCTCCCAACTTCTCACCAAGGCGTCCCGTTAAGGGGCAACGGCGATCCCATCCTTAACCTGGCCAGCCCGAGTGGAATTGATTCCCGACGCCAGCGTGCCTCGCTGGATGCATTGCGGGACTTGAATCTCAATCGGGCGGTAGAAACGGGGGATGAGGAAATTAATACACGCATTGCCAGCTATGAGATGGCCTACCGCATGCAGTCCAGCGCGCCCGAGCTGATCGATTTCTCTGAGGAAAGCAAGGCTACCTTAGATTTGTATGGAGCCCAACCGGGGCGAGCCAGTTTTGCCAATAACTGTCTTTTGGCTCGGCGACTGGTGGAGCGAGGCACCCGTTTTGTGCAGCTGTACCACACGAATTGGGATCACCACGGAGGACCAAGTGAGACGCTCACCAAGCATCTGGACCAAGTCACACGCGAAGTGGATAAACCGGCCATGGCGCTCCTCCAAGACCTTCAAGCGCGGGGGTTGCTGGATGACACGCTTGTGATTTGGGGCGGGGAATTCGGACGGACGCCCATGGGCGAAAACCGCAATCCACCTGGCCGCAATCACCACATTGATGCCTTCAGCATGTGGTTCGCCGGAGGTGGTGTGAAGCGGGGCGCGGTGGTTGGGGAAACCGATGAATTTGGCTTTAATTCAATCCGCGATGAGTGCCACGTGCATGACCTGCATGCCACCATTCTCCATCTGCTGGGCTTGGATCACGAAAAGTTGACCTTCCGCTTTCAAGGGAGAGATTTCCGGCTGACCGATGTGGAAGGCAGGATCATCCATCAAATGCTGGCTTGATGGCATCCCTGCTCGAACAGGCCCAAGCCGAGGCCGCATCCTTGATCCCCCAAAAGTCTGCCGTGCTTGTGGCGACATCTGGCGGCATGGACTCCATGGCCCTACTGTTTGCGCTTGCAACCGCTTCAGCAAAATACAGATGGCGAATTGTGGCTGCACATTTCAATCATCGGCTACGAGGAAATGCGGCAAAGGCGGACCAGAGGTTGGTTGAAAAATTTTCGTCCCAACTAGGCGTAAAATGCGCGACGGGAGCTTGGAATGACAAAGACTCAGACTCTATCAAGGCTTATGGACTGGAAAAAGTTGCGCGGGACGCCAGATATTCATTCCTAAAGAACAAAGCCACAAGACACCGTTGTGACTACATCGCAACCGGACACCATGCCAGTGACCAAGCTGAAACTTTCCTCTGGAGACTAATGCGCGGCGCAGGCGGAAGCGGCTTGGCTGGCATTCGGCCCGTGTCAGGGATGGCTAGCGGCAATCAGATCAAACTTGTCCGCCCCCTGTTGAATTTCTCAAAGTGCGACATGCATAGCCTGACAGATGAGAATCCCATTCCTTATCGTGAAGACAAAAGCAACTCATCACCCGAATACCTGAGAAATAAAATTCGACAAGAGTTGATCCCTTTTCTAGAAAAGAATTTTCATCCTAAAATTGAATTTCCGATCTGCCAAACTCAGGACCTGCTGCGAGCAGAGGCAGATTATGCAATTGCCCAGGCCCAAGCATGGCTTAAAGCCGCCAAGCGTGCGCCTTTTTGGAAGCTCCACTTGGCCGTTCAGCGCCGGGTGATCTGGCAACAATTGATCCAACTCGGTCTTGAGCCACAATATTTTCAAATCGAGGATCTGCGAAAAGTTCCCGGGAAAAAATTCGCTATCAATGCCAAGGAATTATTACATCGCGATGAACAGGGCACGCTCCGTGTGGGCACTCATCCGAACTTGGAATTTAGCCCGAATGAATGCCTGATCAGGCCGACTGCAAAATGGGTGGAGAGGGAATTAGGAAACATCCTCGTTCGATGCCGGGTTTCCAGTAAGATCGTTCAAAGGGATGGACTTGAAGCCTTCGATGCCGACAGGACAGGGGAGGCCATTGTCCTGAGACATTGGCGCCAAGGAGATAGATTCCAACCCATTGGCCTGAAAAAACCATCCAAACTCAAATCCATATTCACCAATGCAAAGGTAAAGGCAGAAGGAAAAAGGCAGCGTGCCTTGGCCTGTTCTTCCAATGGGGAAATTTTCTGGGTACAGGGACTCCGAATTGGCGAGCACGCAAAGATTCGCGCCGGAACGCAAAGGTTTTTACATTGGGAATGGAGGGAAATGTAGAATTGCCACGGTTCTTGCCCTGTGTTAGGTTGAGTTTTCCCTTGCATGTCGGAGGATAAAAACAATCAAGGACAAAGTCCGGGCTCCATGCGCCCTTGGGTTGTGTGGATGAGCATCGTTGTGCTCATTATTATTTTCCTGTCCTACAGCAAAAGCTCCGTTGGGCAGCCGGATGAACTTCGGTATGACAAATTTGTCCAGATGGCCACAAACAGCCCCAGCCTCGTGTTCGAGGGCAAAATCAAGCCTAGACAGAATGGCCTTTATGAAATCACCGGATTTTTTGTAGATGAAGGCCAGGTCATCCCCGGCGGGCAGGGGGAAAAATCCATTAAGGGAGTGCCCCGCAAGGGAAAGCCATTCAGGATTGAGACCTTAATGCCCGAGGCAGCGCTTGAGCCGCTGCTGGCCACGGGGAAATTTGAGTCCGTCCCGGAGAATACGCTTTTGATGAGCTTCCTGTTTACGCTTCTGCCCTTTGCCTTGATCATCTTTTTCATCTATTTCTTTTTTATTCGCCAAATCAAGATGGCAGGCAAGGGTGCTCTTAACTTTGGGAAGAGCAAGGCGCGCATGCTAAACAAGGACAAGAACAAGATCACCTTCAAGGATGTGGCGGGAGTTGAAGAAGCCAAGGAGGAAGTCAGCGAGCTTGTGGAGTTTCTGAAGGATCCCAAGAAATTTCAAAAACTGGGCGGGCGAATACCCAAAGGCATCCTAATGGTCGGCTCACCTGGGACTGGAAAAACCCTTTTGGCAAAGGCGATCGCCGGCGAGGCAGACGCGGGCTTTTTTAGCATCAGCGGGTCAGACTTTGTTGAGATGTTTGTCGGGGTTGGCGCGAGCCGGGTTCGAGACATGTTTGAGCAGGCGCGCAAGAACACACCTTGTCTGGTTTTTATTGATGAGATTGACGCCGTGGGACGCCATCGCGGTCACGGACTGGGGGGAGGGAATGATGAACGGGAGCAGACGCTCAATGCGCTCTTGGTCGAGATGGACGGATTCGATTCCCAGGAAGGGATTATCATTATTGCTGCAACCAACCGGCCTGATGTACTGGACCCGGCACTTTTGCGCCCTGGGCGCTTCGACCGTCAGATCACGGTTAATCTCCCGGACATACGCGGACGTGAGGAGATTTTGAAGGTTCATGCGAAAAAGGTAAAACTGGCAAAGGCGGTGGATCTGTCGGTAATTGCGAGAGGCACACCGGGATATTCCGGGGCAGAACTCGCCAATCTCCTCAATGAGGCAGCCCTGCTGGCCGCCCGCGCCAACAAGAAGCGTATTTCCATGGCAGAACTGGAGGAAGCCCGAGACAAGGTGCGCTGGGGGCGTGAACGCCGCAGCATGGCCATGACCGATGAGGACAAGAAGCGGACCGCGTGGCACGAGGCCGGACACGCACTTATCAATGTTCTTTTAAAGCATTGCCACCCCTTGCATAAAGTGACGATCATTCCTCGGGGCCAATCCTTGGGCTCTACGATGTCTTTGCCGAAAGAGGATGTCTTGAATCATCAAAAGCTGGAGATGATCGATGCCATCACTATGACCATGGGCGGCCGCATTGCTGAAGAAATCTATTCCGGGGATATTTCCTCTGGTGCCGCTGGGGATATCCAACAGGCCACCCAAATGGCGCGCGCGATGGTTTGCCAGTTTGGCATGAGTGCAAAACTGGGAATGGTTCAGTATGGCGGAGACAACGAATATGTTTTCTTGGGACGCGACATGGCGCGCGGCAAGGATTACAGTGAGGAGACCGCGCGCGAAATCGATGCTGAGGTGAAAAAGATCACTCAAGACGCTTACAAGCGGGCGACCAAGTTGATCAAGGACAACCACGACAAACTCGAGGCAATCGCAAACGCCCTCTTGGAATATGAGACACTTGACGGTGAACAGGTCGCACAAATCGTCAAAACCGGCAAGTTCGACCCGCCGCCGCCTCCCCTCAAATCCCGCATGAAAGGGGCTAAAGCTGCCACCCCTGTTGGCGAATCCACCCAAAAATCGCCTCCCAAAATTGACCCGGACTTGGGGAGCGCGCCTGAGCCGGCACCCGCATAGGCCGTGCATAACGGCTGATTGACTCCGGTTTTGATTTTCAGCAGCCTGCGCCCATGGTCATTGCGCCTTCCTTGCTGGCGGGAGATTTCGGCAAATTGTCTTCAGAGGCAAAACGTGCAGAGCGCGCAGGTGGTGAGTGGCTGCATATAGACGTCATGGACGGCCATTTTGTCCCGAACATCACATTCGGCCCCGATGTTGTCCAATCCCTGCGTCCACACGTAAAATCATTCTTTGATGTCCACTTGATGTGCTCACGTCCGGAGATTTTACTAGAATCGTTCGCCCAAGCGGGAGCCGATCAAATTACAATTCATGCCGAACTGGGAGAGCGAGTGCCTGAGTTATTGTGGCAAATCAAGTCCCTGAACTGCCGTGCGGGCCTAGCGGTTAACCCACCGACTACAATTGACTCGGCGGAGCCGCACTTGGACAAAATAGATATTCTTCTAGTCATGACCGTTAACCCTGGCTTCGGCGGTCAATCTTTCATCCGTGAATGCCTTCCCAAAATCAATCAGTCATGGGAATGGAGGCAATCTCGCGGCTTGGGATTCCGGATTGAAGTTGACGGAGGTATAACCACCAAGAACGCTGCTGATTGCGCAAAAATGGGGGCCGATACCTTTGTCAGCGGCACAGGTCTTTTCAGCAAGAAGAACATGAAGGGGGCCGTTAAAAAAATGCGGGAAATTGTCGAGCACAACCGCCGACCAACATTAATGGGAAATGTGAACTGATGGGGCAGGAGGGCGAGATTCATTTTGGCACAGATGGCTGGAGGGCTGTCATGGCCGAAGATTTTACGTTTGAAAACGTTGGCAGAGTTACGCAGGCAGCAGCGGATTTTTTTGGAAGAAGAAAAGGCGCCAAGCGCATGGTTATCGGCTATGATCGTCGGTTTCTCTCCAACCAATTCGCGGCTGCATCCGCGGATGTGCTGTGTAAAAATGGCTATGAGGTGATTCTCACTGATCGACCAACGCCGACTCCTGCTATCTCTCATGCGGTTGTCACCCAAAAAGCACGTGGCGGCATTGTCCTAACCGCAAGCCACAATCCTCCCAGATTTAATGGGTTTAAGCTAAAAGACCATCATGGCGGGCCTGCATCCCCGGAACTCTGCGCAGAAGTTGAATCTTTCCTTGGCAAAGGCAAACCTCAATCCCCCTCTTCGAAGCGCTCGGGTAGAGTAAAGACAGTCAATATTCTGCCAGGTTATTTTTATGAGTTAAAGAAACTCGTTGATTTTGAAGCCATATCCCGCTCGGGGATTAAACTGGGACACGATGCTTTGTTTGGAGCTGGAGCCGGCTGTATGAACGACCTCCTGGCGGGGACATCCTGCCATGTCCAAACGTACAATGGATGCCATGACCCACATTTTGGAGGGCTCTCGCCTGAGCCCATCCCTCAAAACTACGGAACCACATCCAAAGCTCTCGAAAAAAATCCCGTTGATTTTTGCCTCGTGACGGATGGCGATGCAGACAGGATCGGAGGCATGGACGGTCGTGGCGAACCGCTAACCACACACCAAATAATCTCCCTCTTGCTGGATCATTTTGTGATGAATCGAAGGGGCAGAGGAAAGGTTGTGAAAGCGCTGACCACCACCTCCATGGTCGACAAGATTTGCGAGGATCATGGACTTCCGCTTATCGAGACAGGTGTTGGCTTCAAGTACATCTGCGCAGAAATCCTCAAGGGCAAAGTCCTCCTAGGATTTGAGGAAAGCGGAGGAATTGGGTTCCCCGACCACTTGCCGGAACGTGACGGTATCCTTGCTGGCTTGATGGTGCTCGAAATGCTCGCCGTTGAGAGGCGATCACTAACCAGCCTCCTGCGCAGATTGGAGAAGTCCTACGGCCCGCACAGGTATAGAAGAGCTGATCTTCATTATCCACTGAACAAGCGAGCATCGCTTATGAGGCATTGCTCTCAAAATCCGCCGACCAAGCTGCTCGGCTCACCAATTTGCCGAATAGATGAGTACGATGGAGTCAAGTTGACAGCTGCGAATGGAAGCTGGCTGATGTGGCGTGGCTCCGGAACAGAACCCGTGCTAAGGATTTATGCGGAGGCAAACACCGAAGACCGGGTCAGGAAACTTCTTTCCCTCGGCAAAAAGGTGGCCAATAAGTTTGCCTGAGTTGAGTTTGGCCTTTTCTTGCGCTGAAATGCAGCTATCTTCGCGCCTGCCCAGAGGGGTTGTACTCCATGGAAACGGATCGCATCCGAAATTTTAGCATTATTGCGCACATAGACCACGGCAAGACCACCTTGTCGGATCAGCTTTTGCTGCGAACGGGTCTGGTGTCAGAACGCGAAATCCAGGACCAGATGTTGGACTCCATGGAACTGGAGAGGGAGCGCGGCATCACGATTAAAGCGCACCCTGTGACCATGAATTACCGGGCTCAGGATGGTAATGATTACGAACTCAACCTGATTGACACTCCCGGGCATGTTGATTTTGCCTATGAAGTCTCCAGGAGTTTGAGCGCCTGCGAGGGAGCGTTACTGATCATTGATGCCGCTCAAGGTGTTGAAGCTCAAACCGTGGCCAACGTCCATCTCGCCTTGGGGCAGGAACTGGAAATCATTCCCGTCATCAACAAGATCGATCTTCCCACGGCAGACGTTGATCGCGCCAAGCAGCAACTTGAAGATGTGTTGGCCATCCCCGCCGAGACCGCCATTTGTTGCAGCGCCAAGGAGGGCACAGGCATTGAGGAGATTCTCGAGGCGATTATTGAACGTGTGCCCCCTCCAGCCAAGCCCGGCCACGGCCGCCTGCAAGCTCTGGCATTTGATTCCTATTACGACACCTACAGAGGCGTTGTCACATTGATTCGTATTATGGACGGTGTTCTCGAAGCAGGGCGGAACATCAAGCTTCTTCACACAGATCGAACACTGGAAGTGAAAGAAGTCGGCAGCTTTGGCCCCAAGCCATACACCCGGGATCGGCTCTGCGCCGGGGAAACCGGTTATTTTGTCTCCAATCTAAAAACCCCAAAGGACCTCAAACTGGGCGACACGATCACCGACGCGCGCCAGCCCGCGGACGCGTTGCCCGGGTTTAAAGAAACCCAGCCAATGGTGTTCAGCGGAATATATCCCATCAACACCAGTGACTTTGAGGAGCTGCAATCTAGCTTGGCCAAACTTCAACTCAACGATCCAGCCTTTGTTTATCAACAGGAAAGTTCTGTCGCCTTGGGCTTTGGCTTTCGTTGCGGTTTTCTCGGCCTGCTGCATCTAGAGATTATTCAGGAACGCTTGAGGCGGGAGTACGGCATGGACATCATTGCCACATACCCCAGCGTTGTTTACCGCGTGACTATGACGGACGGCTCAGTCCACATGATTGACAATCCCGTACTGTTGCCTGAACCCAATCTCATCACGACCATTGAGGAGCCAATTGTGAAGGCATTTCTCATCTGCCCAAACGAGTACATCGGGGACATCATGAACCTCATTGGCGAAAAGCGTGGATTGCTCGACCACACCGAAACCATTGACAATCAGCGCGTCATGCTGGAGTGCGCTTTGCCCCTGAGCGAAATCCTGATCGATTTCCACGACCGAATTAAGAGCATAACACGGGGCTACGGCTCCATGGACTATGAGCATGTCGGCCACCAAGAAGCCAAGATGGTGAAGATGGAGATGATGGTGAACGGCGAGCCTGTCGATGCCTTTTCCTCCATCGTACATCGCGACAAGGCAGAGCAGCGAGGGCGCTCGCTCGCCGCCAAGCTCAAGGATGTTGTGCCCCGGCAGCAATTCAAGGTGGCCATTCAGGCAGCTATTGGCGGCAAAGTGATCGCTAGGGAAACCGTAGGAGCACTGCGCAAGGATGTCACAGCAAAATGTTACGGCGGTGATATCACCCGAAAACGAAAGCTCCTAGAAAAGCAAAAGGAAGGCAAAAAAAAGATGAAAGCCATCGGCACGGTCAATATCCCTCAAGAAGCCTTTGTGGAGGTCTTAAAGGCATAAGCTTATGTGGGTGCTACGCTGGCTCATTTCAAAGACTCTACGCAGGTCTGTAGAAAGCTACAAACAGGCCCATAAGATGCTTCAAGAGCAACGCGATTTATTGACGGAGACAGAGCGCGAAAAGACCGCAGCCGCCTTGGAGAGGATGCGGCATGCCATCGAATCATCCATATCGCGGGAGAAACTTCAGGAAACCACGGAACGAGAATTGAATGAAGCCGGGCGATACCTCAAGCCGCACCCTGATTCATGGATGCGAGAGACGGTGGAGATGTTTCTGGTGGTATTCGTCTCCGTAATTGCATTTCGCGCCTTTTTTCTCCAGCCATTCAAGATTCCCACTGGCTCAATGCAGCCGACTCTGTATGGCATCACGCACGTCAATTTGATCGATGTGGATGAGCGCCCAGTGCCAAGCTGGCCGGGCAGGGTGGGGGAGTGGTTCCGTGGCACGACTTGGTATCACCTGAAGGCTGAAGGCAACTGGGAACTCATTGAAGTCGCCCCGCCCACACCCGTTTCCATTGCCAAGCCTTGGGGATCACAAACATTCTATTTTGAAGACAAGGACAGCGGCGCGCCAATACAGCGTAAAATCTGGTACAGTTACTTCGACAATCCTCCCTATAAAACCTCGACGAATATCCCCTTGGCATTCATGCCTGACACCAAACTGGGCGAACAGTCCGTAATATTGAGAAGGAATTTTCAGGCCGGGGACGACGTCCTGAAATTCTGCGTCAAGACGGGAGACCACCTTTTCGTGGATCGCATGGTTTATAACTTCCGAAAACCCAAGCGAGGAGAAATCATTGTCTTTGAAACACGCAATATAAAATACATGAAGGATCAGGGCACAGACAATCAGTTCTATATCAAGCGGCTGATTGGATTCGATGGTGAGAGGATGAGCATAGGCGGCCCCGACTTTCCTCCACAGAATTTCACAGTCACCAATTCCGTGAATATTCCCGTGACGATTTCCGGCCAGGAACATTTTCCAAACCTGAACCTTGGACTGAAATTCGACCGGGACACAACCACAGGCTATCGACCGGCAGTAAATCCGGATGACCCAATTGAGTTACAACCCGGTGAATCCCGTTCCGTCCCAGCCATGCCCATTGTGGACCATCATGTCAGGATAGATGGCATTACCCTGGATGGAAGCACCAAGAATTTTGAACATTTGTACAACCTGCCTCAGGAAATGCAGGTAACAAAAAATAAGCTGTTTCAAGGCAACCTAGAGAACAAGAACACAACGCCAACACGCAAAGTTTTCCTGGCAAATCAACAGTTAGAATATCCCCATTTTACGGGTCATGTGAATCGGTTGAGAGCCGGCTATTTCGGCCATTTGCCACTGGCAATATATAAAAATCAGACACCATTCGATCGTCAAATTCAGCATGTTAAGTCCACCGACTGGACAGACGTGCCCGGCAAAGGCTACTGGGCTATGGGAGACAATACGGAAAACAGTTTAGACTCCAGAATGTGGGGCGAAGTTCCTGAGAGAAATTTGATCGGCAACCCTTTTTTCGTCTATTGGCCTTTCCTTCCAGACCCCGACAAACCCGAAGGTGCAAATCTATTTGGCTGGCTGAATTGGACTGCCGCAATTACCTCCATCGCAGCGCTTCTTGTTTCAATTTGGTGGCTATTCCGACTCCCAAACCCTTGGCACGGGATTGAGCATAATAATCCCGCCTAACAACATTCACACATGCGTAATTTTTCGCACAATAAATGTTATATCTAGTTTAGGGCCGGGTGGGTTTCAGTAGCGTTTCATAGATTGCCTCATATTTTTTAATCGATTCGCTCCACCCCCAGTCCACCTCCATGCCCCTTTCCCTGACATTTTTCAGGCAATCGGGAGATTTGAACAACCTGACAGCCGAGTCCAAGCATTGAGTTAATCCAGCTGGCGAATGGTGGTGAAATACGAAACCAGTCCCATTCTCATATTGTGGAGTTAACGGTGATACTGTGTCATTCAAGCCACCCACGGCATTAACAATAGGCACTGTTCCATATCGAAGACTATAAATTTGATTCAACCCACAAGGCTCAAATTTTGACGGCATCAGGAAAAAATCAGCTGCCGCTTTGATCCGATGCGCAAGCGGTTCGCTATACTGAACAAGAGCCCGAACCTTGCCAGGAAGTTCCGTTGAAAGTTCCCTAAATACAGATTCCAGATGAATATCGCCAGTCCCCAGAAGAACAAAACTGGCATCATTTTCGGGGAGCCATTTTCTTAAGACATCATAAAGCAAATGTAATCCTTTTTGATCTGCAAGTCGCCCAATATAGCAGAATAGTGGGGATTTTGATGCATCTTCTAAATCTAAAAAATCTAATAAATCCAACTTAATTCTTTCTTTTCCATCCATATTTTTCGCGCAATATCCATGCTTGAGGTGAGGGTTCTCATCCGTCCTCCATTGAGAATAATCCACCCCATTCAATATTCCTGTTAATCCATCAGCTCTGCCGGAAAGCTCTCCTTCCAAACCCTCACCAAAATCCCGGGTTACAATCTCCTCGGCATACCCAGGGCTGACTGTTGTCAATGAATCAGTCGATATTATACCTGCTTTCAACGGGTTAAACTGCTGGAAATATTCCGCATACTTGTGAGTGAAGTACTGCCCTGGAAGATTTGTGAGTTCGAATTTGTCGGGCGCACAAGCACCTTGATACGCCAAATTGTGGATGGTCAGGCAGGTTGGAATTCGCCCGCCATTCAGCAATGGAATCATCGCGGTTTGCCAATCATGACAATGCAATACATCTGGTGCATCAGGCAGCATTTCCGACAACCGGCACGCCGCCTTAGAGAGAAAAATAAATCGATCCGGGTTATCTGGATACCCTTCGCCGTTCTCCATATAAATTCCTTGGCGATCAAAAAAATCCTTTTGTTCAACGAAGTAGACCCTGATCCCCTCCCCAGTTTCATATGGAATTAACCTGCCGCGAATGCTCTCCGCCCCCAACTCAATATCAAGCTGCATGGGGATCCCTGATCGATTAATTATAAAATCATTGATAGATCTATAGAGAGGCGTGATGACAGTCAACTTGTGGCCCGCATTCGCCAGCGCACAGGACAGACCGGCGACCATGTCGGCCAGGCCGCCGGTCTTGGAGTAGGGGTAGAATTCGCTGGTCGCCTGCAGGATGTGCATGGCGTCAGGGGGCGATGCGGTCGGCCTTGAGATAGTCGCGTAGGGGCTCGGGGATGACGATGGAGCCGTCGGGCTGCTGGTGGGTCTCGATGACGGCGACGAACAGACGCGCGAGGGCCACTCCGCTACCATTCAGCACATGCGGATGTTGGTTGCCGCCTTCTTCGGACTTGAAGCGCAGCTTCATGCGGCGGGCCTGGAAGTCCTCGGTGTTGGAGATACTGCTGACCTCGAGGTAGCTGCCCTGCCCCGGTGCCCATACCTCGATGTCGTAGGTCTTGGCGGCGGCGAAGCCCATGTCGCCGGTGCTCAAGGTGATCACGCGGTAGTGCAGACCGAGGAGTTGCAGGACTTTCTCGGCGTTGGCCAGCATGTCTTCCAGCGCGGTGTAGCCGTCTCCGGGCTGGACGACCTTGATCAGTTCCACCTTGTCAAACTGGTGCACGCGGATCATGCCGCGTGTGGCCATGCCGGCGGCGCCGGCCTCGGCGCGGAAACAGGGACTGTAGGCGCAGTAGTTCTTGGGCAGCTCATCGGCGTTTAAAATCTCCTCGCGATGCAGGTTGGCGACGGGCGCCTCGGCGGTGGGGATGAGGTAACGCTTGCCGAGACTCTCGCTGTCGAGACCCTCCTGGATGGCGTAGGCTTGGTCGAGAAACTTGGGGAACTGCCCGACGCCTTCCATGCAGTCGGCGTAAACCATGAAGGGTGGGCTGATCTCGGTGTAGCCGTGCTCGTGGACGTGGAGGTCGAGCAGGAACTGGATCGTCGCCCGCTCCAGCCGCGCGCCCCAGCCGGTGTAAAGCAGAAAGCCGCTGCCGGACAACTTGGCGCCTCGCTCAAAGTCGATGAGGCCGAGCGAATCGCACAGGTCAATGTGACTCTTGGGCTCGAAGTCAAACGCGGGCTTTTCACCATGGGTCTTCAGCTCGGTGTTGGCGCTTTCGTCGGGGCCGACGGGAACTGTCTCGTGGGCGAGGTTGGGCAGTGTTAAAATCAAGTCATGGAACGTCTTCTCCGCGCCGTCCTTTTCCGCGTTGAGCGCGGTGATGCGGTCGCCAATCTCGCGCACCTCGGCCTTCTTCCCCTCGGCCTCGTCCTTGTTCCCCTGCCCCATCAACGCGCCGATCTCCCTGGAGGCGGCGTTGCGCTGCGACTGCAACTGCTCCACTTCCGTGACCAGCGCGCGGCGCTTTTCGTCCAGCGCGAGCAGTTCATCGATACGGGCGCCCTCCTCGCCTCGGGCTTCCAGGCGTTCTTTGGCCTCGTCGGGCTGGGCGCGGATGTACTTGATGTCCAACATCGGCGCGAATTATAGGGGCGGCCCGGCCGAGGGCAAGGCATTGCGGTTTGCACGCGGTTGGCGTATGCCATGAGGATGGCTACGGGCAAGGTTGTCTCGCTCCATCTGCATCCGGCGGAACCGGGCGCGCCGCTGTCATCGGTGGGCACCATCGAGGTCGTCGCGGGCAAGGGCATTCGCGGCAACGGACGGATGTTCGACCGCCTCAGCCGCCGCACGGGCGAGCCGACCAGGCGGCAGGTGAGCCTGATCGAGCGCGAACAAATTGCCGAGCACGCCGAGGCGCTGGAGCATCCGGGTTTCACACCGGGCGACGTGCGCTCCAATATTGAGACGGAGGGCGTGGACCTCGTGGCGCTGGCGGGAAAACAGGTGCGCATCGGGAGCTCATTGCTGTTCATTTACGAGCCACGCACGCCCTGCCATAAGATGGATGAGCTGGCCCCCGGTCTCCGCGAGCGCATGGAAAACGGCCGCCAAGGCGTGATGGCGCAGGTGGTGGAGTCGGGCGAGATTCGCGTGGGGGATGCGATTGGGTTGCTGTAGCCCCGCCTACAACAAACCTAATGCATCTCCACGTCGCAGGTGCCGATGCCGCCTCGGTAGAAGTTGAACTGCACGTTGGGGTGGTCGGCCAGTAGGCTCATGGGGACGGCGCTGTCGGCG
>PBVU01000022.1:0-7082 GCA_002728775.1 Verrucomicrobiales bacterium | reverse complement strand
TACTGCATCCTTGGGGTGGGTGCCCTCGGCATGGCCACCGAAGGCCTTGAAATTGATGCTCATGCGCTGGCCGCCAATGGCGTGATTCTCCAGATGTTTGCCCATGGCATTGCCGCCGCCGGCTTATTCTATCTCGTCGGTCTACTGGAATCCCGCACAGGCGCGCGCGGTCTGGATGATTTTGGCGGCCTCAGCGCCGTCACCCCGCGCCTCGCCGCGGCCTTTTTCCTGCTCACCTTTTGCTCGTTGGGTCTCCCGTTCATGGCCGGGTTTGCCGCGGAGTTTCTCATCTTCAGCGGGAGTTTCGCCGTTGCTCCGGGTCTCACTGCCGCCGCCATCCTCGGCCTGCTGGCCACCGCCATTTTCCTGCTCACCGTGCTCCAACGGATTTTTACCGGCGAAACCCCCGGCCCCCTCAAGACCCTGCGCGATCTTTCCCTGCGCGAAACACTGGTGGTGATCCCTCTCCTGATCCTAATCTTTTGGGCCGGTATTGCCCCACGGCATTGGCTGGCATGGACATCCGCCGCGTCCACACCCATAACCCAGAAAGCTCAAGCCCAGCCCTGACATGCCCGCCCTGATGACAGTCATCCTGAGCTTTGCCGGCGCGCTGGTCTGTGGGTTGATTCCTGCCCGTCATCACCGCGCCATCCGCTGGACGGCTCTGACGTTCGCCACCGGTGGACTGGCAACCGTCATTGGTTGCTGGATGCGGTACCTGCCCAGCTTGGAATTCACGGAAAACTTCGCCGATGTCGTGTCCCACGAATGGATTCCTGTCATCGGCGCCCACTTTCACACTGGTTATGATGGCATCAGCCTGCCGCTCCTGATGGTCACCGGGCTGGTCGCTGTCTGCGGGGTGCTTTTCACTTGGAATCTGGAAAAGCGCGCCAATGAATTCTACGCCTACTACTTCGCCCTTATAGGCGGAGTCTATGGTGTCTTTCTTTCGCTCGACCTTTTCCTGCTGTTTGTATTCTACGAGATCGCCGTCGTGCCCAAGTATTTCCTCATCGCCATCTGGGGCGGCGCCAAGCGGGAATTTGCGGCCATGAAACTTGTGCTCTATTCCTTTGGCGGCAGCGCGCTCGTTCTCATCGGGCTGCTCGCCATTTATGCCTCAGCCCACACCTTTAATCTCCCCCTGCTTCTCTCAAGAGACCATTTCTCGCCTGGTTTCGAGGCCATCGTGTTTCCCATCCTCTTTCTGGGTTTTGCCATTCTCGCCGGTATGTGGCCCTTCCACACATGGGCACCCACCGGCCATGTGGCCGCGCCCACCGCCGCCAGCATGCTGCTTGCCGGCGTGGTGATGAAGCTGGGCGCTTATGGCTGCCTGCGGGTTGCCATCGGCGTTCTGCCCGTTGGCGCGCAACTGTGGGCGCCTCTCGTGGCCGCCGTAGCCGTCATCAACATTGTCTACGGCGCCCTCGTGGCCCTTCGCCAAACAGATTTCAAGTACGTCATTGGCTACTCCAGCGTCAGCCACATGGGTTTTGTCTTGCTCGGGCTGGCCACCCTGAATGCCACCGGCATGACCGGCGCTGTCCTGCAAATGTTTTCCCACGGCGTCATAGGCGCGCTGCTCTTCGCGCTGGTTGGCTCCGTCATTTACTCACGTACCAAAACCCGCATGCTCGATGAATTCCACGGGCTTATCGACCGCATGCCCGCCATTGCTTGGATTTTCATCATCACCGGCCTGGCCTCCATGGGGCTGCCCGGATTCAGCGGGTTTGTCTCCGAGTTGTACGTTCTCCTGGGAGCTTGGGGCAGTGCCTCGCCTTGGATCATCGCCGGGGCGGGCCTCGGCATCCTCGCCACCTTTGGCTATACCCTCGTCAAGATTCACGAGGCATTCTTTAAGATGCGTAACCCCGCCGAGGGCAACGGTGCACCCGCCACCGAATATCCACCGCCCACACTGCCCGAGCTGATCGGCTGCGGCCTACTGCTAGGTGCGGCCCTACTGGTGGGCCTGTGTCCTTGGCTGTTCACCAACACTATCAGCGCCAGCCTGAAATTTCTAGTCGAACGATTGACCTTCTGACCATGGATTATCAAATGATGTTCTGGGCACTGCTGCCAGACCTTATGGTCGTGGTTGGTCTGTTTGCCGCGCTGGGCCTTGACTACGGCCTGTTGCGCCACCGCCCTTTGCCGGAGCGCAACTTCACCCTCGCGCGCCTTGCTTCCTGGAGTCTGGTTTTGGGACTGGTGACCATGGTCTTCCTCGGAATGCAGGTTTCCGATTTCCACTTTGCAGACGGACAGATTGTCTTCACCCCCATGCGCTACGCCCTCAAGGCCGGCCTCTTTGCCATGGCTATTCTGGTCGTGCAACTCTCCGCTCGTGAACCCGTCACCGGACAGGCCAGTGAATATTACGCTCTCCTACTCCTCGCCACGCTTGGCATGGGATTTGTCATCACCAGTGGCAACCTGCTCGGTGCCTTTGTTTCCCTGGAGTTGGTCAGCCTCAGCCTTTATGCCCTCACCGGCCTTTGGCGACGCAGCCGGCCCGCCGCGGAGTCCGCCATAAAATACTTTGTCTTTGGCGCTGTTTCCTCCGCCTTCCTACTCTTTGGGCTCAGCTATATTTACGGAGTTACCGGTGCGCTCGATATGGCAGCCGTGGCCGACCGCATCGCTGGATTCAAAACCGTACCGCCGATGCTTGTCGTGGGCTGGCTGCTACTGCTGGTGGGTCTTGGCTTCAAGATCGCAGCCGCTCCATTCCATGCATGGGCGCCGGACGTGTATCACAATGCCCCCACCCCCGCCGCCGCCTGGGTAGCCACCGGGTCCAAGATCGCGGCCATTGCCCTGATGATCACCCTTTTTCAGCCCGTCATCGATGCCCCGGAAGGCTCACCCCTGCGTCTGCCTCTCGGTGTGGCCTTGGCCGCCTTGGCCGTCACTGCCATGGTCGGTGGCAATCTGGCTGCCCTGCGGCAAACCAACCTCAAGCGGCTCTTGGCCTACAGCGCTATCGCTAATTCCGGTTATCTCCTCGTCGGCCTCATTGCCCTCACCAACGATGCGCGGGCCGCCACGCTCTTTTACACCCTAGTCTATGCCCTCTCCACCTTGGGCGCATTCGCGGTGGTCTCCCTTGTTGGCGGCCGGCTGGGGCGCGATGCGGAAATCGATGATTTCCGAGGCTGCTGGAAAACCATGCCCGGCATGGCCGCCCTGATGTTGATCTTCATTCTTTCCTTGGCTGGCATCCCTCCGCTGGCCGGTTTTGTGGGCAAGTACTACCTCTTTTACGCCGCCATTCTCGGAAACCCCGATATCAGCGCATGGAACGAGGGCTGGTACTGGCTCGTGGGTATCGCGCTGTTGATGAGTGTCGTGTCGCTTTACTACTACCTAAAGGTCCTCAAGGCCTTTCTGGTGCATGAGGGGGATGAGCGAGCCATTGAGGAAGTGGGCACAACCGTGAATGTGGCTCTGCTACTGCTCGCCTTTACCATCGTCGCCCTTGGGCTTTACCCCCAGCCCATCCTCGACATTTTCATCGCCGCTGGCGGCTGACCTTTTGAAAATCAAAGCAAACACCCAATAGAGGCCAATCCCAGCGCAGTTGGCCAGTACATCGGCGGCATCGAACATCCGGGAAGGCTGAAGCAACTGTAGGCATTCCACCGCCAAGCCGGACACCGCCAACAGAACCGCCGCCCGCCAGTCAAACTCTGTCCTCCGCACAGCATCCAGCAATGCCGCCAACACCAGAAACACGCCGCCGTGCCCCAGCTTGTCATGCGCCATGACCACTCCAGGAGCCAAGGGCCGCAGGGCAAAATACACCGCCGCCATCGAGCCCAGAATCAGGCAGAAAAGCGCCATGCGACGACGATTGGAAGGGGGTTCAACCAAGGNAGGTTAAAAAATGGAGCGAGTGATGAGGTTCGAACTCACGACCTTCTGCATGGCAAGCAGATGCTCTACCAACTGAGCTACACTNGCGTCCGTAAAGGCGGCATCTTAGCTGCCGGGAATTTTTTGGCAAGGCCAATTCAGTCCTCAAAATCGTAGACTACCACCCGCTCGCAGTTTGGCTTGAACACCTTTTCCACAAACTCCACGTGCAGGGGATGCCCCTGATAAGCGTCCTGTGCCGCCTTGTCCTCAAACACCAAGTTTAACGCCACCTGATAACTCTGATCGACCACGTCCCGATGGCTCGACGCCATCCGACCGCAGTGGTAATGCAACACGCCCGGGCAGGGCTTCAGGTATGTCTCGGCGCCCGCCAGCAGGGCTTCGGTGGCTTCCGGCTGGCCGGACTTGGTCCAGAAAATGACAACGTGGGAAAACATGCGACGGATGGTGCCCGTGCCCCGTCAAGCGCCGCAAGCAGATTTTCTAGCAAGCGATCACGCCAGCAACGCACCGTAACGAACCCCGCGCAATGTCGGGCGCAATTCCGCAAAGCCGCACCGGAGCATGACTGCCTCATAAATCGCCGAGCCAATGAGGATGACATCCGCGCGATTGGCCGGCAAACCGGGCAGTTGTCGCCGCTGCTCAAGGGGCATGGCCCAGAGTCGGGCATTCAAGGTCTGCACTTCGCTCAATGAAAGACGGGTGGACTCCAGTTCCGCGGAGGCAATGTTGTCTGTCTCCTTCAAAACGCGGGCCAGAAACACCGGCGTTCCCCCCGTACCCACAAGCATCCCAGGAAGGGAAACACGGCCCAAGGCAGGCACCAATTTCTCATCCAAAAAACTACCCAGAGTGTCAGTCAGCTTGGCTTTGTCATCTGCCGTGGGATGTCCCGACAGGAGGCGTACTGTTCCCAACTGAAAGCTTCGGGCCAGCTTCAGGTCCTGCCCATCTGCCACCAGCAGTTCCGTACTGCCGCCGCCCACGTCCATCAACGCCAGTCGCCCCGCGGCCAAATCCGGATGACTGCGTACCCCGCGCAATACCAATCCGGCTTCCGCATGGCCATCCAGAATCTCCAGTGCCAAATTTTCCGCCGCCAAGGCTCGGGCCAAGTCAACGGCATTATGTGCATCCCGCGCCGCGCTCGTACCCAACACACGAATTTCCTCGGCCCCGGCATCCCTCGCCCGGTCGGCGAAATGGGATGCCACCCGGGTTGTCTCCAAAACCGCTTCCTGCTCAAGCAGTCCGGTTTCAAAAACCCCACGGCCCAACCGCGTTTGCTCGCTCTCATGCACCAAGGGCGTCACCACCCCATCCACCACATCCGCAACCAGCAGCTTCACGGAGTTGCTGCCAATATCGATCACGGCTCGGCGATTTTCGTTTGGGCCGGAAGCGGTCATGCCTTTATGGTCGCCGGGATGTTGGCGATGTTTTTCATCGAAAACCTGCTGCCGGGTGGGGATCAACTATTTTTTATGTGCGTGATCATCACCGTGGTCGTGTCCATTACTCTCCACGAGCTGGCGCATGGCTGGGCGGCCATTTGGCAGGGAGACGACACGCCACGCGAAATGGGCCACATGACCGCGGACCCGCTGGTCCACATGGGCGGAGCCTCACTGGTGGCGCTGGTACTGGTGGGCATTGCTTGGGGCATGATGCCCGTCAACCCAAACCGCTTCCGCGACCGGCGTGGCGATGCCTTGGTCGCCGCTGCCGGCCCGGCGATGAACATCCTGCTGGCACTGATTTCGTTGACCATCCTCGCGATTTGGCTGCGCACCTCAGGACAAGTCGAAACCGGGCCGGGCCACAATGTGCAACAGCTGCTTTATATTTTTGGCGTCTGGAACATCGTGTTGGCGTTGTTCAACATGGTGCCTGTTCCACCCTTGGATGGCTCCACCGTGCTGGGCAGCTTCGTACCCGCCTATCGGCGCGCGATTGACCGACTGCCCAGCCCAGAGATGCTTTTTTTCATGTTCTTTTTCGTGATGATGATGGCACCTCCGCAATACAATCTTTTCAGTTTGGGCTACAAGGCGGCAAGCTTCTACCTCGGAATATTCGCTTAAATCCCGCCCGGCGCTTGCACAGCCCGACAGTCCCCGGCATACTGCGCGCCTTTCATTATGAGCAAAGAGACCATTCGCATTGCAGTCACAGGCGCGGCCGGGCAAATCGGGTACGCGCTGCTTTATCGCATCGCCTCGGGTGCCATGTTCGGGCCGGACCAGCCGGTGGCGCTAAACCTCATCGAAATCGAGCCCGCGCTGCCCGCGCTGGAAGGCGTGTGCATGGAACTGGACGACTGCGCCTTTCCACTGCTGAAGGACGTGGTGCCAACAGCCGACTTGAACGAAGGTTTTAACGGGGCAAACTGGGCCTTGTTGGTGGGCAGCGTGCCGCGCAAGCAGGGCATGGAACGCAGCGATCTGCTGGGTATCAACGGCAAGATTTTCACGGGACAGGGACAGGCGATCCAGCAGAACGCAGCAAGCGACGTAAGCGTGTTGGTCGTCGGCAATCCATGCAATACCAACTGCCTCATCGCCATGAACAACGCGCCGGATGTTCCACGCGAACGATTCTTTGCCATGACGCGACTGGATGAGAACCGCGCCAAGACGCAACTGGCGCAAAAGGCGGACGTAGACGTCACCGCGGTCTCCAACATGTGCATCTGGGGCAACCACTCGGCAACGCAGTATCCTGACTTTACCAACGCACGAATCAACAGCGCCCCGGCCACGGAGGCCATCAGTGACCACGAATGGTTGGAGGGCGAATTCATCAGCACGGTACAGAAACGCGGTGCAGCCATCATCAAGGCACGCGGACTCTCGAGTGCGGCGAGTGCGGCCAATGCCATCATTGACAGCGTGCAATCCATCACGCAACCCACCGCAGAGGACGACTGGCACAGCCTGTGCATCTGCTCCGATGGCAGTTATGGTGTTGAGGAAGGATTGATTTCATCCTTCCCGATGCGCCAAGCCGACGGAGCACTGAGTATCGTACAGGGTGTTCCTATCAACGACTTCAGCCGCGCGAAAATCGACGCCACGGTGAACGAGTTGAAGGAGGAAAATCCATGGTGGCGGACTTGCTGCCGGACTGATGAATGATGTCCGACTTCGCAAAATACATCGACCACACGTTGCTGAAGCCGGAGG
>PBVU01000021.1:0-6510 GCA_002728775.1 Verrucomicrobiales bacterium | reverse complement strand
AAACGAGAGAGCAAAATGAGCTTGCAAGCCGCTGAAAGATTTGTCGAGGACATGGCCGGAATCTTTCGGTGTCCACAGGGAATTGATCCGACAAGGGCGAGGGCTGAATACATCATCGCATTGCAGAATTACGGTATGGGAGTGTTGCCAAAGGCGTGGCCGCGTGTGAGGGACGCACACGGCTACGCCAACTGGCCGACGCTGAAAGCTATTCACGATGTCTGCCGGAAGATTGAACGGGAAAACAGGCCGCGAGACCATGAATCGAGCAGCGGGTTTTCAACGAAGGAAATGGTGGAGTTTGCTGACAAACGTAAGCTCGAATTAATCGACGCTTATGAAAAACGTCATTCTGACGGTTATCGGCTGGCCCAACAGGAGGGATGGAACTTAAATTTGGAGGCGGCGGTCAGGTCAGCCGCACATACAATCGCGCAGCGTGAATTCATCCGAGACCACGGGCAGACACCCAGCCGATCGATAGAGGACGTTGAGTTTGTTTCCATCGATACAGACGGACACGAATTCATAGATATCAGTCAGGGTGATTTAAGAAACTTCCGTTCAGCCGCTCAATCTCGACAGCCGTTTGCTGGCAGAAAACAGGTGGAGAAGGCAGCGGCGTGAGAGCGTTTGTGAAGAAGCCGAAGCGCGGCAGGCCAAGGAAACCAGTGGAGGGTCCAGATCGCGGCACGCCGGAGCAGCAACTGCGGCGGTTCCAGTTAGTGGGTGAAGCAAATCCCACCCTGGCATCCTATCCGCTGGGCGTTTTGTTGGCGAAAAGCCTTATCACCCAGGACCAGCACAACATCGGGTTGGATTACGCGAGGCATTACAGAATTGTCATTGGCAAAGATCGAAGACCATCAGGCTTGGCAGAGGTGCCGGAGGAGGTGCTGATTGAAATGCAGGCGAGGTTCGATCAGATGTCTCACGCACTGAAGCGGGTAGGGCGACGATCAAAAGACGCCGTTGACAACGTAGCGGTTTTCGAGCGCTTCCCAGGCTGGCTGTTTCGGAGAACCATCCGGCAGTCAGATGCAGTGAATCTAAGGGCAATCAATCGCGGCCTCTACGCGCTGGAAAGCGCGTTTGCAAAGCGGGCAGCTTGAAAGGTGCCTACTACAATGAATTTGATGCGTTCGCTGCGGCGTGGCTGCGGGAACTGATCAAAGACGGTTTGATTGCGCCAGGCGATGTCGATGAACGATCAATTGTCGATGTTTGTGCAGACGACCTTCGAGGATACGACCAGCACCATTTTTTCGCCGGAATCGGCGGATGGAGCTATGCCCTCAGACTCGCAGGATGGGACGACGAGCGAGCCGTCTGGACAGGAAGCTGCCCTTGTCAGCCGTTTTCGAGCGCGGGACAGCAGCGAGGCCATGCCGACAGCAGACACCTCTGGCCCGCTTTTCACGCACTCATCGCCGAGTGCAAACCTCCAACAGTCTTTGGAGAACAGGTTGCGTCGAAACTTGGAAGGGAGTGGTTCGCCGCTGTTCGCCTTGACCTGGAAGCAGTGGGATATGCCTGCGGGGCCGCCGATCTGTGCGCTGCGAGCGTCGGTGCGCCGCACATCCGGCAACGACTGTGGTGGGTGGCCCACACCGACAGTATCAAGTTGCGACCAACACAAGGACAACCCGAGTCCAAGGCAGACAGGCGGCACAACGCTGGGAGGAGCGGCAAAGACGGTGGGCTGGGCAACGCCGACAGTGCCACGCCAGAACGACACGGATCACAGCGCCTTCAGGTGGAATCCCAACAAGAAACAGATCGATCCACTGCTCCAGTTGATTGGACGGAAGCAATCCTTGTCGGATGTGCCGATGGAAAAGCGAGGCCAGTTGAACCCAGCATTTTCCCTCTGGCTCATGGGATACCCAACCGCGTGGGCACGCTGCGCGGCGCGGGTAACGCGATTGTGCCGCAAGTCGCAGCAGAATTTATAAGGGCAGCAGCGTAAAAATATTTCTCCCTAGACCTTGAATATGATAGGCGTAACGCCTATATATAAAGAGTAAGAAAAAGGGAGAAGAGAAATGACCCAGAAATTAACTAGCGCCGCTGTTGATGAGATTCTGCGCCGCTGTCATGCCCTCAAAGTGTGGGGTGACGACGGCATTCTCTGCGACTTTGAATCACTGTCGGCCGACGAGCTGGCAGAGACCTATGGATGGACTCTCGAAATTGATTCGACGCTGTTTCAAGAATCCAAAATCTATAACGCTATGAAGGGTTAAGGGAAATGAAGATCGCATTGGACGTTCAGCAGACAAAGCGCGCAGGGAAAAAACGCTATCGTATCGGCTGTCGGGAAAAGAAAAGTAAGTGTCTTTTAGAGAACGCTTAGAAAACTTGGGTGTCAGTCAGGCACAGTTCGCTCGCATCTTAGAGACGATGAGCGGGCAGTCAGTGGATTATGTGACAATTAACCGCTGGGTGACAGGAAGGCAAAACCCGCATTACGCTGTGCTGGCTTGTTTGTGGGCGTTGGAAAGATTGCCAAAGCGTGTGTGGCAGAAGTTACTCAGGGAGACCCAGCATGGATGATTATGAGTGGGAAAAATTACAAAGTAAAAAGTCTTTCAAAGAGCTATTGGGTATGTGGTATCAGTACTGGCCCGCGCCGGATCAGATGCCAGATATGAATTTACTGCCATGCGTTGAGGGCGTACCGAGATTCACGCAGTGGATATATTCTAATTTCGGTGAGGAAACCGAGGCCGCAATGGTGTGGACCAATTTGGATTTAATGGCAACGGTGATCATTTTTAATCCTGATAAACATATACGGGCGCTAAAAGCGCCTAAAGGCGTAAATCTAGAGAAGGATTATCAGGTTGACTTGCTAGTATTTGATGACCGCAAAGCTGGTCTTGAGTGGATAAAAGACTACGCCGAAAAAAGGGCAGATTTGCAGCGGTTGCCAGTATACCTTGATGACGAAACGCCATCGAAAGAGATACCATATCCTGAGTTGCCATCGAAACCGCCACAAGCGTCTAGGCGTGAGACTTATTCTTCAAATGACTGGAAGAAAATCTGTCATTTCATCCGCTGGCATCGGTTTGCAGATGAAGGGACGCCGCCGCTCAGTGATTAGATTTGTGGTTGTCGTGATTCTTGGTTTTTGATATTATCTGAAATAGCACTATGGATTTTTGCGCCTGCGGCACATCGTCGCGGGCGTTTTTTATTTGAGGCCATGCCTGACACTGATGAATTTGTAAATCTTCTGCAATGCGTCTGCGGAGAACAGGCGTGGTCTGTCTTGATGACAGAAGATGCGACTCAGGAAAATCCGAAACTGCGGTCCCTTTTTTGTGAGGAGTGCGGTCAGGAAATTTTCATGTCTCAACAACAACACTGAATCGGGTGCGCTGTTTTTTGNTTCCTTTCCAGCGGTTTGAGAGCAGCATTCTGGACCCTCCCTGTCNNAACGCGCCTCTCTCGCGGGCTTGACCCGCCACCCGACTATTTNAGTCGCTGAATGCGAAAACTTAACGCTGGATGCGTGTCGAGAATATTGCCGCCGCTGTCGCCATATTTTCGATACAGCACTTCCAAAGCATAACGCACTGCTTCTCGCGCCTGTCGGTGTGGGTGCCTCACGCCTTCACGTTGATATGTCCGCGTGAGCATTTCGATAGCTTTGTCATCTGCTTCGATTTCCTGGGAGCGGGAGAACGTATTAACGACCAGCCTGTTCACCAGCGGGCTGGCTGTTGAGGCAACAGGCATAACACTATCCGCTGCAATCATAGCAGCAGAGACAACAACACTCGCAGCAACCTTGACTGTGGAATGACGCAGTATCGAGTGCGCCAGTTCGTGAGCAATAACGGCATCGATCAGGTCAGGGTCGGCTGACTCGACAACCGCTGTGCTGAATATCACATAGCGATCAGTCGCCATTGCGTTGATTTCGTCGGACTTGAGGAAATAGGTGTAATGCTTTCGGCTCGCCAGTTCACTGCCATGCACGATAGCGGCGAGGCGAGTGTGAAAATAATCAGCGTGCTTTGCGGTCCAGTCAATCGGGCCTGCGGCTTTCGGCAGGCTGCACGCAGCAAGAGAAACACTGACGAGAATAACGGCGAGCATTTTCATGCCGCGATTTTACCTCGTGCAACCAACATTTTCGTGGAAATCGGAGCCTAAAATTCCATGGCACTTTACGAGCTAGGCAGAACCAGGCAGCGCCTCCAGCCGAGGATTGATGAATTCAGTCAGCCTCTGTTTGGCGGCGGGTCAGGTGGTTTTGCATCGCAACCTGTTCAAGCGTCAGAGCCATCTGGTGCGTTTGGTGGCGGCACGCTTGGAAATGTCGGTACGGTTTTAAGTGCGTTAAGTGCTTTGAGAAGCGCACAACAGTCAGGCTTGCTGGACGAAATATCAGGCTTTCTGCCAAGTGGCGTCAGCGATGTCTTCGGCCAGTTATTTGGTGGAGGCCCAACACCTGGAACAGCAGGGCAGATCACAGCGCAGGGTTTGGGTCAATTAGAGGGCGGCGGGTCAGGTCCATCGGTGCCGCCGACGCCACCAGTCAGTGCGTTAAGAGGTGTCACTTCAACGCCGACCACAACGCCAACAAATGGGCTTCCAGTTGCAAGCACACCGCCCAGCGTTGCTTCAGCACCAGCAGTCACGCCAACGGGTAATTTGCCAGTTACAACTACGCCAGTACCGACAAGTGCGGCAAGCCAGTTAAATCAAGCCCAAGCCACAGCAGATTTCTTCAATGCACCTGGCACGTTAGCTTCAGTGACTAACCTTACGGCTCCGCAAACAGCATCATCAGCCGCTCAGACCATCGCTGGGCTTAACGCTGGAGCGCGATCTAGTCTTGGTGCTTTGGCAGCAAACGCGCCGGAAGCCGCTGCTGTTGCCAACTTTTTTAACGCGAGTGGCGCGGCTCCCGCCGCTTCAGCCGCTGGAGGCATCGGCGCATCATTAGCTGCTGCTGCTCCATTTCTAATCCCTGGCGCAATAGCAGCGCTTCCGTTAGTAGCTAACCTGTTGAAAGGTGAAGACAACACGGCTCTCGCCCGCACACAGGCCACTGACAAGGTTGTCCAGATTCTCCAGAACCCGACAGCAGCTAACCTGGAACGGGCCAAGGCGTTACTGGGCCTGCCCAATACATTCGAAGACCCAAGTCCAAGGACCAAGGCCAAGTTCGATTTCGTTGAGGGCGCTATCAACCGCGCTGGTGGCATCGACGCACTACCGCCTGCCTCTCAGGAGGTTTTCAGGTCTGCACTGGCTCGTCGTGCAGCAGATCGCATTAGGGCAGAACAGGCAGCAGCAGAGCGTTTAGGCGCTCCGGCTAGCGGGAATTTCCGAGAACCATTTGCGGGAGGCGAAGGCCAGACTTTCGGTGACACTGCCGCAGGCAGATTGATCCGCCAAGGGCTGACACCACGTCAGGCAGAAGAGCAACTTCGTAACGTAGGACAGTAATGGCGTTTCGCACAATTTACGTTAAACAAAACGGCAGGCCAGTCGGCGGGTATGACTTCAAGGATCACAAGGGCTATCCGTCGTTCTGGAAGGACAAGGATGAAGTGCTGACCTACACGGTTGACTGGTCGCGCTTCCTTGGCACCGACACCATTGCATCCAGCACCTGGACTGTGAATTCAGTCACCAGCGCAGCAACAAGCAACACAACCACGCAGACAACAATCAAGGTGAGCGGCGATCCTGGGAATGAAGGCTGGGCCAACAACAAGATCGTCACCGCAGGCGGCTCCACAAAAGAGCAAAGCATCAAGTTCTTTCACAGAGACATGGGCCTCGACTAGCTGGTGCCACTGGCATTCCGGCTGGACGACGATTGTTCATGTCCACGGTCATCAGCAATGCGCTGAGTGCGGCAAGATTCTGCTGCTGGGCGACTGCTGTCAGGGAAAAGAATAAGTGAGGATGGCGAGGAGGATCGATGGAAGCACTTATCATGGCTATCGGTGTGAAGGCTTGCTGTATCGGTTCGGCTACCATTGGAGGTGCTGCAAACTGGGCGATTAACCGCGCCATCAAGTGGGTAGACCTTGCAGTCGCAATTGGCGTTGGCTGGGTCAGTGCAGAGTTATTTCTGCCACCGATAATGATGCACTTCATGTTGGACGTGACCTGGGGTCCGGCGTTGTCATTTCTCATCGGATTTTCGGCTATCCGCCTGCTGCCAGTTATTGAGCAGCGCATCAAAAGTTTCATAGAGAAATCATAAAGAGAGGTGCAATGATTTGCTTAACGATCTGGTCGCCGTGGTCAAACATTGTGCGCTGGGCAAAGAAACCAAAACCACCGCGCAAACCAAAGCCAAGTTATTGAATTGGCTGATTTAACGACAAGCTCATAGAGAAAGTGCCAGAGAGTGTGGATGAACTGGCACAAATGGTTACGACTAAACATAAACTGGAAGAATTTTCGGTATTTGAAAACGATGATGCAATCACATTAAGCATGATCAAGGTGCCTAAGAACCTTCAAAAGAAAGGA
>PBVU01000002.1:0-5909 GCA_002728775.1 Verrucomicrobiales bacterium | reverse complement strand
CCTCGCGGCCGAGCTTCCTGGGGTGGGTGCCGATCATTGGGTCGGCCAACTCACTCAGGCAAAGGGCAGGGGACTGGCCGGCGTGCTCGACGTCCTTGCTCGACGCAAGGACCCCAAGGCCCTGCAGGCTGCCCGCACTTTCCTCGAGCACGAAGACCCTCTCGTCCGCGAAGCCGCCACCCGCGCCGTGGGTGCGATTGACGAGGCGCCGTGACGGATCGTTTTCGAAACGCCCTTGTGGGCGACTGGGGTTTTCCTTTGTGTGACGCAAGAAAACGAGAAATAACCGCAAAAGAGAGTGTTCAATTTGTCGTAACGTTATGGATTCATGCTATTGAGTTTACTCTAGGCAAAATTCAAAACAGATTATTCGCATTCAACCTTGTGAAAGTTAATTTCCTATCTTTTTTTCTTCTTTCTGCCGGTTGCCTGCCCTGTTTCCCTTGGCCTGCATTTGGTGAGGAGGCGCCGCCTTTACCTGTTGACAGGGCCGGTGATGCTACTCGAGAAATCGGTCTTCCTGGCATCAAGCTGAATCTGGAAGAGCGATCCATAGACGTAAATGCCACCGTCTGCCTTCACGAAGGTTTGCTTGAATTGGTGGCCTGCGTCAAGGACAGCAAGGAGCACGAGTCCATCGTGGTCTTGAACGCTCGTCCCATTCATATTCACACGGCTCTTCTTTTGCTAAGAGCCAAGCCCGGGACACCCGCAATGCAGCAGGTTTTGGACGAGGAATCAACTCGATGGATTCCTGTGCCTCCCGCAGGTGATCCCATTGAAGTCTCGCTCGTTTTTCCCGATGCCAAGGGCAAGCTGGGGGAGCACCCGATAAGCAAATTCGTTTCCCCCGCCCAAATGAATGGTTTCGACGAGGTTGCTATCAAGGAGAAACCCAAGGCCTTTCCTTTCAGCTTTCTTTTTGCCGGTTCACACTTGCTGGAAAGCAAGGAGGGGCCGAGGAAATACGCCTGCGAGTATAGTGGAAACGTGATTTCCATTTCGACTTTCGGGGACGAGCTTCTATGCCTGCCCGGAATCCATGGCCACCAGAACGCTGGCCTTGCCTGGCAAGTTAATCCGGAAGGGCTTCCGGATATTGGAACGGCTGTCATCCTCCGCCTCAGGCCCAAGGACAAAAACAACAAACAATGAAATTTACTCTGCTGCTTGCCCTTCTTTGCTCCTTGATGCTCTTTGGGCTGGCTCCTGTCCAGGGTGAGTCTTTTTACAACAGTCCCAATGGGGTGTTCTCCACCCGTCCGGATCAGAAGAAGTCGCTTTACAACATCAAGCGTTTCGGTCCCGTGGGCATGGGGATCGACCTCATCCAGCCGACCTTCACCATGCGCATTGCCCATATCGAGGAAGGTTCGCCAGCCGCGGAGACCGGCAAGCTGTCCGCAGGCCAAATCATCGAATCGATCAACGGCAGTAAGCTCAAGGGGATGGACCCCCGCATCCAGTTGGGGAAAATTCTCGCTGCGGCGGAAGCCACCGATGGGATTCTCAAGTTCGCGATAAGGGGGGAACCCGCACCTGTTGTCGTGAAGGTTCCTGTTCTCGGAGCCTACAGCAAGACCTGGCCGCTGGATTGCCCGAAGTCGGCCAAGATCGTGCGTCAGGTAGCCGACTACCTTTCCATGTCCGATTCGCAAAAGGGGTTGGCCGGCATCGGTATGCTCTTTCTTCTCTCCACCGGTGAAGCCAAAGATCTTCAGGTGGTCCGGGAATGGGCCCGCGAAGTAAAACCTCATAGGTATCCCTGGTACATCGGGTACGGGGGCGTCCCATTAACCGAATGTTACCTCCGTACCGGCGACCCGCAGATACTCGAGAACATACAGGATTGGGTCGAAAACGCCGACAAGTCCCAGCACAACGATGCCTGGGCGGGGCGCGGGAGCGCCCTCACCTCATACGGACAAGGCCACCTCAACGCGGCCGGTACGCATGTCGTGACTTTCCTTATGTTGGCCAAGGAATGTGGGGCTGAGGTGCCGGATCGCCTGCTTCTGCGCTCGCTGCGGCATTTCTATCGCTACGCCGGTCGGGGAAACAACCCCTATGGGGACGACCGCCCTGAAGTCGGCTTCGTTGACAACGGCAAAAACGGAAAACTTGCCTTTGCCATGGCGGCAGCAGCTGCCTTGACGCCTGATGGAGAGAATTCGCTCTACGCCCAAGCCCGCGACGTCTGTGCCATTCAGAGTTTCTACAGCACTAGCTTCATGTTGCATGGCCATACCGGGGGCGGGATCGGGGAGATCTGGCGCAGCGCCGCCATGGGCTTGATGCACGAAAAGAAACCCAAGCAATACCGCGACTTCATGGACAGCCGAAAGTGGCATTACGACCTTTCGCGCCGCTTCGACGGTTCGTTCGGAATACTCGGCGGATCAGGTTACGACAAGGAACAATGGGGCGTCGCCTATCCGCTGACCTACACCATCCCGCGCAAGACTTTGCGCATTACGGGCGCTCCCCGGACCAAGTACTCCAAGCCCTATCAATTGCCCAAGCAACCGTGGGGTGTGAAGGCGGACAACGTATTCCTTTCCTTCCAGGCCGTGCCTGACAAGAATGGGAAGAAGCAAGACCTCTCTGGCGAGACCTTGGCGGCGGATTCCAGCATGGCCTTCATCCGGCGCTTTCACGGCAGCGAACAACCCACTGATGATGAGATTCGCCGTTACGTTCATCACCAGGAGCATAACATCAGGAATATCGCCGCCTACAAGGCGCTGGGGATCGATAGTGGCTACATCGGCTGGAAGTCCGGCGGGGGCAAGGTGCGGATGAACTTGGTCATGGATTTTCTCAAGCATCATGACCCAAGAGTNCGGCGNGTCATGTTCGGGGCNTTGCTGGNCAAGCCCGANGTTNTGAATCCTGAAATTTTCGAGCTGGCGGTCCGGGCGGTCAAGGACCCGGCNGAATCCTGGTGGGTNAANGACGCTGCCTTGCAACTCATCGGTCGCNGATCGANCGAGGAAATCCTGCCCCACGTGGACCTCCTGCTTTCCTANNTGAANCACGAGGAGGATTGGCTCAAGAATGCGGCTCTCACTGCCCTCNCNCCGGTGGCNGCCGACCAGCNATGTTATCAGCGGGTGCTTCCTGCGATCGGTGACTTGATCCGTTCCAATCAGCGCGTGTCCGTCACGNGGGGNCTGNCCGGAAGNATCCGGGNCAAGATCAAGGCAGCTGGCCCNGAGGTTCAAAAANTGGCNNCAGATACCCTGAAGGAGACCTACACNGGATATGAAGGAGCGAAGACCGCTCCCGGCGGTCTCGACACCACATCCACCTTCGAGTTTCATTTGGAAGCCATCGCNGAGTCGCTGGCTGACGTCCCCGGCGGATTGGATATTCTCTACGAGATCGCCCGGCAGCGCAAACCCAAGGAAATTCTTCCCTACAAGGAGTTCTTCCTCAGGGCGGANTCCTCCCGNTTTGGGCCGAAGTTGAAAAAGGCCATCAACCCGATCATCATGGATGAACTTATTCCCGAGTACGTCGGCAAGAACNGGGCCAGGCTGAAACANTTGGCCGGNGGAGAAATCCAGTCCGGCTACCCNGGTGGCTCAAGGGATTCCGTCGATGGATTGGTGGCTCTCTATGACCGGGCGGGCCACAAGGAGTACGGCTGGAAAATGTTCCTGGATCTTCGCAATGCCAAGTGGACTTATTATAGCTTCGACCCGATCCTGTCTGAACAAGTGCCCTTNGATCAGCTCATTACCCGTTACCGNAAGGTGACCATGCCCAAGGACATGGANAAGTGGTATGAAACCGACTTCGAGGGCAATGACNCGAATAACTGGGGAGCTTTCAAATGGGGCAAGAGTCCCTTTGGCCACTACATGGGCAAGCTCCCTGCCGGTCCCGTGCACAANTGCGGCGCTGGTTGCACCGGCCCCGGGTGTTACGGGGGTACCAAGGTCAATACCTTCTGGGAGAAGGAGGTGCTCTTGATGCGTCAACATTTCAAGATTCCGCCCATCAAGCCTGATCACCGCTATCGTTTGCGGATCAACGACGGCAACCACGTCGGAGCCGGGGGAGGGCATGTCGTCTACGTAAACGGAAAGACGTTGATTGAGGCGGAGAGATGCAATGGCAGAGGATCGGGCGGGTTACCCAAGGGGGCTTATTTCACCAAGGAATTCATGGACGATTTGGGCAGCGGCAACCTCTGCCTTGCAGCCATGACCTTTCTGCGGAACAACGACAAGTACAAGGTCAAGCCGAGCAAGCCTGTTCCCCAAGGCAAGTTCAGCCTGCATATCGAGGAACAAAAATTGCCGCCGATGGGAGACGACCTTGTCCTCCAAGCCGCATCGATTGTGCCCATGCTTTCTTCGGAATGGCAGGATGCCCAGGATCCAAATGACCGAGAAAAGTCAGCTTCTGCGGTGAAGTATCGCTGGGATGGCCGGTTCGACAACAACCCGAGGGTTGCCGGTTCCTGGAAGGTCATTGCTCAAGTGCCCGCCATGGGCGACTTCGATCCTAGCAAGAAGAACCGTGTCAACCGGCCCCCCTTCCCGGGCATCACTTTCAAGGACGGCGGAAAGACGGATAGCCCGGTATGGGTTTGGTCGGGAGACGTCTTGATGGACCTAGTCAAATTCCAGGCCCTCCGAATGATTCCTCAAGAAATCGACGGCAAGGACTACCTCTTCGTCGAAGCCGGTGGTTTCGGTACCCGCAACAAGCCGGGCTGGAAATCGCAGTTGCTGGTACTGGAAAGGTAGCTGCTGCTCAAATTCTTTTCACTCCTCAGATGTTTTTTATGAAAAAGTTATCCTTCCTCCTTCTTTTCGCGTTAACGTCCCTTCTCGGCTTGTCTGCTGAGGATCAACAACTGGAACTGGCTGCTCCGTTCACGGACAACATGATTCTACAACGGGGTTCCAAGGTGCCTGTCTGGGGCTTTGACTCCCCCGGCAACAAGGTTACGGTAAAGTTTGCCGGGCACAGCAAGACCGCGGTGGCGGACAGGAACGGGGACTGGATGGTCCGGCTCGACCCTCTCGAGGCCTCCAGCGAAGAGCGCGAAATGGCAGTAAGGAATGACAAGGGCGGATTGATTTCACTCAAGGGAGCTCTGGTCGGTGAGGTATGGTTCTCTTCCGGGCAGTCCAACATGGTCTGGACGGCGGGCAAGAGCATGTGCAGCGAGTTGGCCAAGCAACTTGCCTCGTCAAAGGAGGACGTACCGATCCGGGAAATCAACATCAGTACGGTGTCCGCTCTCTACCCCCAGAAGCGGGCTACTTCCGAGGAGGGCTGGAAGAAGGCCTCCGCCGCGGGCGGGTTTTCCGCCCTCTCCCTATCTTTCGCCCATGAGCTCTACAAGGAATTGAACGTACCGATCGGTATCCTGCTAAGCGCCCACAGCAACACCCGTGTCGAGGCCTTCACCCAGCGCCAGGCGATTGAGGCCCATGCGAAGCTCGAGAAGGACACCGCTCTTATGCTCGATGCCGACCCGCTGACGGCGCAAGGACGCAAGGCTTTCGAGCAATATTACGCCGACCTGAAAGCGTGGCAAGACCTGGCAGGCGATGCCGCCGAAGCCGGAGGCAAGGTGCCCCAACGACCTAAACTTCCGGGCATCGCCGGCATGTGGCGCGGTCCCTCCCAGTTCTTCAACGGCAAGATTGCCCCCGTCATCCCCTATGCCATTCGCGGCGCCATTTGGTGCCAGGGAACGAGCAACAGTGGGGATGGCCGAATTTACGCAGCCCGAATGGAAGCACTTGTAAAAGGTTGGAGGGATGCCTGGGGCATGCCCAAGATGCCTTTCTACTTCACGCAGATGCAACCCTACGGTTCTCCCGATCCGAACAACGTGGGCTTTGCCGACGTCCGCCAGGTGCAGCACAAGTTCTTCATCGAGA
>PBVU01000020.1:0-33037 GCA_002728775.1 Verrucomicrobiales bacterium | reverse complement strand
AATACAGTCCGAGCGTCAGCGATGGCAGCACCATGTCGCCCCATGTGTACCAGCCGATGGGGCTGAACCAGCCAAGTCCGGATGAGAAAATCATGATCAGCAGCGGACCCATCACAAAGGTGGGCAGGCAAATGCCAATCATCGCGGTGGACATCGGCACATAATCGAGCAATGAATTCTTCTTGAGCGCGGCGATAATGCCCGCGGGCAACCCGAGGCAAAGTGCAATCGCCAGCGCGCACAAGCCCAGCTGCATGGAGACGGGGAATGATTTACGGATGAGGCCGGTGACGGATTGGTCAACGTACTTGAAGGACGGCCCGAGATCGCCATAGATCAAGCCGGAGCGCTCACGCCGATAGATTTCCCACAAGTGATTTTGGGATTCCTTCTCGTCCTGAGGCACCGTGCGGACGTGCCATTTGCCGGGTGATTCCCCGGTGGCTGTGAGCTCGCCTTGGCGCGTGACGGCAACGGTGAATTTATTGTTTTCAGGTGAGTACTCCGCCGTTTCATTTCCGTCAGCGAAAACGATTTGCTGTTTGTCCACCTCCTTGGCGATGAAGCCAAAATAGAGCAGGTACTGTTCCCAGAGCGGGCGATCGAGTCCGTAATGCTCCTCGAGCTTTTTGCGAATTTCCGCCGGGACGGTTTTCTCGTCCGTGAAAGGATCACCCGGAGCAAAGCGCACCATGAAAAAGGTGAGCGTGGCTATGATAAACAACACCGGGATCGCCTGGAGCAAGCGCGTGAGGATGAAACGGAGCATGCGGCGTCAATCCTCCTCGAGGTACACGTACTTGTAGGGATGATGATCCAACACGTTGGGATACCAGCCCTTCACGCTTTTGTCCCGCAGGCTGGCGCGCACGTAAAAATAAATGGGCAACATCGGCATCTCCTTGGCAAGGATGCCTTCCGCCTCCCGGAAATATTCTTTGCGCTTCTCCTTGTCCCCCTCCTTGGCGGCGAGGCTGATGAGCTCGTCGTAGCGGGCGTTGGACCAGCCAGTGTTGTTGTGGCCGCCGTCGGTCACCCACATGTCCATGAAGGTATTGGGGTCGTTGTAATCCCCCGTCCAACCGGCGCGCGTGATATCAAAATCCTGTTTTTCGACCGCCTTGAGGAAAACTTTCCATTCCTGATTATCCAAAACCACATCAATGCCCAGCTCCTGTTTCCACATCGCCTGAATGGCCTCCGCCACTTTCTTGTGGCTTTCGCTGGTATTGTAGCGAAGCTCGATGGTCGGCAGGGTTTTCACGTTTTTCTCCTTGAGATACTCGGCGATCAACCGCTTGGCCTCGGGAAGGTCGGACTTGAATTGCGGTCCCGCGGTGAAGCCCCCAGTGCCGGGCGGCGTGAAGTTGTATGCCGGCTGTTGCCCCGCGCGCATCACGTGCTCCACCAACGCCTCGCGGTCGATGGACAACGCCAGCGCCCGCCGCACACGCACGTCGTCCAGCGGTTTGCGGGCGGTGTTGAAGCGATAAAAATACACTGCCAAATACGTGTCCAAATGCAGCAGCTCGGGGTTTTGCTTTTTGTGATAATCGATGCGGTGCGGCGGCACGGTGTTGGTGTGGTGAATGAACCGCGAGCGAAACGCGCGTTCCTCGGTATCCACACTTTCCAGCGGGTAAAAACGAATCTCACTGAGCTTCACCGTTTTGCGATCCCAATAGGTCGGGCTTTGCTTCACCACGAGTCGGGCATTGATCTGCCATTCATCCAGCACAAACGCGCCATTGCCCACGTGACTACCGGGCAGCGCCCAGCCCGTGCCGCGCTTGGTGCGGGCGCCGAATTTCTCGATCGTCGGCGGGTGCACCGGCCAAAACGTGTAGTGATTGAGCAGTTCGAGAAAATACGGCGTGGGGTTTTCGAGCTTCAATTCCAGCGTCCGATCATCAATGGCGCGCGCGCCGACATTGCAGCGATCCCAGTCATGCCAATCCAGTGTCTGCAACTTCGCGTGCTTCTCGCACAACGTGCACTTGCCGACAGCGTCTTCCTCAGTCGGCTGCAATTCCTTCAGCAAATCTTGCCGGCCGGCATCATCCAAGGCCGCCCACTCCTCGGGATGGGCGATGACCTTGGGCGGACCATCCTTCACGAACAGCCACAGGCCGCCCGGACATTTTTTCCCCGTGTTGTAAAGCTTGCCGTTTTTCAATGCCTGCACCATGTAGCCATACTGGGCGGCGAGTTCCTGGTTGAGAATGCGTCGGTAGCTGTAAACGAAGTCACTCGCCTTGACGGGATCGCCGTTGGACCACTTGGCGTCCTTGCGCAGGGTGAATGTGTACGTCTGTCGATCCTTGGAAATCACCCAGCTTTCCGCCACGCCCGGTTCGGGATCCAGCGTCTTCGGGTTCTCCGTCATCAATCCCTCGAGCAGAGAAGACATGATGTGATGCGCCCCGACGCTGGTGGCGAGGTGCGGATCCAGCGACTGCGGCTCCGCGCCGTTACCGAGGTGCAGCACTTGATAACGCGCACCGGTCTCCACATTGTTTGGCGGACGCGAACACCCGCCCAGAAACAGAAGGATCAACAGACAGCAAAGTTGCCTCATGCGCGGGCAGATTGGCCGATGGCGGGCGGACCGAAAAGGAAAAACAGTGTCAATTGCCAGCCCCAGGCGTAACTCCCGATTCTCCGCCATTTTCGCCGGATGGATTGATCATGTTGACGGCACCTCCGCCGCCGGGCAGTTGTCCGGGCTGCAGGCCGAGACGACCACGCAAGATTGCAGCCTTCAATTTCATCTCGGCGACATGATCCTGCAGCTGCTTGTTGGCTCCGGGAACACGCGCTGCTTCCTTATCTAGAAATTCCATCAACCCCCTCAACGCATCAGCATGAATACTTTCGAAGGGACGCAGCTTCACGCGGTCCTCCTCCGTGTCAAGTCGCCGCGTCTGGTACGCCTTGTGCTGAAACTCCGCCTGCCGAATCAACCCTATCGCATCATCTTCACGACCTTGGGCCAACATGAAATACGCACGACGAATCAAGCCCACCAGGATTTGCATCGTATTGCTGCGCCCACCGCTTTCCATTTCTTCCTGCAATCGGCTGACGACATAGGCCTCCAAGTCGAGCGTCTTGGTATTGATGTCGAAGCCCTTGTAAAACTTGACTTTCTCCGGGTAACGGTCGGCCATGAGGCGAAAATAGTGCATGGCTTTTTGCATCTGGTTGTTCAGGTACAGACGAGAGACCAAGCCCCTGTAAAAATTATGATGCGCGTTCTCAAAGGTCTGCAAGGTGGCATCTGATACCATGTTTGGCAGTTTTACGTATTGGCCCAGATCACTGCCCAGCTCTTCAACCCTTCGTTTCGCCTCCGCGCTCTTTTGCTCCTGCTCCGCCATCTTGGCCTTGGTCCATTCAATCTGTCTGATGTACATCTGCTCCACGATCTCAGCCGCCTCCAAGCGCGGCGCAAGATCCCAGTTCTGCCCATCCCGATAGCGCTGTTTCCAATCGGGCACATTGCGATCCACCAACAACAGGCCGCGGTCACAACTGATCTTCATGGACTGAAACATTTCGCGGCGCAGCTTGCGGACCATGTCCAAACGAGGAAGATTGTGCTGGCACTTCTGCACTCCAATCCAAGCCCAGTACATGGCGTGCGTCTCGGGGAGGCGCCACTCCATTCCAATGTATTTCTCCCTCATCTCGCCATCGGGATCCAGCACTGGGGCGGTGCCAAACTCCCTGTCGAACTGGCGCATGCGGCGCGGATCCATCTTGAACTCCCTAACCAGTCGCCGTGCGCGCTCACGGGTGTTTTGAGATTTCTCGGAGTCATCCTGAGGCGGATTGATGAGTGAATCGAAATCCACGGGCACCGGACGCCCATTCTCGTCCATGCATTCCTCAATGCTGGGCCAGAGCAATTCCGACATCCAGTTGATCCAGATGGTCTTGTACTTGCGCTGAGCCACGTCCATGTCCTGGCCCATCTTGTGCTGGAACGTCCAAGCCAACTCCCAGTAAAGCTCCGGCTCATGAGGGTTGTACTGGATCGCCTCATCACGCAGAAGCTTGATGCCCGCGTAAACCCACTTCCAGCGCTCGTCGGTGTCCTTTTCCTTGACCGAGATATTGTAGGCCAGATTCCATGCACGGTCGGTCCAAACACGCGGCGTGTGCGGCTGAAGACGGGTGATCCACTCCGAAAGCTGCATCATTTCGTAATATTTGCCGTCCAGTTGCATCTGGTTGATGCGCATCCAGAGGACGGTCGAAAGGACACCGCGGAACCCTCCCAAGGTCTCGGTGGCAAAGCGCATGAGGGGTGGCGCATTCTGGATGGGCTCCAGATAGGCAACATTCAACTGACCACGCCCACGGTTGACCACGCCTTGTGACCACGCCACGGCGCCCAGCAATGGCAGCAGCAAAAGCAGATAAACCGCCTTGCGTGAACTATTGGGAGAAGATGCCATGTTGTTGTCCAGATCGATTCATGCAGTCTATCACTCCTTGCCGTGCAGCGCCAGTTCGCGCTGGGAAAACACGCCCATGCCAAACGCGGCAAAGATGCCGCCGCCCAGCCCCCACACCACCAGATAGGCCCGGCCCAACATGCCCCACGTGATGCTACGGCCTTCGCTCAGCGAGGTGATGGGTGAATAGTCCTGCAACGGACTAATGATGGAGGTCAGGGCCTTGAAGGCCACCAGCGCAAACCAATCCAAGAAATGAGTATTGCGCTGGCCAATGGTGTAGGTCTGCCGGAGCCCACCATCGGCCAAAACCTGTTCCATCACTCCCGTGCAAAGCGAAATAACCAGCAGACCAATGCAGGCAAAAGCCGCCATTGGGAAATCCATGAAGCTGGCCATCGCCAGCCCCATCAGGCCCAAAATGCCAAGCCAACAGAACACCACCGACATAGACCGCAAAAAATTCACCTCGAAACTGCTTTCGTGATACAGCAGTTCCAATTGCCCCTTCCAATAGGGAATGGAAAGGGAAAACTTGATGCGTTTGTCGGGTTGATCCAAATCCACCACCTGGCCGTGGTTGACAATTGTCAGTTTAAAAATGTCACGTTCATCCACGCTGTCTGCCTTCAATCCCTCGGGCAGCCGCCCCTTGTCCGGATCATTCTTCCTGTCTATTCCGAAATAGGTCGGGTATACGAAAAACTCGTGAAAAGTCCGGATGGTCAGGTAATCCCGCGCTCCTGCAATGCCATTGCCAAAAATTAACAACGCATCATAAAGAGTATCGGAAATGGTGATCTGCATGGTTTCCCTGAGCGATTCATCCGCCTCATTCACAAATCCCTCCAGCTTGAACCGCAGCGTGATGGCTTCCTCTGCCGACATGCTGTGGGCCCCTGGCAAATGGAAGAAGAAGACCTGCCTGCTTTCGAGATTTTCCGTGCTGAAGTTAACCGCCTCCCAGTGCACCTTGGCCATGCTGAACCAGTGATCCCACCACTCGTCGCCATTGAGCGGCAGGTCGTCCTTGCCTGCTGAGGGTTGAAATTCACCCGAAAAAATCAGGTCAACGCGGCTGTTCAGATTTTGCGTCAGCTTGTTCTTGAAATCGGGCACCTGCTCGAATTTCAGCGATTCGGAATCCGAATTATAATATCCCTCGGGCCAAAACTGCCGTTCCAACCGCATGCTTACGTCCTCGTGCAGCAGCCTCGCGGCGTAGGCCTGCATTTCCTCCTCCAGCTTTGAGGTTTCCGGTTTGACGGACGCCCGGCCCGCCAATGTCCGATGCTTAACTTTCTCCAGTTCAAACCTGGCCAACATGCCCCGCAACTCATCCATGATCCAGTTCGGCGCGCTCATTCCATCATTCGTTGCCTTGGCGTTTTCATAAGCCGCCTTGAACGCCTCGAATTGCTCAGGCTTGGGCATCTCTTGCAACTCCTTCAACCGCCCCCCCTCACTGCTCCCAATGATTCCCGCGTCCTTTTCCATTCTCACGGTCCATCCGTGCGCCAGACTGGCCGCCCATGGCCGGAAAAACCAACGGGGCATCCGGTAACCCGGAAAATGCAAGCTTGCCTCACGTTCCACCTTGTCCGCGGGCATCAACGACAACGCCCGTTCATGATTGCTTTCAAAGGTCTGCACTCGGTAGTGGACCATGCCGTAGATTGATATGCCCACCAGAAACAACAGCGCCGCGTTGAGCGACATGATACCCATCCATTTGCCCAGCCAAATCTGCCAGCGGGGAATGGGCTTGGTGGCCACCATCTGCATCTGGCACTCGGCCACGTCACGCGACAGGGTGCCGCAGGCCAGCCATACTGTGGTGGCACCCAACAGGACAAACACCATCGCCAGCGTGTAGGTCAGCAGCACACTTACCAGCCCTTCCGCCGAGCCATCCCCTTTCAGCACCAGCGGGAGCGCCGCCACCACCAGCACAAGCATAAGGGCCACGGCCCAGAAAAATTTGTACCGAAACGCCGCCTGCCAAGTGAGGCGGGCAATGGCATAAACGGGCTTGAAGAAGCCCGGGATAAGATCCAGCGTCAGGGGCTCCAGCTTGGGCTCAAGTTCGCCGCTCTTGACGCGCGCCGCGGCCGCAATATCCGTTGGCGCATCCACATCGCCCCTATACACCCAGCCGTTTTCCTTGAGCACACGCCCCAACAAGCGGGCGGCGTTAAAACCCATATGGCCGTGAATGAGCAGGATGGGAACCAGATACCATTTGCTCCAATAAACAATGCCTGCCGCGGCAATCGCCTCCACGATCAGCAGGCCAGCACCCAGGAGAATCAAACCATTCAGAAAGGCCCAGATTGGCCCCAGCAACAGTGCCGCTGCATCCAGATGCCGCGCGGGCAATGCGCGAAACTCCCCTTGAGGATGCTCATAGACGGACCAGCGTGATTTTGCCTCGGCCATGACGCGCTATTTTGAATCGTCGTCGTTTCCGCCCAGAAGCCCGGAGAGTTTCTCGTTGGCCTTGGAGAGATCCGCCTTCTTTTTCTCTTCCGGCTTCGGCCCGGCAGACGCGGGCGCGGCCTTGGGCTTGTCGTCGGACAATGCAGCCAGCTTGGCCTCGTCCACCTTGGGAGCCTCCGGCTCCGGCTCCAACTCAGGCGCGGCCTCGGGCTCCGCCACCGGCGAGGACAGGCGTTCCAGCCGGCGGTCCACCGCGCTTTTCACCGGGCCATCGCTCCGCAAAAATTCCGCCACTTGACTGCCCGAGGTGGCCCCCGAAGTGGCCTCGCTTTCACGGGCCTTGTTGACCACGTTGATGAAATAGTTCTCCAGATTCTGTGTGGGGTTGTCCACCTCCAACTTGTCCTCAGCCACGTCCTCACGAATGCGGTCCAGCACCTTGTCCATGGATTCCTTGGGCAACAAGGGCATGGTGATGCGCACGGAGTCGCGTTCGGCGAGCAGATCTTTCAATTCTCCCAGCGCCTGGACCTGACCGCCATAGTAGATCACCGCACGATCACAAACATCCTCCACGTCGGACAACAGGTGACTGGACAGGATCACGGTCTTGCCCCTTTCGGCCAGATTTAGGATCAAGTCCTTCATCTCGCGGCAACCAATGGGATCCATGCCGCTAGTCGGCTCATACAAGATCACCAAGTCCGGATCATTAATCAGCGCCTGTGCCAAGCCGATGCGCCGTTGCATACCCTTGGAAAACTCGCCGACCGTTCGCAAGTGTACCGCCTTGAGGCCCACCATGTCCAGCAGTTGCTCCGCACGCTTGCGCCGCTCCGGCCCGCCGATGGCGAACAGGTTGCCGAAGAAATCCAAGGTCTCCTCCGAATCAAGATACTTGTACAGGTAACTTTCCTCGGGCAGATAACCAATCCGAGCTTTCGTACGCACGTCGCGCGGTGACCGGCCGAAAACCTGAATCTGGCCCTTGCTGGGGTGCAGCAGACCCAGAAGCATCTTGATGGTGGTGGATTTGCCCGAGCCATTGGGCCCCAAGAGGCCAAACACCTCGCCCCGGCGGATGTCAAAGCTCACGTCGTTGACCGCCTTGGCCTTCGGGCGACCCCAGAAGTCCTTGAACACCTTGTTCAGGCCTTGGACCTTGACCACCACCTCATTGCCCGCGCCGGGTCCGGCTTGGGTGTCCGATTTTTGTTCGAGTGTTTCAGTTGCCGTCATGGTTGCTTGCCCGCGCGGGGCGGAATCCATCGTTCCTCACATAATCCAGCGCCCCCTGGGCGCTCAAACCTCGGCCGGAGCCGGTTCACCCGCCGCCGCGTCATCACTGTTCCCGGCATCGCCCTCCGACGGTGTCTCGAACGGCTCCAAGTCCTCGCCCTGGCGCACCAGACGGGCACTGTTAAACACAACCAGCAGCGAGCCGATCACATGCAACATCGCCGCCATCACCGCCGTGATGAAGCCCTGCCATGCCAGCACAAAGCCGCCGATGACAAACAGGATGCCGAACAGGAAATTCTGATTGATCACCGCGCGCGTCATCCGCGACAGACGCACGAGAAATGGCAAACGGCGCAGGTCGTTGTTCATCAGCGCGATGGTCGCCGACTTGATGGCCACCTCACTGCCCGCCGCGCCCATGGCAATACCGATATCACCTGCCGCCAGCGCCGGCGCATCATTCACGCCATCGCCCACCACCGCCACCTTGTAACCCTTGCCACGCGTGGTTTTCACATAATCCACCTTGTCCGACGGCAGGCATTCGGCCGAGACATCATCACAGCCAATCTCCGCGGACACACGCTCGGCCACCGGTGTACGGTCACCCGACACCAGCGAAACCCGCCGCACACCCTCCTCCTTCAAGCCGGCCACCGCCGCTCCGGCTTCTTCACGGGTCTGGTCGGACAATCCCAGCCAGCCGACATAACGACCATCCCGCGCCACAAACACGAGGCTGTAGCCCTGCGTCTCATCCAAATCCACCGACCCCTCGAAATCCCCCTCCACCGAATTCTCCTGCATCCACGCTTGGCGCCCCACCAGCACTGTGTCGCCATTGATACGCGCCGAGACGCCCTTGCCTGCCGTTTCCGAGAAATCCTCCGGCTCCGCCAAATCCAATCCCACTTCCTCGGCCAACACGGCCATCGCCTTTGCGGTGGGATGATTGCTGTAACGCTCCGCACTGGCCGCGGCCAATAACAGCTCCGCATCCGTACCATCCACCGCCTTCATGCGGCTCACCGCCAGTTTGCCGGTGGTCACGGTGCCGGTCTTATCAAACACAAACGCATTGATGCGCGCCGCCAATTCAATGTCGCTCACCTGCTTGATAAGCACGCCCAGGCGCGCAGCCGCCGAGAGCGAGGCGACGATGGCCGTGGGTGTCGCGAGAATGAACGCCACCGGGCAGGCCACGATATAAATGGCAATGACGCGGTTGATGTCGTGCGTCAACGCCCAGACCAAGGCGCCCATCACCAAGACCAGCGGGGTATAGAAGCCCATGTACTGGTCCACGATTTTCATGATGGGCAGCTTGGTTTTCTGCGCATCGATGATCAATTCCCGCACACGGCCAAACGTCGTCTCCTGCCCCGCCTTGGTAACGCGCACTTCCAGCACACCGGTGATGTTGGTCGTGGCCTCGTACACCTCATCGCCCGCGGCCTTGTCGCGCGGCAGCGATTCACCGGTGATGTTCGCCTCGTTGATGGAGGCCGAGCCCTTCACGATCTCGCCATCGGCCGGGATATTGTCGCCCGGACGGATGCGGATCACGTCGCCCACCTGCAGATTGGCCGCGGCCACTTCCTCCTCCGAATCGGAGCCCTCCACAATGCGCCGCGCCTTGGTGGGGGTCAGCTTGATGAGGCTCTCGATTGAGGCCTTGGCACCGGCGGCGGTCTGGTTCTCAATCATTTCCGCCAACAACATGAAGAACGCCACCAGCCCCGCTTCGTGATAGTGCCCGATAGCGAACGAGGCACAAACCGCAATGGCCACCAGCTCGTTGGTGGTCAGGCTGCCGGAGGTCAGGTTTTTGAAAGTGCGGATGATGATGGGTAGCGCGAGAATAACGGCCCCCAGCATTGCGGACAAATCCCCCACGGAGGACCGACTACCCTCGCCGCTGTCAATGAACCAGTCGGCCAGGAAACCATTGATGACAAACACCAGCCCCGCCACGATGAGTGGGAACCGCAGACTGCCCTGAAGAGACGCGGCCTCGGCTTGGGGTTCAATCTGGGATTCGGTTTCCGCCATGGTATCCTGTAAGTTACTTCTTCTTGCCACCACCGCTCAGATCCATCGCCTCCGGAGGTGGAGGAGGCAACCGGCGCACCATCAGTTTGACGCGCGGCCGGGAACCTCCCGGGCCGGCGGGCAGGCGGGTGACTTCCACGTTGGGGTCTGACAGAATCTTGGTCACCTGATCCTGCAACCGCTTGCGCAATTCCAAGCGTAGCGTTTCCGGATTGCCCTCATGAGCTTTCCACAAGCTTTCCAGATCCCTGAGTTCGTTGCCGAGTTGGGTGGCCAACTGCTCGGAATCCACGTCGGCGCTTCTGGCAATGCTGCGCGCCTCATCCTTCGCCACCGTGATTTGCCTGTCCCTTTCCTTCTCGGCATTCCGAATCTGGTCCTCCGCGCTTTTCCGGCTTTGCTGGAGGTTGTTTGCCAGAGTCGTCACTTGACCGCGCGGCAGCCGTGGGTTGCCATTGTCATCGGCGGTCAGGGTCACCGTTTTTACGGTCAAACCGAGATCATACCGCCTCACCAATTGCCGAACGCGACTGATCAGCGCCCCCTGAAAAAGCCGCTTTGCGGTCGCGGGCTGGCCGGATTCCGACGTGACCGGCACGTCTTGGGGCAAGCGCTCAAGGATGTTTCGCGCCTCGAACTGTGAAGCCGTGACTGTCAGGGCATTGTCCAAGAGGGAACGCAGAACGGCGTTCACATCCGCGAACTCGAAATTGTAACGGATGGGATCCTCAACCTCATAGGTCATCCGGACCTTGACGTGGAGAATGTTCCAGTCCCGCGTCAGCACATATCCATCGCGGCCGGCATTGAACTGGACATTGTCCTCACTGCTGGCCGAGCTGCCATGCCAGCCCACGGTGGACTCCACCGAGCTCTCCCCGCCGGACACCACCACCTTTTCATCCACCGGATAGGGCCAGGCAAAGTGCAGCTTGCCTTCCTTTAAAACATCATCCGTCCGGGTCTGCAGCGGCTTACCAAAGCGCAACACCACCGCGCGCTGGCCGGGTTCCACACGGAAAAAGTTGGAAGCCAAAAAATAGCCCAGCAGGATGATGATCACCACATAGAGGATAACAAAGCCGCTGCGCAACGCCTGCGTCAACGCCTGCGTGCTGACGTCCGTGCCAGTCTCTCCGGTTTCCAAGCCGGGATTGGGCTGGGGTTCCTCACTCATGGTCAGGGCTGGGTCTCCGCATCATCGCGGTCATCCGAGAATATGTTAAACAACGGATGGTTGTCAGAGATGATCAACTGGATCGGCTTCGCCCGAAGCGCCTCCAAGGCCTTGATTTTCTTCAATGTAATGGCCACTTCAGCTTTCAACCGATTGGTCTCCGCATTGACAAACTGGGCCTGCACTTTTTCCATCGCCTCGCTTTTCTGCTTGGTGGCGTTGTTTTCGGCATCATTCACGATTGTCTTGGCCTGATTTTGCGCGATGGTAAGGATTCTTCCCTCCTCACTCTCCGTCGCCGTGGTTACCGCATCAATTTGCTTTTGCTTGAACTGGGCCATGCTGTCCACAACCCCGTTGGCAATGGTCTCGGTCAACCCCACCCGCTTGATGCCGAGGAATTTGATTTCCAATCCGGCCTCATCCAGCAGGGATTGGCCCTCTCCCTCCGCATCACTGGGCACGCCCTGAACCGCCGCCAGAAGCTTTTTCTCCAAGGTGTCGTACAGGGACTGGCCGTTATCCAATAAATCCTCCAGTTTGGTGATGCCCACCGCCTCGGAACGGGCGTTGACCACACGACCCCGCACGTGCTCGCTGGCCATTAACATCATGTCATCCGCCGATCCCGCGCTGCTGAATTTTTTACGGAACTGCTCCGCATCTTTCACAAACCATCCCGCATAAACCGACACCAAAACGGTCTCGCCCCCGGCCGCCAGCTCTTGGTCAAACCCCGTCTCCACCACATGCACCCGGCCGTCCAGCTTGTAAACCTCCTGTAACGGCCAAGGCAGCTTGAAGTGCAAGCCCGCGTCCTGATTTCCGTCCTTGATCTCCGGGTCTCCAAAAATGGACTGAACCAGCACGATCTCCGTAGACCGAACCTGATACGTGAACATCAGTGACAAAAACACCAGCAACAGCAAGGTGCCGATCACGAACACTACTGTTTTCTTTGCATTCATGGTTGTTAAAATTCTTGCTTGGTATCCACTGGCACACGCCCCCCCAGGAGCCCGCCGGCTCCCTGCTTGGGATCCACCTCGTAGGTCTCGGCATCCACGCCGATGAGCACAATTTTGTTCTCTACCGACCCCAAATATTTCGATTGGGCTTCCACCCACTGGAACTCGCGAAACACCCTCGGCGAAACCTCCAGCATCCGCGCAAATTCCTGCTCCCGTTGATTGTCCACCTGAGCCTTGCTTAGGATTTCCACCGATTCAATGCCTCCCTGCGCCACGGTTTTCTCGGCGTCAATCTCTGCCACGCGCACCCGGCTGGAAGCTTCCAGGTGCGCCAATGCCTCCCGGCTGCGCTTGTTCAGCTTCTCCACAAAGTAGCCTTCAAAACTCTCCGCGGGAATTAAGCCCTTTTCGGTGGTTTGCCCCCCGGAGGATTCGTCCGTCGAAATCACGTTGGGCGCCACGGGCGGTGGCTGCAGTGAGCTTAAACCCACGCTGAGAATTTTTAATCCCAACCCGGCTTCGTCCGCCTGTTTCTGCGCGCCTGCACGAATGTCCCGGGCCAGTTTTCCCTTACCCTGAGTCAGGATGGTCCATGAATTGTTCTCTAGAAACTGCCGTGTCAATTCCCGGGTCACCAGTTTTTCTAGCACGATCTCCGGGTTGACGGTCCGGGAGGCATAATCGCCAATATTGCTCACCCGATATTGCACAAACACTCCCCCCGCCAACACCGCCTCGCCGATGTCCTCCTCGCCCTTGGTCACGAAATAGCTCTTATAGAGGTCGTCCTTGATCGTATCGCGGCTGAAGCCCTGCACATCCGGTTCCATCCACGTCCGGCTACCCGGCATGATCAAGCCCGCCTGCTTGGGGGAAACCAGCGCCCTGTTCTTGTCATCATACCAATAAACACTCAGGCCCTGCAGGCGCTCCTCGGAAAGCTCCGGGCCAATGTACAATAGCCGGACCTCATCCTCGTAATGGCGCTTCAGTTGATCAAACGGCCAAGGCAACTTGAACCGAATGCCCGGCTGCAACACGGCTGCCTGCTTCTCTCCGTTGCGTTCCAAGTGCCCCACCTGTCCCTGCGGAATAATCACCACCGAGGTCGACAGCCAAAGCACAAACACCTGCAGCATGACCAGCATCCCCAGGCGTTCCCGCAGGAACCTGTAGCCCCACGTCTCCGAGACCCTGAAGCCAAACTGATAATCCAGCGCGTGCGCCGCCGTGGTAAAAAAGCCCTCCGGCTTGCTGATCAACCCCACCAGCCGGCTGTGGTAAAGCTGCCGAACCTCCTGCCCCTTCATCCGCGGCCGATAAATTTCCAGAATCAAGCGCAGCAGTGTTTCCAGTGCGAGAATCGCCATGAAGGCGCACAGTCCCACCGCCAGGTATTGGTGCGCCAGCGGATAGCCCTGTAGTGCCGCTGCACTCACTCCCGCCAACAGGAAAAATAGGTAGGCGTTCAGCAGGAGAAAATCTGAACCCGGCTGGAGAATGTTCGCGTTCACCTCCCGCGCCAGCACCGTCGCATAACGACCGCGCAGGAACAGGAACAGGCCAAACACCGACGCAATGGCCACCACCACTCCCGCGCCCTCCAGCGCCTGCGTCTTGGAAAAATCGTAGAACCGCGCGTTCTCGGCAGCCAGCCACCACGCGCCGCCACCTTCCAGCAGCATCAGCAGCACCGTGAATCCCGGCACCAGCCAGCGGTCAAACTGTTCCCGCGTCCGGCGCGCCGCAAAGGCGTCGCTCTCGAACATGGAACTGTCCGCAGATCCCTTGTTCAGCTCCTCATGTTCCAGTTGTTCCTGCTGCTCCCGGTCCAGAAGGTGAAGGTGAAATGAACTCACCAGCGCCACCAAAAAGCCAATCACCAGCAGCGCGAGAACAAAACATGTCACCGGTGCCGGCAACATGCCCGTCCGGCTGGCCATCAAGGCAAGAACCCCGAAAACGAGCGCCATCAGCGCCGTCACCGTGTTCCACCAACCGGCTCCCTTGATCTTGTTGTCCATAACAGGCCGGGCGGTCAAGCCACCCTTGGGCTAACTCAACTCGCGGTCCTCAAACAAATAAAACGCAGCCATCAGGGCCAGCCCCAGATACGAAAGCACGTATAAAAAAGACCGGCCCACGTAACCCCAAGGGATGGTTTTCCCGGGGCCTAGGGCGTCTGCGAGCCAGAAAAGCTGCCAGTTTGGAGTGAAAACGTAAAGCATTTTCGCCCACCACGCGCCCGGTTCCACCATCTCGCCGGCCCCGCTGGAGCCGCCGCCTTGGGCCGCCTTGATCGACAATGTCCCTTCTCCCTCTGGGTAAACCCAGAATGATAAGTTGCCTGGGAAGATGTCCGTCAAGCGATGATTCGCCGCGATCTCTCGCGCCAATTCCTCCGGCGTCACGGTACCCGCCTTGACATTCCTGAACCGTTCCCCGTCCGCCGCTTGTCCGTCCTCCTGGATATCCATGAAAATTCCCTCCTCCATTTCCACACCCCGCATCCGCAACGCGCGAATGAACGACTGCGCGTCCGTGTGCCGCCCCAACTCCTCGCGCAACAGCCACGCAATGTAGTGCGGTGCCAACTCGTCCCGAAGCGTTCCAAAGAAAATCTCGTGGGGTTCCTTGTTCGTGGCATTAAAGCCTGTTATTTCCACCGCGCCCGTGTCTGCCAAGCGTGTACCGCCCAGCACCAATCCTCCGTCTTCCAGCCGGCTTTGCTTGGCCTCACCATCCCCGACGATGATGCGCACCGAAACCGAATCCATCGGCAGCGACCGAACGCCCCTCGGCTCCAGCCGGAAGGCGGCAAACTCCCCCTTGTCTTTCTGCTCCGATTGCCACCGCAAGCTGTCCCCCGATGCCAGAAACGCCCCCCCCAAAGCTGGACGGCCAAAAAAGTAATCACTCATCAACCCCAGCACGAACAAGCCCAGGCAAACCGCCAGCGTCGGCATCATCCCCAGCCGCGTGGAGCACAGCAAAGCCACCGCCGCCAGTACCCACAACATGAACAGGATCAAAAACGACGCCTGCAGTAGCCCCCAGTCCACACCCTCCGCAAAGGCCGCCTTGGCGTAAACTCCTTCCGCCTTGATGATGAACTTCGATTCGTCCACCTCCACCTTGCCAGCGGTCTTGTCCGCCAAAGCCTCCGCCCGCGCCAATTCATCCCGATAGTCGAACACATTGTACCCCGCGTTCGGCGAAAAGATCCAGATGTCCGAGAAATGCGCGTGCCGCTGCGCCTGCGGGTTCCACCACTCCGCCGTGGTCTCCTTGTCCATGCAGGAAATCACTAGAAACGCCGCCGTCATGAATCCCAGTGTCAGGAACACCGCCCACGGCACGAACTGTTTGTTCAGGAAATAATTCAGGAACCCCGCCACCAAGTATCCCAACCCAATGAACACCACGAACAACAGGGTCCCAAAACTATCCGGCCGCCCATAGGCATCAAATGCCCCTCGGCTCGCCAGCAGGATCGCCACCAAATTCGCATAGGTCACCACTCCCAACGCCCCGGCCAGCCCGAGGTATTTCCCCACGATAAACTGCACCCGGCTCACCGGCTTGGACAACACCGCCAGCACCGTTCCCGTCCGGATCTCCTCCGCCACGCTCGTCGACGCGCAAATCACTGCCGCGAACAGTCCCGAAAGCAACATCACCGAAAGCGCCCCGTTCTCCACCAGCTTTAGGTCATACTCCTCGTTCGGCCGGTCGCTGAATCCGAAGCCGAAATAAGGCACCGACGCCAAACCAAGGCAGATCAACGCCGACAAGGTGAACAGCACCAGAAACACCGGCTGCCGCACCAGCTCCATAAAGGCATTGCGCGCTATGGTCGGGATTTGACGCATCACATTTCCACGGAATGGGCGGCGCATCATACGGCGAAAATGCTTCAATGCAATCCGAAACCGACGCTCCACACGCTGAACACTCGACAAATCGCCCTATTTTCGTTACATTTTTCACAGCCGTCGGCCTTTCGCCACCGGCTTGAGGAGGGATGAACCCAAGACCGTTGGAGGCCATTCAGGTGGTCGCGCAACGCGATGGCGCGGCTATCGCCAGCGTCACCCTTGCGCCCGGCGATTATCTCATCGGCCGTGACCCCGCCTGTCCCATCCACGTGGACAGCCCCGAAATCTCCCGCAAACACGCCAGGCTCATCCTCGCCAACGGCCAAATCGAGATCGAAGACGCCGGCGGACGTTACGGTACCTTTATCAACAACCAGCAAATCATCGGCCGCCAATCCCTCAAGCCTGGCCAATCCCTCCACGTTGGCCGCACCCAACTCCAAATCACCGCCGTCGACACCCCCAGCCCCAATCCGCCTGCTCCACCGCCCATCCCTCAGCCCGCCGCCGCGCTCACCCCCAGCGAACGCTACGAAGTCGGCGAACTCCTCGCCCAAGGTGGCATGAGCCAAGTCGCCGAGGCCCGCGACCGCCACCTCCAGCGTCCCGTCGCCATCAAGGTCTTGACCCCGGAGATGGCCCGCAACCCCGGCCTCTCGCGCCGGTTTGTCCAGGAAGCTCTTGTCCTTGGCCGCCTGGGTCACCCCAACATCGTCCCCATCCACGACCTTGGGATCGATCCCCAAGGCCGGAATTTTTACACCATGAAATACGTCCGCGGCATCACCCTCCGCGACGTTCTTGACGGTCTCCGCAAAGGCCGCACCCTGCTTGTCGAGCAATACCCCTTCACCGTTCTGCTCAACATTTTCCAAAAGGTTTGTGACGCCGTCGGGTACGCCCATTCCCAGCGCATCATCCATCGCGACCTCAAGCCCGCTAACATCATGCTCGGCGACCACGGCGAGGTGCTGGTCATGGACTGGGGACTCGCCAAGATTCTTGATGAACCCGAGACCGCCCCCGGCGAAGACACCCTCCCGCCCAAACCCAAGATCCCGCACGACAACGAAAACCCCGGCACCCGTTTCGGCACCGTCATGGGCACCCCCAACTACATGGCTCCCGAGCAGGCCGATGGTCGCCTCGATGCCATCGACACCCGCACCGACATCTTTGCCTTGGGCGCCATCCTCTACCAAATTCTCTCCCTGCGCCCACCCGTCACCGGGACCACCGAAGAGGAAGTGCTGAACAAGATTCGCCGCGGCGACATCCCACCCCCTGGCCAGCCCCACGACAAAAACGAAAAAACCGCCCCGCCACTCCTTCTCCACTGCCCCGACCGGCGCGTCCCCCCTGCCCTCGCGGCCGTCGCCATGCAGGCCCTTTCCCGCAAACCCTCCAAGCGCTATCAGGAAGTTGCCGATCTCCAGAAAGACATTGCCGCCTATCAAGCCGGTTACGCCACCCGGGCCGAGCGAGCGAGCACACTCCGCCAACTCCGTCTCACCATCCGCCGCCACGGCGCTGCCTTTACCGCCGGCGCCGTCATCATCCTCCTCGTCCTTGGCTTCGGCATCCATTCTTTTTTAAAAGAACGCCAGCTCAGCGCCACCCTCACCCGCCTGCGTGGCGTGGCGCCGGTCTACTATCAATCCGCCCAATCCCTCGTTGACCAAGGCAGGTTCAAGGAAGCCTTGGAACGCATCAACCTCGCCGTCGAGCTCCAGCCCAACTCCACCGAGTATCACCGCCTCAAGGGCAACATCCACCAGTCCCTGCTCCAGTTCAACGCCGCCCGCAATGCCTACCAGCAGGCCACCGGCAACCCCAAGGCCGACCAAAGCCGCCAGCTCAACGAACACATCAACGCCAAGATCACCGCCTCTCCCGCCGCCACCATTCCCCAACTCGAGGCCCTCGCCAAGCACATGGCCCGACAAGGCCGCCAAGCCGAGGCCCGCGCCATGACCCAACGCGTCAAACGCCAAAAGGAAGCCGCATGGCAGCGTGCCCAAGCCACCCTCAACCAACTCCAACTCGCCAACCGCCTCCAACGCACCCCGGAAGGCTACCTCAAGATCAACCTCTCCAACACCCCCACCCGCGAACTCGCCCCCCTCGCCAACCTGCCCATCACCTCCCTCAACCTCTGGCAAACCAAGGTCACCCAACTCCGCCCCCTCGCCGGCATGCCTCTCAACGAACTTTACCTCGCCTTCACCTCCGTGGATGACCTCTCCCCGCTCAAAGGCGCCCCTCTCCAGTCCCTCACCGTCGCCTATGCCCCCGTCGCCAACCTCGACCCCCTCAAGGGCATGCCCCTCGTCCACCTGTACCTCAGCAAAACCAAGGCCGCCAATCTCGCCCCTCTCGCCGACCTCCCCCTCAGAAGCCTCCATCTCGACCGCACCCTCGTCGCCAACCTCACCCCCATCAAGAACATGCCCCTGCGCCACCTGCGCCTCGATGGTTGCGAAAACCTCACCGACCTGTCCCCCCTCGCCCACTGCAAGACCCTTGAGGTTCTCACCCTGCCCCCTCGCCACGGCGACATCTCCTTTCTAAAGAAACTCCCCAACCTCCGCCGCCTCTCCTACCATTACGACCTCGATGAAAAGAAAATCCAAACCACCGCCCACTTCTGGGCCACCTACAAAAAGCCACCAGTAGGCCCCTGAAAACTCAAATACCGGCCCCACGACAGGGCCGGTATTTCTTGAAAAATTTAACGCGCAAAATCGACTACTAGACGAGGCACTCGGCGATTTGGACGGCGTTGAGGGCGGCACCTTTGAGGAGTTGGTCGCCAACGACCCAAAAGCTGAGGCCATTCTTCATGGCGCAATCGACACGGATGCGGCCGACGGCGCAGTTGTCCCGGCCGGCGATGTCCAGCGCTAACGGATACACGTTCTTGTCCAGGTCATCCAACAAGTCGAGGCCGGGGGCCTTTTTCAGAACACGTCGCGCGGCGGCGGCGGTGACGGGCTTGGCAAACTCGGCGCTCACGGCGATCGAGTGAGAACGGTACACGGGAATACGCACGCACGTGCTGCTGGCCCGGAACCGCGGATGCCCCATGATCTTGCGGCCCTCGTTTTCCAGCTTCATTTCCTCGCGCGTGTAGCCATTGTCGAGAAAGGCGTCCACGTGCGGCAGCGCATTGAACGCGATCTGGTGCGGGTAAACTGACTTGCGCACCTTGCGGCCGCGCGCAATGGCCTTCACCTGATCCTCCAGTTCCACGATACCCTGCGCGCCACTGCCGGAGACGGCCTGATAGGTGGAGGCAAAAATGCGCTTCACGCCAAAGGCGCGGTGCAGGGGTGCCAGTGCCATCAGGGTGATGGCCGTGGTACAGTTGGGGTTGGCAATGATGCCACGGTGCTTTTTCGCGGCAACGGCGTTGATCTCGGGCACGACCAGCGGCACATGCTTGTCCATGCGAAAGGCACTGGAATTGTCCACCACCACGCAACCAGCAGCAGCCGCGACGGGGGCAAACTGTCGGCTGATGCCGCCGCCCGCGCTGAAGAGGGCGATGTCGATGCCACCAAAGGAATTCTCCGTCAACTCGCGCACGGTGACGGACTTGTTTTTNAAGCGCACCCGGCGNCCCGCCGAGCGNGCNGAGGCCAGNGGCAACAGTTGACCCACGGGAAAACGGCGGCNCTCCAGCACGCGCAGCATCTCCTGACCCACCGCCCCGGTCACACCGACGACGGCCACGTTGTATTTCTTCCTGCTCATTNGGGCGGCGGATCATACCNGCATNGGGCCGCGTGTCAAACGGGGAAAAAGGGTTGGCGNCGGNNCGTGGCGCGTGGTTTGCTCGNCGGATGGAGGCGCTGGACATCCGGCCCGCGACCCGGGACGACCTGCCGGCCATCGTGGAGATCTACAACGAGGCCGTGCGCAACACCACGGGAACCTACGACGCCGAGCCGCACACCTTGGAACAGCGCATGGCTTGGCTGGAGCATTACGAGGCAAAGGGCTTCCCGGTGCTGGTTGAAAATAGCGGACGGGCGTGGGGTTCGCTGAGTCCGTTCGTGGAGCGGCCGGGCTTTAAACACACAGCGGTTTGCTCGGTGTATGTCGCGGAAATGGCGCGCGGACAGGGGCTGGGCACGGGCCTACTGGAGGCACTCCTTGGCGAGGGCATCCGTCGTGGATTGCACACGGTGCTGGCGGCAGTGGATGGCGCAAACGAAGCTAGCCTGCGCCTGCACGAAAAACTGGGCTTCACCCGCGTAGGATGTTTCCTGGAGATTGCCCACAAGGACGGCCGTTGGTACGACGTGGTCTACCTCCAACGCATGCTGTAGAAAACCTTACTACTGACCTCCGCCTGCCTCGCGGTTACGACGAAGCTGCTCTATCCGAGAGCGCAAATCATTCGCCTGCCGCTCCGCATCTCCTCTTTGACGCGGCGGCCCGGCCGAAAAATCGCGGCGAGCATCTTTGGACTTTTCAGGGTCTGCCAAGGTATCAAGTCGTTCGGAAGTACGATCGAACATCGCTGTAATCTCAGGTGTGTTAAAATTAACTCGAAGGCTGGCTAAGAGTTGTTTTCGGCTGGATATTTCTTGCGATGTCAAATCTTCGCTCTTACGACCCAGCCGGCTCATGTATGACCCAATTGTCTGAATAGGATTTCGCTGTCCGAACCCTCTACGCGGCGGCGATTCTTCGCCATTAGCCTGAGCAGCCTCAGCCTTGGCCTGCTCCTCGGCCATCTGCGTCGCCAATTCCTTAAACCGCATTTGTACAATCGCGTTGGCGGCACTATTTTTACCCATATTGTCCATGGCTCGGCGGCGCATCTCATTCTTGGCTCCATCGTCCACATCTGAGTTAGCATAAAGATTCTGATAAACCGTCATGATATTTTCCTTCATCACACGGCGCAGATAATTGTTAGCCGATCCATCCATCTTTCCCTCTCCGTCAATCAGGAGGCTCTGCGCCTCCTGGACAAAACTCTCGTCCCCGTACTTTTCCAGAAGGTCCCACACCTGCCCCAAGCCGCGCGCATCCACGCGGTAGCCAAACGCCTCGCGCTGATCCACCTGCTCCTTAAGCACGTGCTTGGCCACGGCTAACACCTCATCCTTGTGCTTGTCGCCTCCCGACAAGCGTTCCAAGCAGCCGTCCAAATGCACAATCTCGACCGCACGCACCGAGACCTGCAACTGGGCCAGCAGGATATTCTCCGCGCGTTTTCCACCGATGCGTTCCACCACGTCGAACAGGCTCATCCGCATGGTAGGCGCCTCATTGAACGTCATGCCCATCCGGCGCGCGCCCTGCGCCATTCGCTCCTCAATTGAACCTCCACCACGCCCTCCACGGCCTTCAATGAATTGCCGGAAAATTTCCCCACCACGACCACCCCCAAACGGACCGCGACCGCCCGGGGCTGGCTGTGCCTGTGACATCATCGTCACCGCGAAAACACTCACAAATATCCAGTGTACTTTTTTCATTTATATTTCTTGAGCTTTAAATCCTAAATCTCTCACAGACTCAACGGCCGCCGCGACCACGCCTCCAATCCGAGCCCACCGCGCGACGGTAGGAATCGCCTCCAATTTCAGCCAACATGCGATTTAGGGAACGGTTCCCCTTCATGGATTCAAACTGCTGTGTGCCGAGCAAAGTCTGCACATTTCCCTCCACCGCTGAGCGAAGCCTATCCGAAGCCGTCTCGACCTTTGGTTGATCCTCTGGCTGAGCCCGTTCCCGTTCCTCGCGCCTACGCTGTTCGTATTCTTCACGGGATTGCCGGAAAAAATCTCCCATCTTTTCGCGAACCTCACTCTCTTCCAAACCGGTTAACGTTGCGCGAAACTCTTCCATGCGCTTCCTAAAATCCGCTCGACGCTTTTCGTCCTGCTGGCGACGCTCCTGCCGTTCCGCATCACGACGCGCACGATCCGCCGCCAATTCCGGCTCCATCTGCTGTAGCAACGAGGCAATGTTCTCCTCGATGCTCACATACTGCTCATCCGTAATTCCATAACGATCCAGCATATCACGCCGACGATCCGCCGCTATGTCCGGTTCCGCGTCTTTATTGGATCTGAAAAATTCCTCGATGGCGTCCAGAGCCGGCACCCCCGCGTCAACGAGAGATTCTGTCAGGTAAATCCTTCGGCGCTGGTTCAATTCATTGTTTGAAGCATACATGTTGCCCAGTTCACCGATTATGGCATCTGGGCTGTTAACCACTTTCACCTGTTGAATCGTGGCTTTGGCTTGAGCCGCATCCCTTTGATCCTTCATCGCACTAGTCTTTCGCCTTTCATCCTCAATGGCTTTCACTAGCCGCTCGTTTTCACTGGCCAACTTGGAAATTCGATCCTCCCTTTTCTGCTGATCCTTTCGCGCTTCAGCCCGCGCTTTCGAGTCGGCGTCTTTTTCCGCCTCATCATTATTCGAAGAAGACACCACAGCAGTCGCCGCACCGCCAACCACAGCGCCGGCCAACAATAAAACAATCACTTTTGCATCCATAATTAGCAAGATTCCGGTTTGTAGACGACAATCACACGCCAAAGGTTACGCGATTGGGGTGCGCGCGCAAGCCCCTAAATCCCACCATTGCCGATCAATTAATTGATACGCTTCAACACTTTCCGCGGCGCAACGAGTTTTTCAATCTGAGGCAGATCAAAAAATTCCAAAAGTCCGTAGCACATCATCTCTGGCAGATGATTTGCGCCGCGATTGTCGCGAATCACGGATTTCAGGGTCACCATCGGCACATCCATTTCCAACGCGCCAATGGACTGCGTCTGAACCGCTGCAATACGCGCCGCCACACTGAGGCGCGGCCCGACGGAACGCAGGGTGATGTCGCCCCCAAACTCCCTACGCGCCCAGTCGGCGATGGCTGCCAACTGGCCCGCCTGCACGCCCAACGCCCTTTCGCCCACCGCATGCATCAGGATCACATGGAGAAAGTCACGCGACCGAATTTTGTTTTCCCCGAAGAAAAACGGATCCACCGCCACCACCCGTTGGCCCGCGCGCAACAGGGCCGTGGCTTCCGCCGCCAGCGTCTTCCGGCCCGCGTCGGCCACCAGTACCGTGGTGCCCTTGGCTCCCGCCGGCGTAAGCACCGCCCCCGGCACCGTCCAATCCGTGCCCAGCGCAAACTGGAACTGCTCCATGCCCGCCTCGCCGCCGATCTTCCTGGCCGCCACCGTGTAATCCTTTGTCTTCACCAACTCCAGCAGCTTCGCGCGGCCATCTCCTTTGAACGCCCGCGGCAGCCCCGCCATCGCCGCCAAGGCCATGGTGTTAAAGGAGTGGTTGTCCTTCGGCAACGGTACGAGCAGTTCCTCAAAGGTCTTCACCTCCTTCTCGCTGCGGATCTCCCGCCAGTCCAAAGGCTGACCCGGGTAAAATACATCCCCAATGAACCGGTACAATTGCTGCCGGTTATCCTCGCCGAAGTTGTGATCGCCCGGCTTGTGGTTGATGTGCGTGCGCAAATAATCGCGGCGGCCGAGTAATGTGAAGATCGGCGCGGCCGCATCCATCAACGGCGGCAACGCATGACCCGCCGTGAAGCAACAGCGATCGTAGGCGTTGTTGGTCAACAACGCGGCGCGATCGGCCATCATCGCCGTCAGGTGTGCGTAGTCTGCGTAAAGGGCCAGGTCATTGGGCGTCTGCTCGGAGTCTCCCAAGTCCTTGCCGTGGCGCGCACGAGTTTTAAAGCTGGAGTATCCTGCCACTGGATTGCACAGCGTCACCCGGTCATCCAGCGAGCTGATGAAAATCGTCTGCCAGCCGCCACCCGAGAGACCAGCCACAGCCACCCGCTTGCGATCGGCATTCGGGTGCGCCAGCAGCGCATCCAGCGCCTTGCTCATGTTCAGATAAAACGGCGCGATGCCCGGAAGGCCACAGAGATCCAGCTGGTTCATTTGGTAATGCCCCATGCGATTGGCGAACTGGCCCATGCCGATCCACTCCACGTTCAGCGCCAGCATCCCGCGCTTGGCCAAGTTGATGCACCGGAGCTGCTTGTAGTCCACCGCCTTGCCCGTGCGCGCGTGGCCATTCACATTCAGTACCACCGGCACCTTGCCCTTGAGTTTCAAGGGTTCATAGAGCAACGCCGGAATCCACCAGCCCGGCACCGCCTCAAAACGCAGCTTCCGGATGCGATACCCCGGCAATCCTTCAAGGGTATCCAACCACTCCACCGCCAATGGTGTATCCCGCCATTTGGCGCCGCCATCGCGAAACACCACCTTGTCCAGCACCTCCTTGCGGATGTTCGCCGCCTTGGCCTTCCACTCCGTGGCCGTGCGCACGCGCGGCATGTCCGGCACACGTGTTTCGTTGAAAACGCGCACCTCCTCCAGCGCCAAGTCCGGGCCAATCACCGTCGTCGCCAAGGCCTTGGTCACCGTCGCCTCGTCCGGCGCCCCCAGCAACGCAGATGGGGCAGCCGCCTGAGCCAGCAGAAATGCCGCGCGACTGCTCGGTGCCCGGCATTTTTCACAATAAGGCTTGGCCGGCTTGCGCGGNGGCGGAGGTTCCGGATACACCGGTGGTGCCGCGACCAACGTCGTCAGNCCAACCAAAAAGACNGTGATGCCTGCGTGAATTTTCNCGTTCATGGAGTACTCTGGGGAGCTTAATGGCCGTGAGATCGGGGGCAANCCAAAAAGCTCGNGAGNATCCATGGCGCGAAATTGTTTTGCGTTTTAGCTGAAAAGACTGTTTGAATGCGCTTTCCCCGCTGCTTGATTGGGCCAGCGGTTTCGCCATGAGCGACGAGACGGTATATTATTTCGACAACAACGCCACCACGCGCGTCGCGCCGGAGGTGGTGGAGGCATTGTTGCCGTTCTATACCGAGCAATGGGGCAACCCCTCCAGCGCCTACAGTTTTGGCAACCGCGTCGGCGAAGCAGTGGCCAAGGCGCGAGATCAGGTGGCCAACCTTCTGGGATGCGATGAGCGCGAGGTGATGTTTACCAGTTGCGGCACGGAGAGCAACAACGCGGCGTGGAACAGCGCCCTGCTGAGCCAGCCGGGCAGGCGCCACATCGTGACCACCGCCGTGGAGCACTCGGCCAACATCAAGTTTGGGCAGACCCTGGAAAAGCGCGGCGTGGAGGTCACCTGGTTGCCGGTGGATTCCTTGGGCGAACTCGATGTGCATCAACTGCACGAATCCATTCGCGAGGACACCGCGTTGGTCTCGGTGATGTACGCCAATAACGAAACCGGCGTGATCTTCCCGCTGGAGGAAATTGCCGCCATCTGCCGCAGCAAGGATGTGCTTTTCCACACCGACGCCGTGCAAACCCCCGGCAAGCTGCCGCTGGATGTGCGGGCACTAGGCGTGGATTACCTTTCGCTCTCCGCCCACAAACTGCATGCCCCCAAGGGCATCGGCGTGCTGTACACCCGCAAGGGCGCGCCATGGCAACCCTACGTAATGGGCGGCGGGCAGGAACAAGGCCGCCGCGGCGGCACGGAGAATGTGGCGGGCATCGTCGCCATCGGTTGCGCGGCGGAAATGGCAACCGCAAGCCTGGAACAGGACGTGCCCCGCATCCGCGCCCTGCGCGACCGGATGGAAGAAGGCATTTTAAACTCCATTGATGGCGTCACCCGCAACGGCGGTCGGGAACCCCGACTGGCCAATACCAGCAACCTTTCCTTTGCCGACTGCGAGGCGGAGGCCATCCTGCTGCTCTTGGACCGCTCCGGCCTTTGCGCCAGCAGCGGCTCGGCCTGTACCACAGGCTCGCTGGCGCCTTCGCACGTGTTGATGGCCATGGGCCGCACCCCCGCGCAGGCACTCGGCTCCATCCGCTTGAGCCTCAGCAAATACACCACCGAGGCGGAGGTGGATCACCTGCTGGAAACCTTGCCGGGCATCATCAACAAACTCCGTGCTGTATCCCCAAAAGAAGTGGAAACAGTCGCCAACCCGGCTAACGCCTGAGAAATTGAAAGCGGGGCCGGAACCTTTCGGCCCCAACCCCGCTTTACCTCCACCCCTTTTTTCCTTGGCATCCCGCCTTGCGGCGGAAATCAGACCGTGGTGGTGCGGATTAATTCTGCGTCTGGATTTCCTGCGTGGTGGTATTTTGATCCGCCACACTGTTCAACTTGATGCTGTAATTGCCATCCGTGCCAATCCAGCCGGCTGGAATAACTGCATCATCGATGATGATCTGCGTGCCCGCCGCGTTAAAGCTGAAGCCCTGCGGTGGGGCCAGAGGGCTGACCGTGAAGTTGCCACCTGCACTCAGGTACTCAAACGAACTGCCGGTGCCCTGTCCAAAGGCAATACTGGTAAGACCACTGAAGTTCTTGCCGTTGATCACCAGATCACCCTCGCTCTTGTCATAGGTGCCATTGGCGTCATCCGACCCTCCCAAGTCACCCGTGTAGCCACCACCCGCAAATGTGGCTTGAGCCGTGTTCAAGACTTCCGGCGTAGCGGATACGGTGAATGCCTCCGTGGAATTCGCCGCGGAGGTTACTGTGCCAAAGGGCGTGGTGATCTTGACGCGGCGGCTTTCAACCGTCACGGAATCCAGAAGGTGGGTTGAGGTCACCCAGCCGGTGGCATTGGCGGCCACGCTGAGGGATGTGTCGTTTCCAACATTGAGACCCGTGCCGCCCGTTCCGTCAGGACCGGTGATAATTCCGGGCACACCCGCAATCGGATTACCCAACGCATCCACGATTTCCAGCTTGGTGATATGGCCATAGCCGGACCCACCGGAAATAGTCAGTGTATCAAAGTCACGCCGATAGTGACCGGTGGAGTTGAATGCGCCAATATCACCCATTGTTGGCGGAGCTCCGATGTAAAACCGCTGGGCCACGGCACTGGTCGCGTTGTCCCGTGCACTGGTCAGCTTGATCAGGCGGCGGCTGGAGTTCATGTCGGTGTCCGCCCCGCTGCCCAACTGGAAGGTGGACGTATCAATGGAGATTTGATTGTCCGCCACGGTAATACCCGGCGATGGCAGGGCAATGGTAATACGATCCTGGGCCGTGTCATTGTCATCGGTAATGATGACCTGACTGATGGCCTTGAGTCCGCTGCCAAAAATGTTGATGTCATCCCCGAGCAGCTTGTCGCGATTGAAGTAGCCGGCACTTGCAAATGCGCCGATGCCGTCAATGACCGGCTGCTTGTTGACCGCGAACATGAGGGTTGCATTCAGGTCCGTATTGCCGACCGCGTTGTAAATCTTGAAGGCGCGTTTGGCGGTGCTGTTGGTGTCCGCGTCCGAATAGGGAATGGCATTCGCGCTCATCTGGATGCGCGAGCCGTTGTCTTCAACCGCCACGGCGGCATTGGGCAACTGGATGAAGACCGGGTTGGCAAACGAGGTGCCATCCTCCTCGACCACCTCGATGACATTGGCGGTGTTCAGGCCGGTGCCGTTGATCTCCAGAATACGATCGCGCCGGAAGGCGCCATCGTCCGTGACACTGGTCCAAGTATTGGCCGGATCCTCGAGTTGAGTCAGGGTCGTGATCACCGGCTTGGTGGTGATGGCGCTGAACATGTCGTTGGTGGAAGGGCTCAGATAGTTGGCGTCATCCTGCGCGTTTGTGCCGACCTTGCGGGCCACCCGCAGACGACGATTGGAACCATCGGCATACTGCTTGACGGCGTCGAGCGGCAGGATGGCCATGGTGTCGGAGATGATCTCAAAGGTCGCGGCCCGTGGGCGACCATCGGAAACACCGTCGTTGTTCGTGCCGTTGTCGTCGATGGCGGCACCGGTGCTGTCATCAATCCGGAAATGGGCCAGTTGAGTCTCTCCCGTGGTCTTGCTCTTGAAGCCATAACCCCGAATGGTGAGTGACTGGGCCCGATCGAAAACGGTGTTGTCAAAGTCCGTCATCGACACCATGGGCTTACCGGTTTCGATCTTGAATTTCTGCGGCCCGGGCTCGCTGGCGCCGACGCTGTTCCAGACGCGAATGGATCGCTCCGTGCCTTCCGACGCGTCCGTGATGGTGCCGGCGGGAATATCCAGGCGCATGTTGGACACAACATACTGCTGCGCCTGCAACAGGGTCTGCACGACCAGGTCGCCATTGAGGATTTCAATGGCGGTGACACTAGCCATCTCGTTGCCGATGAGGGTGAGGGTTTCCTCAGTGCGGGTGAGAGTTTGTGCCTCGATGGGATTGTTGCCGCCATCATCAGACACCATGGTGATGACCGGCGGGGCGACATCGGGAACGAGAATGTTCTCCATCCGCCACTCGTTGTTCTCGATGGGGAAGGTGATGACGTCCTTGGGTCCGGGTCCCTGGATCCAGCCCCAGAGTGAGCGCATCCTCTCCTGGTTGCCTACCACGCTGGCTTCGCCACTCCAGACGACCTCAAAGTCCTCGGCTAACCGGGTGAACTGGAAGACCATGGGGCCGGCGGGCAGGGTAAAGATGCCCGGACCAATCTGGTTGGTGGCGGCAGCCACCTGGACAAATCCGCCGTTCAGGCTGGAGAGGTTGGAGGAACTGTTGGTGGGCCGCAGCCAGCCGATGGGCACACCGTCGGCGGACAGGCCGAGGTCATCACACACGAAGATCATGTCCGGCGTGGCCACATTGCGACCGACCGTCTGGGTAAGGAACTTCATGGAGGTCTGCGGCTGCCGCCAGAATTTCGCGTCCGCCACGCTCGGGTTGGGCGAAAGCCACTGGATGCCCTGCTGGTTGTTGTTGACGGTGCCAATCACCCGGCCACTGGAGTCGGAGATGTTGACGGTGTCGTGGTTGGTGGGCTGGAAAATAAAGGTGTCCTTCCAGACAAAGTTGGTGGGGATGAAGTTCAGGCCCAGCAACGAATCAAACGGCTGGTGATAGAACTGAATCTTGTCGATGCCACCGCGCATGGCCGGCCCCATGATGCCCGTACCCACATTGGGCAAACCGGGGAATCCGGCAAAAGTGGTGGTGATGGTGTTGGTGGGCGTCAGAATGCCCGCTGCCCGTCCGCGCCGTGGGAAGAAAGGCGATACACGTCCGGATGGATTGGCATAGTGCGGCGCAATATGCGTTGGCAGAAACTGAGCCGGCTCAATGCCCACGATGCTGGGCGCGAGATCCTCGAAGATGTAGTTGTTGGTGGCGTAAAGATACTTGAAGCCACCGGCGTCATCATAAGTCAGCGCGTGTCGCGGCCGGAACTGGCCACCCATGGCATTCATGCCATCGTAGTAGACACCAAAGTTGAAACGGGAAGGTGTATCCGTCCAGTACAGCGCGGTGTCTCCATAGAAGGCATCGGTGATGGCGGCAACGGAAGACCAGGCGTTGCCACTGGTGTCGGTTGTGAATTCCTCCATGTCAGCCACGTTGAAGGCCGGCAATTGGCCCACGGAGTTGGTCTGGGCATCGTGGACCAGGCGGTAGCTGTATTTGACGCCGTTAATGATGTCCGTCTCGCGCCACGTGATGGGATCGTAGTTGCGCAGGCGCGTCTCGAAGATCAACCGGTTGGTGGTGATGTTGGCGCGAGTCCCGGTGATGCTGAATGCCCAGCGGTGGGGGTTGCCGATGCCCAGTTGGTTGACCAGCATGCCAAGCATGATGCTCTTGATGTCGATGATCTGCGCGTTCTGCGCGGTGGTGTTCACCCACCACGTGCTGTAGTTGCCGGAGAAACCGTGCTTGGCGAGATCCATCTGGCTGACGCCATCGTAGTCCTCGTTCACAAAGAAATCGTTCATCACACGGAACGCGTCGTGGATCGCGTCCATGCCCTCGATGCCAAAATAGTTCACGAAACTCGCATCGAACGAGTAGACAAAGGAAGGAATGTTCCAGCGGAAGAACCGCTTGAACTCACGGTTAATCCCCTTCGGCGCACCCATCTCACTGGTGTAGTTGAACGTAGCCACCTCGTTGGTGTTGGCCGGGCCCATCAACACAAACGCCTGCGCCGAGGGCATGCTGTTCCACAACAGCATGGCCGCCACGATTGCCTTGAGTCTGATCATTGTCATTTCGTTCCTCTCATTTGGTTTCCCAAAATTAATTCACCCGCACCACGCGGTAATACCGGGGCCCATCACCACCGGAATTGACAGACACGGAATCCGCCCGCCCATTGCCCGCGCGCGCCGCCCCCATGTTTTGCCACTGCCTTAAATCACTGGAACCCTGCACCTGATAGCGCGCGCCCTGCCGGCCCGACCACTGGATGCGTAGGCCATCGTCAGAGCGTTGCAGGCTGGTGGCCACCGGGCGCACTTGCTGCTGACCCTGCCCTTCACGCGCCCGCCGCTGCATGGCGGTCCGGGAAAGCGAGTTGCCCATGAGCTGGTTGAACCGGCTGGAAGCAGAGGTGAACCCGCGACTGGCTGCGCTGGGTGTGCCGGCCATCTGCGTAGCCCGCGTGAAACCCGACGGCGCGCTTGCCGCGCCGTTCCGCCAGCCGGAGGTCCGCTGATATCCCGTCCCGGCAAATTGACGACTGCCCCCCAGCGGGCGGGGCGCCGTTGCCCGCGCGTTGGCCAGTCGTTGCGCATAGGAGTTTCGAATGGAGGCAAATGAGGGGGCCGCGGAGCGAACTTGCGCCAAGGTAGGCACCGACCGCGTCATCATGCTGCGTCGGTCCTGGGTTCGCATTCGCGCCGCCGCCAGTAACATGCTGCGCCCAGCCGCCGCGGAATTTAGCGGCACCGCCGAGGCTTGAGCGGCGCGCATCTCCGCCATGGAGGGCGCGCTTGGGGAGGGAGCAGGCGCACTTGCGGTATTGGCCGTGGATTCCACGGGTGTGGGCCTGGGTGACGCCGGAGCTTCCAGCACCACCTGTGGAGCTGCGCGGGAAATGACATTCTTGCGCACCGGCGCGGCGTTTTCCGTGGTTTTCAAGGCCACGTCCAAACCCGACGAAAGAACCGGCTCCGGCTGTGCCCCCATGGAAACAGGCGTCACTTTCTGTCGCCGGGCCACCGCTTCAACCAGTTCCACCTCACCCGCCGTCACGTCCACCACTCCGGCCAATTCTCCATCGCTGCTCACATAACGTTGACCAGACAGGATGGAATGCGTCGCCGAGATGGTGTTCACCCAAACCACCAGAAACTTGCCGGCTCCATCGGCTGCCACGGTCGGCGCGCGCTGATGCATTCGGCTCTGTGTGTTCACCTGAAATTCGCGCCCACCCGAGATCAGTCGCGCCTGAATGCCCCCGCCCGATGTGTCCTGCCCGTAACTCGTCCAAGCCACGAGGGCCTCGCCCCCCATTTGCACCAACTCCGGCCCCACCTGCTCGCCCCGTAGCCATGTGTTTTGCCGCACATTGCTGGTCAAGGGCAGTCCGGCGGAGTTGAATCTGCGCGTGTAGATGTCCGACAAATTCCGAATGTTCACGCTGTCCCGCTGCGACCATGCCAGGGTGAAACCGCCCTCCGCATCCGCTGACAACGCCGGCGACATGCCCACACCCTGCCCGTCGTTCAACTGATACTCAGCCCCTCTCGGTGCCCCCTGCGCCCCGTACAGGCGGCCCACCAAGTTGCCCTGCAAATCCTGTGCCCCGACGCCGGTTCTGCCCGCCACCGCCTCGTTCACCCAGGCAACCACGAACCCGCCATCCGGCAATGCCGCCACCGCGGCATCCGATTGGTTTCGCGATTCCGCCTGGTTCACTTGAAACTCCCCGCCCAGCCGAAAGCCTCCGGCCGTAAACAATTGAGCATAAACCCCTTCACCCTCAGCGTCCTGCTCCAGACTGGTCCAAACCACGGCCACCCCGCCCCCAGCCAGCGCCGCCACCGTCGGCGCCCTTTGAATGCCCGGCAGGTGGGAATTCACAATTGCCGGCACGCCCAGAAAATTACCCGACGAATCCAGGAACCGAATGTAGATATCCGAACTGGCCCGGGGACCCCCCACCCAAACCACCGCCGCGCCGCCGCTTTTCATCAAAGCCACGCGAGGGTTCAATTCATTGGAACGATCCCGTGACTGACTCACCCGCACGGCAATCCCGCGGCCAGTCATGTCATTCCCCAATTGCTGCACCATCACCCGCTCCGCCGTGTCTGATTCCGTGGAATTTTGCCAAACCACAAATCCCCCCAAGCGCCCCAAGGCCACATGCGGATTTTGCTGGTGCCCGGAAATATTTCCCAACACCGGAAACTCAGCCCCCAACGGCGACAACGCGCCCCAAGAAAATTGAATACCAGACGCAAAAACCAACGCCACGGCCGCCATGCCCAAAGTTCTTAAAAGCATTCCCACTCCTTTCAAGGAGGACGGAAAACGAGTTGCCTTCTCAACCAACCAATAAGAAATGCGGCTCCCCTCACCGTGCCCTTTTAAAGGCGCAAACCTCCTTGAGCGGTGTATAAAACACAAAGTGCCTGAATGGACAATTAAACCATGTTCACAATTCGGGGCACATTGTGAACAACTTGAGAATAGTGTGTGAATGTTGGAGGCAAAAGAAATCGGGGCCGGCGATTTAACGCCAGCCCCGATTCACTCTCCACCCCCTTTTCCTTGGCTTCCCGCCTATTGGCGGAAATCAAACCATTATTCCTGAACTTGAATCGTGGTCGAATTGGTTTCCCGTCCGTCCACCGACTTCACGCTAACGTGGGCAGTGTCACTGGCCCAAGTTGCGGGTATCACAGCGTTATCAATTGTGATTGAGGTGCCATCGGCACTCACGGTCACACCTTCAACCGGATTAACCGGATCGAATGTGAAGGTCTTGATGCTTGTACCCGATACCGTGTTGTCGAGAATAACCGTATTCGCACCCCGGAAGTTCTTGCC